>CAZIBG010000055.1:0-1607 GCA_964536985.1 uncultured Candidatus Saccharibacteria bacterium | reverse complement strand
GGATGCCAGAACAGGGATAGAAGCCTGCTACAATAGCTACTATGCAAGATAAAAATACCATTCCAACCAAACTGCTATGGGTTGATTTAGAGATGACTGGCTTAGATATCTCGAAGGATCGAATTATTGAAGTTGCCGTGGAGATCACCGATTTCGAGTTTAAGACCCTGGCAAGTTACCAGGCGGTGATTCATCAGCCGGACGAGGTAGTGAATAACATGAACCCTTGGGCGGCGTCACAGCACTCGGCCAGTGGCCTAACTGCACGCGTTCGAGACAGTAAAAAAAGCGAAGAGGAAGTTATTGGCGAAATGATTGGCCTTATTAAAGCTCACTTTGGTGACGAAATGGCCATATTATCCGGAAACTCAATCCACAACGACCGTAACTTTATTAAACAGTGGTGGCCAGAAGTTGATGCATTATTACACTACCGAATGGTGGATGTAAGTAGTCTAAAGATCTTGATGCAGGGGATGCACGGATTTGTCTATGAAAAAGACAGCTCGCACCGCGCCGAAGACGACATTAAGGCTTCGATTTCCGAGTTACAAGAATACCTAAAGAGGCTCAGTAGTGGATCATAAAACTGTCGAAGAATTTATTCTAAGCATGCCAAATTCGCGGCTTGATTATCCGTTTGGAAAAGAGGCTGCTGTCTATAAGGTAAAAACCGCTGACGACGAGAAGATGTACGCCTTAATTAGTGAAGGATCGGAGCCGCTCAGATTGAGCCTTAAGTGCGATCCGCAGCTTGCTAAGCTGCTTCGAGAGAAGTACATCACCGTTATGGAAGGCTACCACCTGAACAAGAAGCACTGGAATACTATTATCCTGAGTGGCGAGATTGAATGGCCAGAGATCCAGGGTTTTATACGTCATAGTTACGACTTGGTTATTGGCGCCGATAACGCCTATCCAACGTTACCGTAGTTACTTAATTGGTTCACCGAGCAGAAGACTGGCGCCATTGTAAGCGTCCTGCAGAACTTTTTTCTCTTTTGCCGATTTGGCGCTAGTGAACAGTGTTTTTATCTCTGTTCTGTAGCTTTTTAACTTAGTAGTCAGAAGGTCTACAAATACGGTGTCATACTGGTTGTTGGCGGCTGCGGTTGTAAGCGTTGCATCGGTTTTGGCGCTCTTTTTAAGCCCTAATTTAGACGCAGCCTTCTTATCCTTAATTAAAACCAGTGTTTGTTTTTGAATGCTGGCAATACTGACGCTGGTGTTGGCGGCAAGGTTTTTGGTTGTTGGCTGGCGAACGGTTCGTTCGCTTTGTCCAAGGTCGGCAATACGGATCAATTCTGTCTGATCTTGGGCCAGTGAAAGTAACTGTGTGCTACGATCCGATCCACCACCAATAATGGACAAAAAGACCAGGAAGACGATAAGTAAGCCAACGATTCCACCGGCAAAGATCAAAATTCGCTGAATGGGCGAATTACCAGACGGTAAGTTAAACCGACCAGATTGCTGTTGCTGGCCGTGGTTCATAATAAAGTCGTACTGCGGATTTGGTGACGGCTGGGGCTGTTGAGGTTGCTGGGGAGCTTGTGGTACCTGGGGCTGGAAGGGCTGTTGCGGATTCATAATCAGTATTATAGCGT
>CAZIBG010000054.1:0-1634 GCA_964536985.1 uncultured Candidatus Saccharibacteria bacterium | reverse complement strand
ACGCTATAATACTGATTATGAATCCGCAACAGCCCTTCCAGCCCCAGGTACCACAGCAACCACTCCCTCCTCAAGCACCTCAAGTACCCCAGATGCAACAAATGCCGCAGCCGTCACCAAATCCGCAGTACGACTTTATTATGAACCACGGCCAGCAACAGCAATCTGGTCGGTTTAACTTACCGTCTGGTAATTCGCCCATTCAGCGAATTTTGATCTTTGCCGGTGGAATCGTTGGCTTACTTATCGTCTTCCTAGTCTTTATGTCCATTATTGGTGGTGGATCGGATCGTAGCACACAGTTACTTTCACTTGCTCAAGATCAGACAGAATTGATCCGTATTGCCGACCTTGGACAAAGCGAGAGAACGGTTCGACAGCCAACTACCAAGAACTTGGCAGCTAACACAAGCGTAAGCATCGCCAGTATCCAAAAACAAACGCTGGTACTTATAAAAGATAAAAAAGCGGCATCTAAGCTAGGACTTAAAAAGAGCGCCAAAACCGATGCAACGCTTACAACCGCAGCAGCCAACAACCAGTATGACAGCGTGTTTGTAGATCTTCTGACTACTAAGTTAAAAAGCTACAGAACAGAGATAAAAACACTTTTCACTAGTGCCAAATCGGCAAAAGAGAAAAAAGTTCTGCAGGACGCCTACAATGGCGCCAGCCTTCTGCTCGGTGAACCAATTAAGTAATTACGGTAACGTTGGATAGGCGTTATCGGCGCCGATAACTAAGTCGTAACTATGGCGTATAAAACCCTGTATCTCTGGCCATTCAATCTCGCCACTCAGGATAATAGTATTCCAGTGCTTCTTGTTCAGGTGGTAGCCTTCCATAACGGTGATGTACTTCTCTCGAAGCAGCTTAGCAAGCTGCGGATCGCACTTAAGGCTCAATCTGAGCGGCTCCGATCCTTCACTAATTAAGGCGTACATCTTCTCGTCGTCAGCGGTTTTTACCTTATAGACAGCAGCCTCTTTTCCAAACGGATAATCAAGCCGCGAATTTGGCATGCTTAGAATAAATTCTTCGACAGTTTTATGATCCACTACTGAGCCTCTTTAGGTATTCTTGTAACTCGGAAATCGAAGCCTTAATGTCGTCTTCGGCGCGGTGCGAGCTGTCTTTTTCATAGACAAATCCGTGCATCCCCTGCATCAAGATCTTTAGACTACTTACATCCACCATTCGGTAGTGTAATAATGCATCAACTTCTGGCCACCACTGTTTAATAAAGTTACGGTCGTTGTGGATTGAGTTTCCGGATAATATGGCCATTTCGTCACCAAAGTGAGCTTTAATAAGGCCAATCATTTCGCCAATAACTTCCTCTTCGCTCTTTTTACTATCACGAACACGTGCAGTCAGACCACTGGCCGAGTGTTGCGATGCAGCCCAAGGGTTCATGCTGTTTACTATCTCGTCCGGTTGATGAATAACCGCCTGGTAGCTAGCTAGGGTCTTGAACTCGAAATCGGTGATCTCCACGGCAACTTCAATAATTCGATCCTTCGAAATGTCTAAGCCAGTCATCTCTAAATCAACCCACAGAAGTTTGGTTGGAATGGTGTTTTTATCTTGCATAGTAGCTATTGTAGCAGGCTTCTATCCCTGTTCTGGCATCC
>CAZIBG010000053.1:0-1803 GCA_964536985.1 uncultured Candidatus Saccharibacteria bacterium | reverse complement strand
TAATTCCATTATATATCAATATGGGCCTGATTCTGCAGCAGAAGCTGCAGAATCAGGCCCCACGAGTGACCGCTAAGAACGGATCTCGTCTGCTATGAACACAAGCGGGTCATCACGGTACGCCACGGCATGATGATGCCCTGGGCCGAATGGACCATTCGGCCCATAGTAGTTGTCAATCTTGGCACGACCCTGCTGATTCACGTTTGACTCAACATGTGCCTCGTAACCTCGGAAGACACAAGTGAAGCCAAAGTCACCATCTCGGGGTGCTTCCCTCACGATTATGTCGAAGTAGTCCGGCTGGATCGTGAGGTAGTTATGCGGGCCACGTTCCTCATGCGGCTCACGGCGATACGTCAGCTTTCCAGCCGCGTTCATCACGTAGTGAGCATGCCCCTCGCCGCCCGGCTCGCCGACTCCACCGAAGTAGAAATGCGTCGTGCCATCAGGCTTGATGGTCACCCACACTTCGTCCAGGTACTCGGCTGGAACACCAGCCTGGACTGCCAGCTCCCGACGCTTTGCTTTGCGCTTCTGCTGCTCCGCCTTAAGTCGCTCCAAGCAATCCTGAAAGGCTTGGCGCGCCTGATCGAATACGGTCTTGGCAGCCCTGAATTCACCACTAAGACGCTCGTGTTCGGCTTTAGCTCGATCGAACGTAGCCTTAGCCGTCTGGAACTCAGCCTTTGCAGTCTGGAATCTTTCGGCGGCGCTGGCGTGTCGGGCCTCGGCCTCCTTGATTTCAGCAACCAGCGCTCGACGCTCAGCAACTGCAGCCTTTGACGCAGCCTTGTACTGATGGCCATCGTTGGAATAAGCCTTCGCTGCAGCTCCATCCCGGGCTTCGTAGGCAGCTGATGCTCGCTCGAACGCTTGTGACATATTCGCGAAAGCTTGATTCTGCTGATCGTTCAAGCTTGCGATGCGTGGGCCATTGCTATCACGCAAATGCTGCAAGTCTGTCCATGCAGCTTGTTGGATCTCGTAGGCGGCTTGCTTGCGCGCGTACGCCCCATCCAAGGCCTCTTTGGCGCTCAAACGCACTTGCCAAGCTTGATTCTGAACCTCCCAGGCGGCTTGTTTGCGCTGGAACGCATCGTCTTGATCAGCCTTTAGCCGGTCGAGTTCGTTGTCATCTGGCAACTCTATCACCCTCTTTGGTTGTGGTGTGAATGTACGGATGGCACTGCTTCGTGCAGCACCTAGTATTCAATATGCCTAAATCGATGCAATGAGCACGTACCCACACATCTCCTAAGACAGCAAAAGCATAAAACTATATTAGCTCACAGTCAAGACGATTTTAACCTAGATGCTTACGAACAACGTCCCGGTACTTACCTTCATCATCTTTAATCCCCTGCCCAACCAAGCTTAGTACCCAGCGCCCAGATGTTAGCAAGTCATTTACGCGCTTTAAATCCTCGGGCTGCACGCTCTCCAGCTCTGCCTTATAGACTTCTGGTGCAACCAAGTCAGTATCGGAGCTAAAATCAGATCCATACCAACCAGCAAAGCTACTTGGCTTCTGGAAGCTGGATTCAAAATCACCCGTTACGTAGCCCTTAGCCCGTTCAAACTCTCGTTCGCTAAAGTCACCATCCATGATCTTGGCAAGCTCCCGAATCCCGAGAGTAAAGAGCTCTAGCGCCTTGGTAGGTTCTGTTTGATCGGTTATGAAAAATTGCATGGAGTCCTTGCCAACGCTATAGCCCGAATACGGGTGATACGATAAGCCCTTTTTGCGGGCCAAGTGATGCCAGCGAGAGAACGAACCGACGTTGTATATCGTGTTAAATA
>CAZIBG010000052.1:0-1843 GCA_964536985.1 uncultured Candidatus Saccharibacteria bacterium | reverse complement strand
CATTGTTGGCATTCCAGGCATCGCTAGCATAACGCCAACGGTCGAAATTGATCACAACATTTGGTGGTGCTGAGCAGCTCCAAAGACTATCGCAGATCGCGCCAAATGTTGACATCTGGTCGGCCGCCGATAACCAGGCATAGAAGTTACAGCCGCTTTCCACCTGCGCAAAGCTTACCTGTCCGTCCAGGGACCAACTCCGCGAATCGTTGAGCGTCTTAACAAATTTAGCCCCAAAATCTGCCATAAAGGACTGGTCGGCGTTTCGCGACCTAACGCAGAAGGTATATTGCTTGACTGCTTTTGGCGCTGCGATGAGGGTTGCTGATAATTTAGTTTGCTTGTCGAGGGCCTTAAGGGTCTGAGCCGCAATTTCGGCGGTATTCTTGGTGCGAATTCCGAACGATTTCCCCGCTGAGTCTATGTAAGCAGCCACTCGGCTATTGGAAACTGTTATTGTTGTTCCGCTGATATCGTACCAGCCAAGCATTTCTGCTTTTGAGGGCCGCTTTGATTGGCCATTGTAGGTATAGGACAAGCTGACCTGCTGTTTGGTAGCCAATTGGGCTACGAGTGGCTGGAGCTGTTTGTCGGTTATGGCCGGTGGAGCTGCTTTGGTTGGTACTTGAACATATCCATCGCTCATGCCACGAGAAAGTTGATTCTTTAGTTTAGCTTGGTCGACAGTCGCACCATCTTTTCCACTAATAAGCTTGGCCACTCCAGAGGAAGTTTCGATACTGCCGTTAGTGCTGGGTAATTCGAAGTGTTTTGATACTTCTGCTAGTGTCTTTGTTAGTGCGGTGTTGTCGTAGTCAATGACAATAGTGTTTTGATGCCTTCCGAATAACCCAGCCATAGGAAGCCAGGGATTATTTTGCTTAATTTGTTGACGAGTTTTATCCCAGTTTAGTGTGGCTCCAAGATCCTTTGTACTGATAGTTTTATTGGCATAGCTAGTCTTAAAGTAGATCTCTTTGGGCGCTAACTCTAGATTGCTCACATACTGATAGCTTTTATTGCCAACCTGCCAATTGCCAATAGCGCTGTTTGGGTAGAGGTGGTTACGATAGTACAGATAGAGCCCGCCGTTTACAACGACAAACGTCGCCACTAAAGCGCTAAAGATCAGTCGAAATTGGCGAGAGGTTACTATCCGCTTGAATTTACGACTGAATTTCTTGGAAAGTTTAATACGCATGTCCTTCCAGTATACCCGCTTGCTGGGGTTTAGCGGAAGCGAGCAACTGGAAGTTCACTCCAGTTTGTTGTGTAACGAGGGCTTCTGATTTTTTGTTTGGGTTGCCATGTTTTTGCCAGGTGTTCGGCGGCATATGCAATCGTTCCCCTCCCGTATCGTTTATTGAGGGCATCAAAGGAGGCCATGCGCTGTTTCGAGCGGACATGTTTATCAACATCTACTCCGCCTAGAAGGTCTGTCTGTAGGCTGCTGTCACCTACAAATTCTTCTAGCCAGATCCCTGCTCGATGATACATTTGCCCTGACTGAAAAAGTTTAGTTGCTTCCGCTACCAGGGCGTTGATTAGTTCCCCGCTGTCGGCGGTAGGTGTGCTAAATTCTATGGTTTTACTCCAGCTTTTGTAGCCCGGCTTAAATCGGCTAGTCATCATAAAAAGACCAGCTTTACGTGTGAGCTGATGTGAGGCTCGGAGTCGGAAAGCAGCTTGGGTAGCAAAGTTTGCAATCGCGGCTTCTAGATCATGAAATTGGTTGGTATCTTCGCCAAACGTTCTGGTTCGAGCAATCGTCTTTGGTTTTGTATCTAAGGCGGTAAATTCAAAACAGGTTTGATTGTTAAGTTCCCTGACCATTTGCTCTCCC
>CAZIBG010000051.1:0-1904 GCA_964536985.1 uncultured Candidatus Saccharibacteria bacterium | reverse complement strand
ATAATGGTGCCCCGGATAGGATTCGAACCTATGACCTTGAGCTTAGAAGTCTCCTGCTCTATCCAGCTGAGCTACCGGGGCACGGTGCCGCAACGGCATTATTATACCGCACTTACTCTGTAAACTTGCAAAAGCTCATCCCCAGGGACATACTTATTGTCATAAGCGAGAACAATTATGGATGATCAACAGCAACCAACACCAAGCGTAAGTTCTGACGACACTACACCGCCGTCACCACCAATAAGTAAAGAAGAATCGATTCTCCAGTCTGCATCAGAAGGGGTGGATGAGATTGACGATCAGCCAAATCGGGTAGTTTTACCCCCGGCTCCAGAAAAGAAAAGTCATAAAAAGCTGTGGATCGCATTACTGCTCTTGGTTGTGATTGTTGGCGGAGGTGGTGCTGCATTCGCGTTGCTTGGTTCAAAGAAAGAAACACCAGCCGCTAGCTCTTCTACGGGCACGCCAGTAGTCGAGAAAAAAGCCACTCAAACATTCTCTCCCGACAAAGTAAGCTATGCATATAGAACGGCCGAGGCGGATCCATATACTGTCTTTTACCGACCTACAGCCGGCGGGGAACGAAAAGAAGTTACAAAACTGGATCGTGATGAATACGTGTTCAATATGGATGTAAAAGGAAATGTGGCGGTATTCCTGAGCGGAAAGAAGATCTTCTTGAGCAAGGACGGAGGCACTACTTACAAGGCTGTTTATACCGTGGAAGCGGGCGAGGATGTTAATAGCCTCAAGATCGCCGGCGATGGCAGCCGAATTGCATTCTCTACCTTCAACACATCATCGGCTGATGTAGAAAGTAAGATATTCTCACTAAATACTTCGGGCTCAGATAAGCAGGAATTAGTTGCGTCAGCAAAGTATGCATTGTTCTTGGAAGCCTATAGCCCTGCAACAAATCGTTTGGCTTATGCCGAGGGATGTTACGGATGTGATTCTGGATATAGCGCAATTAAGCTTTATGATCTGAAGAAGAAGACCGCCGAAGATCTTTTGGACGGAGCTGATATCAAAACCCTGGAGTACACAATGGCCTTCTCGGACGACATGAAAGTAATGACTTACATTAAGTATACCGTGGATACTAGTATCGCAATTGATGGCATCCCAGGTTACTACACGGGAGCTCCGTATTCCATCATGCAAGTGGATGTTGCTTCCGGCGAGAGCAAAGTGGTGAAGACCATTGGCACAAAGCAAGAAAAGAATGCCAATGGCACATATAAGTACCGACAGTTCTTCCTTGGTTTCCTTGCCGGTACAAACACACCGTACTACGCAGAAGACACCAACATATATAAGATTGTGTCACTAAAACCAGAACTGCTTTATACCGCAGACAAACCATTGGGCGGCGTTTACTTCGCCAGTGACTCAAATGTTATTGTCGGCACAGAATTACCGGCCAACGAATACACCCTTAGCAATTACGATCTAAAGGCCAAAAAATCCACACTCATTTTCGAAGGCAACATAAATACCTCGATCATCGGCGTTACCACAAAATAGCTAAGCGGCTTCTAGGAGGGTTATTCGTTGTTCGTGATCTCTCACTTGAGCGTTAGTGTCAGTAAGTGCTGCTTTTATCGTCTTAACGTCAGACTTTAGTTCATTAAACTCATCACGTGTAGGTTGATTGCTTACGATCCTCTGAATATCTGAGACGACTTCAATGATGAGCTTTATATTATCGCCCATTTCTTCTTGCATAGCGCCGATATATCGCAGCTCGTTCTTGGTCATATGGGTATTGTACTCTCCAAAATTTCAATAAACAAAACCTTGTTTTTGTGGTGTTCACCGATGTTATCTGATATAATCCAATCTGTTATCGCGGGTGTCGTACAACGGCTAGTATATGAGTTTTCCAAACTCAGGACGAG
>CAZIBG010000050.1:0-1929 GCA_964536985.1 uncultured Candidatus Saccharibacteria bacterium | reverse complement strand
CTTGCATTGTATCTCAGGGGGGGGTAGAATACCGGTAACGCTAAAAACATGTATAGAGGAATTACTCCATGATCAGTATTCTGAATCTAACAAAAACAAACAAACTAATCCTCGCAGCCCTAGCCTTCCTGGCAGTGCTGGCTTTTGGGAGCGGTCGGGCTCACGCCGCGACACTGAACGTAACTGGTGGCTGTACACTCGGCATCGCTATTAACTCGGTGAATGCTGGCGCAAACCAGTCGGGCTGTACCGCTGTGGGGAGTTATGGTTCTACTGACACTATTACTGTTCCTGCGGGAACTCAAACACTTACAGGCGATCTGGCTATAATCACCGAACCAGTAACTATTACGGGTGCAGGTATGGGCTCAACTATTATTGATGGGGATGGTCAGTATTCAGTTTTTTCAGCAACGGGATCTTCATTTACTCTTTCAGGTATGAAAATCACTAATCTGGATGATTGCGCCGTAAAGACGAATAATGTTGCAAGTGTTAATTTACAGTATTTAGACGTAGATGGTTCTGTTACTGTAGGAACCAGCTCAACCTGCGGCATACTTGGATCAAGTTCTGCATCAAGTACTTCAACGTACAATGCCAGCAATATCTACATCCATGACTTCACCATTGTCAGCGGATTTGGTGTGCTTATTTTCGCCTACGCACAAAGTAATGGCGGTACAACTACCTCCAGCCTTAGTAACATAACACTGGCAAATATCAGCTCAACCGGAGGAACGGCACTGCAAGGTATTGGCATTACTGCCGACGGCTCGACGGCGAACGCGACAATTACCAACGTTACGGTCCACAATCTCATTTCGGATGGGCTGACGACTCCTTTTGTAGGTGCAGCCATAAGTGCAGGTAATCCCGCGAACACTACTATTGCGGTTTCAAATACTACCATTACTGGTACGCGGGGCGTAGACAGTTCTATCCCGGTCGCTGGCGTGCCTTCTGCGGCTTTCTACTCAGCGGGATTCGCATCTGGTAGCAGTGATGTAGCAAATGTAGCGATAAGCGTCCAGAATAGTCTCTTCGCCGATAACTTAAACGAAGGATCTTCGAACAATTGTTCCACCGTCAGTCTCAATGACGCACTCAGTGGCACTGGGACCGTTAACGCTTCCATTACTTCTTTAGGATACAACATGTCTGATGACGCTACCTGCACAGGGTTTACACAAACGGGTGATCGACAAAACGTTGGCAATATAGTTTCCACTCTTGGCCCATTGCAAGATAATGGCGGTTCAGTACCGACTCGGGCACTGCTTGCTGGCAGCCCAGCTATCGCTACTGGTGGTGTGGTTCTAGGTGTGACGACTGACGCGCGCGGCGTAACACGTTCGTCCTGCCCATCTATTGGTGCATACCAATTCGAGGGTGCAGTTTGTGCAGCAACTACAACCAATGCTAATGCAGGCACCAATGCCGGAGCCCCAAACACCGGCGCTAACCCTGTCTCTCTCGTTGGTTCCTTGTTTGCTTCTTTTGCCGGGTTACTAACTCTCGGCTATGTCTGTACTCACAAGCGAGCCTAGTATAGACCTGTCCAGTAGCTTTGAGCTAAATATGACCATATAATACACACATGCTGGTATTCATAGATGATTCAGGAGATCCGGGCTTTAAGTTTGATAAGGGTTCGAGTACACACTTTGTTATTGCCTGCATTGTCTTTGATGACAACCTTGATGCCGAAGAAACTGCGCTTAGGATTAAGCGATTGCGTCGTTCACTTGGGTGGCGAGACGATCATGAGTTTAAGTTCAACAAAGCCAGTAAAGATATACGTCTCGCTTTTTTAAACGAGATAAAAAGTTGTAAGTTCCGGGTTCGGGCAATAGTCGCCGATAAGTCTATCATCAGAAGCGTTGAACTTAGGAGAAACAAGAATAAATTCTATAACTACATGATCAA
>CAZIBG010000049.1:0-1987 GCA_964536985.1 uncultured Candidatus Saccharibacteria bacterium | reverse complement strand
TGTGGTACCTGGGGCTGGAAGGGCTGTTGCGGATTCATAATCAGTATTATAGCGTATCTGCACGCGCTTGTGCTTTCAGTCTTACCCCTATCGCTATAGACTATAGATATGGACGCCGTAGAAGAGATAAAGTCGAGACTCAGCATCGAAGATGTTGTTTCGCAGTACCTCGAACTCAAACGCTCCGGGCGTAACTTCAAAGCTCTTAGTCCATTCAGCCACGAAAAGAGCGCCAGTTTGATGGTTAGCCCCGAGAAGCAGATCTGGCACGATTTTAGTAGCGGCAAGGGTGGTGACATGTTTACTTTTGTCATGGAAGTAGATGGACTCGACTTTAAAGGCGCGCTCGATTTACTTGCGCGTCAGGCGGGTGTCGATCTGACCCAGTTTCAGCGGCAAGGCGATGGCAAAGCCGCTAAACAAAAAGAGGAAATTTACGAGGTTCTGGAAATTGCCGCTAAGTTCTACCAAGTGCACCTCAGTCGTAGTAAAACCATCATGGACTACGTGCTCAACCAAAGACAATTTACCAAGAAGACCGCCGGGATGTTCCGTTTAGGCTACTCTCCCAACAAAGATGCAGCATTGGTAGACTACTTACGTAGCAAGGGCTACAAGGACGCATTACTAAAGACTGCAGGGCTCGGTACGCAGCGTTACCGCGGCTTTGGTGACATGTTCCGCAATCGGCTGATGGTTCCATTGCAAGACGGCACAGGGCGGGTGATTGGCTTTACTGCCCGGCAGATTGTCACTGATCCCAATGGCCCCAAGTACATCAATACACCCCAGAGCCCGGTTTACGATAAAAGTCGGCACGTGTACGGATTCCACTTGGCAAAAGACTCCATTCGTAAGAACAATTTTGCCGTTGTAGTAGAGGGTAACCTTGATGTCGTTGCCAGTCATCAGGCAGAAGTAGCTAACGTGGTGGCCACTGCAGGGACGGCTCTGACAGAAGAGCATTTAAAGGCGCTAAGTAGGTTTACGACCGACATCCGCTTAGCATTCGATCAAGATGATGCTGGCTTGCGAGCTACCGAGCGCGCTATTCCAATCGCTGCCAAAGTGGGTGTTAGTTTGAGCATGGTCAGCGTGCCTGCCGGCAAAGACCCGGATGAGCTGGTCAAGAAGGATCCGCAAGCCTGGCGCGATGTGATTAACCAGCCAGAATATGCCGTGGACTGGATTATTAGCCGCTACCAGCAACTACTTGATCTAACCAGTGCCCAGGGAAAGCGACAGTTCAGCGACAGAGTTCTATCCGTCATAAACGATCTTTCGGACAGTGTAGAACGTGATCATTACCTTGGCAAGATTGCCAAAATGCTGGAGGTAAGCGTCGATGCGCTGCGAAATAAAACCTCAACTATGAACGAAGCCGCTAAGCCCAAACGTCCGGCTCCGGCCTTGAAGGAAGCACCAAAACAGCCCGTTCTCGACAGGGTGGTGGCCGATCAAATCCGTGCCCAGAATAAGTTTTTGAGTGTCATATTCTTTTTGCCGAGTTTACGTTCGTACCTGGATCCGCTCATCACTGACATGTTTCTAGAAGAGCAGGCCAAAAAGCTAGTGCAGTTCCTCAAGGCTAACCCTGATTTTAATACCGAGAACCTAAAGGATCAGAAGGACAAAACAGATGTGGAGCCATTGCGTGAGCTCGCGGATTATGTTAAAGTTTTATCATTGATCTATGAAGAACTCTATCGGGATCTCGAGGTTATAGAGCTTCGCTACGAAGCCGCTCGATTGCAGATTCGCCAGATAGAAACATATGTAAAAACTCAAAAAGCCCGGCTCGCCACAGCCATGAATACTGCATCCGATGCAGACATGGAACGACTGTTAGAAGCTGCAAAAAGACTCGATGTTATGTTAAAAACCGCCAAGGAGGCGAGTAAGTAATGCCACGTAAAGCAGCAAGTACCCCAGAACCAAAGAACAAGAAAACCTCAAAGAAAGACGACGCTAAAAAGACCGAAATGCT
>CAZIBG010000048.1:0-2110 GCA_964536985.1 uncultured Candidatus Saccharibacteria bacterium | reverse complement strand
AATCGGCTCCATCTAGACATTTATTCTGATGCTATTTGAGCACGGAATTGAGCCAGAGCTTCTCTTGGATCGGCTTTCCAGGCATCTCGTATTCTCTGGCTACCAATTCTGATAATCTGAGCTTCTTTTCGACGACCTTTATTGTGGGTATTGCGTAGTTCAAGGCGAACCATACCAGCAGCCTCTAGCCTACGAGCTAGACGCTTGGTTCTTGCTGCACCTAACAGTGCTTCGAATTCCGGACGGGCTGCAATTTTATTAACTACCATGCTTTGATTGGCGTGATCAAGAGTCAACAAACGTTCCATGAGCAATTCAACTCCCTTAAGATCCTCATCAGTCCAAACTTCTGTCTTTTTCTGCTTTTCCAACGATGGCGTCTGAGCGCCTTGCTGAGGCTGCTGTTCGGTTGTCGAAATCATAATATAGCCATCTTTGCTGCCAGCATTGTGTAGTTGGCCAGTGTTCAGAAGATTAGTGATAATGGTGGTAGATTCCGCATCCGTGATCCTAAGATTACGGGCAAAAGCATTTGCTATATCTTTTCGTTTTAAGCTACTGACACCCTGAGCCTGTTCAACCGCAAATATTCCCGCCAGGGCAATCTGAGCAAAATCAGCAGCAGTTGTATCCGCACGTTCGGCGGTAGGATCAGAAATTTCAGGCTGTAATTGGTCATCAAAAAGTCCAACATCTTCTGCTTGAGGTTCTGGCGTTATGACGTGATCAACATACTCGAGAGAGTTAATTAAAGCCTGATATGCTCGTCCGCGGCCGCTACCTTCATGTGCGATTAAATTCGCCATTCCAAGATCAGACATGGCCTCGCGCAGTTGACTTATTTGCTTTGTAAACAGATCCGTTTGATCCCCCACATAACCTTGTACGAATAATTTCCACTCTCTGCTAGCTTTTATGTATGAAGGAGTGACTAGCTGAGCTTCTTCGTCAGTAGCCTCGTGTAGTAGTGTTCGAAGTATGACATCTTGACCTTGTGGTAATGAAATAGCAGTGCCATTAATGTAAACCAGGTCTTTTTTATCAATCAGAACGTCAAATCGTGAAGCCTGGACGACTTCTTTTGTTACTACAGGCTCAAATACCGGTACATCCAACGGCAATGGTAAGCTTTCTACTGGCGTAGGTTGAAGTGGTTCTGGTGCCGTCTCAGCAACGATCGGCTGCGTTACCGGTGTAGTGGATTTAGCTTTGGATTTAGCTTTTGATTTTGTTTTTGGAAGTAATTCCTTTGGAAGAACCGATTGAAACAATGATACAAACTTAACTGAAAGAGCTTTTATGGTCGCTGGATCTTGTAGTCGCTCAATTTGCTTACTATATTGCGTTCGATTAATGAGCTCTGCGTCCAGCATGAATCCAGCAATTTCCGTTTCAACCTTGACCACCTTTGCATGCGCATCCTTGCGTCTCTGGCCTATATTTTTTTGGACACCAATATACGCTAATACAAATTCATCACAACTCTGTACGGCCTCGACAATATCTCCAAATGCCTCTAGGGTGTCGGGGTCTGTACGTGCTTCGGCGGCGCTTAGTCCTTGATCACGTGCTATCTGGCGACGTTCGACAATACTATCAACAAATTGTACTTCGGGGTTGGCGTGTTTCGACATAATCTTCTCTTAAGGGAAATATTGTAACACTAAATCTATATATTGTCAATCGTCTTAATACAGGGTAGTTATAAGGTAGCGTTCTAAGTCCACCAACTGTTCAAAAAGGTTTTTAGTAGTGGAGCGGTCGTGGACATACGTTGCCGCATTGGCAATGTCCTGAATAAGCTCCTTCTGTTCAGGATAAGAACGCCCTAGAGCGCGAGCATAGCGATTAACGCCATCAAGGGAGGCTCGTTTTGTAGGTATAGTTCGTAAGGCCACCTTTGGTAGGGCACCCATACTAACCCGATCTCGTAGTACATAGCTATACATAATAAACACTCTCTATTGCTCGTTAGCAATTGTATATTATATCATACTTATGCTTAAAATACAATACTCTTTGAATTAGTTTCTCTGCATCCGAGCTTATGGCATGTTCAACCGTTAGTTATTTAAATATTATACTTGCGTATTTTGCAATAAAGTAGTAT
>CAZIBG010000047.1:0-2150 GCA_964536985.1 uncultured Candidatus Saccharibacteria bacterium | reverse complement strand
GAGCAGCTTGAGCTTGAACTGGAGCAGAGACAGGTGCTGTTGCTTCTGGCTGGCGTTTAATCCAACGATAAAGGTAGGCATATGAAATTGCGCTAAAAAGATTTCCTCCGACACTTCCTGTCGACTGCGAATTACTTCCAGATCCACCCGACGACGTATCTGTTGTGCCGACTGATGATGAGCTGTTAGCAAAGACAATAGCCAGAATGATAACAATAGGCGCTAGAATGACCGCCATAACTATTAAATACCAACCGATAATCCCCCACACCTTTCCAACATGACCTTTTGCCAGCTGATGAGCACGTTTAATCGAGTCGATGGTTCCTAGGTCCTCTTCAACAACTACATAGGGGACCAAAGACATGGCAGGGATAAGCCAGATCGTAAGGATAATGCCTGGAATGATGAACAGCAAGAAGCCTGCAAGCAGCCCTAACCCCAGAACAATACCCACTTTAATCTGACGCCAAGCCAGGCTGCCTCGCACGGTGTAAACCTCTTTGGTGGTCATCTTTTTGCCGTCGGCACGCGCCAAGCCAAATAGTGGCGTAGAGCTAATCCAGCAAAGCGAAGTAAAGATGATGGCTATAACCCCCGCCAGACCTAGAAGCGCACTAATTATATTTATAGCTACATTAGCAGAGCCTGGCTGATGATTTGTAAGCAGCTGGATTACCAGCGCCAAAACTAGTGGAGCAATGGCTAACATACCCACCAAAGTAGGGACAATATTAGTGAAGAAATCAACGATTGATTGCTTTACGATCAGTCGACCGCCAGGCCAATCCCCAGAATTAAATGAACTTTTCTGTTGAACGGCACCCGGTGCGACGGCGTCTTGACCCATGGTATTGATCCTTTAATTATTTAACCTGATTATAACCATAAAGTCGTATAATGCGTACATGCTTAATACATGGCAGTTCAACCTCATACTGTTTTACATTTTTATTGTCATCTATTTCCAGTTCTACAAGCTATCTGTTAAGCACGTTAAGAACGATGGCGCTGCAACAATCCTGATCCAAACAATTGCAGGCGTCAGCATCCTAGCGCTAGCACCACTCTTCCCTTTCATTGTCCCCAATAAGCCAAGCGTGCTGCTGCTTTTAGTTGGAGCCTGCGTTTTTTACGCAGTGACCGACCGACTACAGATGACAGCACGTAAGCACTTAGAGGTCTCCGCCTTCTCTGTGATCAGTCAGCTGTCTACGGTGTTTGTCATACTTTACGGGCTAACCGTATTTAACGAACCGTTTTCTTTAGTGCGTATTGGAGGCGCTGCGCTGATTATCGCCGCTAACGCCATGATCTTTTACCGCCCCGGTAAACATAGTATTGTCATAAACAAGTATTCAGTCATGGCAATATTGGCCACCGTATCATTTGCAACGGCTATTTCTATAGACATAAACATCGTCAAAAACTTTAACCTACCCATCTATATTAGCCTTACTCTACTTATCCCCGCCCTGCTAATAGCAATTGGTGGACGGACTACTCCCAAGGATTCAGTAGCAGAACTAAAGCGTGGAAACCCGTTGTTATTTGTTATCACTGGATTGGCATGGTCCCTGGCAATATTCTTCTCACTTAGGGCTTACCAGTTCGGAAAAGTTAATTCCATCGTAACTTTGCAAGCCGTTGGCGTGATCCTAAACGTTTTAGCCGCCTACATATTCCTAAAAGAGCGCGACCACCCCGTACAAAAGATCTTGGCCGCCTGCTTAGTAATTGTTGGCGTGCTACTTACTACGCTTTAGCCAAATAAAAAACCCATGACAAGCATGGGGTCTTTATTGGTACACCCGGACGGATTCGAACCGCCGACCCTCTGTTCCGAAGACAGATGCTCTAATCCACTGAGCTACGGGTGCATATAAAACAGAGGTAAGTATACCTCACATCCTCACACCTGCCAACCTCTGTTATTTCTTTTTGTTGGTTTGATCGGTGTCTTTTTTGGTGGACTTGAGCATTTTTGGTTTGCCGGCTTGGTCGGATTGTTTGAGGGATTTATCGAGAATGTCTAATACCGATCGAGCATGCTCTTTGCTCATACCTACACGAGCAATAGCGAGAGGTTGGTTGTTGGGGCCAACGCCTTGCAGGAAGTTCATCACTACGCCAAAGTCGTTTACCATCAC
>CAZIBG010000046.1:0-2154 GCA_964536985.1 uncultured Candidatus Saccharibacteria bacterium | reverse complement strand
CCGAGGATGGCCTAGACATAGTTATTGCCAAAAGTAGACTCAGCCAATATGGCAATAATCGGCTGGAAGAGATACATAAAAAGAACTGGTTCATTCGCTACCTTGCCCAATACCGCGACTTAATGATTGTCCTACTTCTAGTAAGCAGCGGCCTATCCCTATGGCTTGGAGACGACCGAACTAGCGTAGTTCTACTGGCTCTTGTACTGTTTAACACCGTCATTGGATTCACACAAGAATACAAAGCCGAGAGGATTATGGAAAGCCTCGTGCGCCTAGTCGTTCCCGAAGCCAAAGTCGTACGGAGCGGAAAACTCGAGATAATTGCCAGTACCGATATTGTTCCGGGTGATGTGGTGTACATCGAAGAGGGCGACAGCGTCCCAGCTGATTTGCGTATCTTTGATGAATCAGAGCTATCTACCAACGATTTTGCACTAACTGGCGAGAGTAACCCAAGCAGGAAGTTCTGCCATATTATCGACAACGACGTTCCAATTGGCGACCGCCATAATTTAACTTACATGGGCACAACCGTGGCTACGGGACATGGTTATGGAGTAGTTGTGGGAACGGGTATGTCCACAGAACTAGGGCGAATCGCTAATTTAAGCCAGGATACCGGCCAAGACATCAGCCCCTTACAGAAAGAGATAAACAATATCGCCAAGCACGTTACTCAGGGCACCATGGTGCTCTGTGCTGCCCTTTTGCCGATTGCCATCAACGCTGATATGTCACTAAAAGACGCCTTCTTGTTCGCCATAGGAATCGCCAGCTCCATTATTCCCCAGGGGCTTCCTGCCGAGATCAACACTACCCTGGCCCAAGCTGCCAATAAACTAGCTCGTGCTAGAGCACTTGTTAAAAAGCTATCAGCCGTGGAGTCCCTTGGTGCCACCAGTATTATTTGTACTGACAAAACCGGCACACTTACTAAGAACCAAATGACCGTCCAAAGCCTGCAGGTAGGAGCTCAAAAATACACTGTCACTGGCATCGGCTACGAGGCAAATGGACACCTACAAAAAAATGGAGCTTCTGAAATGCTCACCTCCAAGGAACTGGAAGAACTAGAGCTTTTCTTTAGTGCTGGTGTTTTTGCCAGTAATGCCAAGGTTGATGGACCGGACGAAGAACATGCCGACTGGTATGCCATCGGTGATCCAACCGAAGCGGCATTAGTAACCTTGGCTCGTAAGGCTGGCGTTGACCCCTTAGAAATTGACCACAAGTATCCAGAGCTCAGGGAATTCTCTTTTGATTCAGCCCGTAAACGCATGAGCTCCGTCCGGGCCTGGGGCGACGGTAAGAACCTGTATGTTTTCGTTAAGGGCGCGCCAGAAAACGTTTTACAGAAGTGTACGGATATATGGGATCACGGACACACCAGGTCGCTGACCAAAAAGAACCGCAACGACATTCTGGCCACCAACGAAGAGCTTGCACAAAGTGCCCTCAGAAACCTCTCCTACGCATATAAGATCCTGCCAAAAAATGCTAAAGTTGAGGACCTTAAACTGGAAGATGTAGAAGCAGGACTAACCTACCTTGGGATGGTGTCGATGATAGACCCCCTCCGTGAGGAGGTTCCTGCCGCTATGCAAGCCGCACATGACGCACATATAAAGGTGTCGATAATTACCGGAGACTACGCCAGTACCGCGCAAGCCATTGCCGTTAAAGCAGGGCTAGCCAAGAGCAAACAAGATATCAAGCTTGTAGTTGGTGATGAAGTTCAAAAACTTAGCGATGCAGAAATTTTGGACATCACAAAAAAACACAGCGTCTTGTTCTCGCGGGTGAGCCCCGAGGATAAGCTGAGGATTGTTGGACTAATAAAGGATAGTGGTCGTGTTGTTGCCGTAACGGGCGATGGAATCAACGATGCTCCCGCTCTAAAAAGAGCCGACATTGGCGTTGCCATGGGAGTTACCGGTACCGATGTGGCCAAGCAATCGGCCGACATAATACTCCTTGATGATAGCTTCCATACCCTTGTAGGTGCCGTTCAGCAAGGACGAGTAGTTTTTCAAAATATAAAGAAAGGAGCACTCAGTTGCTTTACCAGTAACAGCGCCGAACTAGTAGTGAACCTTGTTAGCCTGGCGGCATTTAGTTTGTTCGGCGTGCCGTTGGCGATTACTATTATGC
>CAZIBG010000045.1:0-2163 GCA_964536985.1 uncultured Candidatus Saccharibacteria bacterium | reverse complement strand
CTAGCCAGTAAAAGTGTCCCTCATTTTGAGGGACTTTTTTACTGGCTCGAGAGATCTAACCCTCGATTGCCTAGCGGCGTAGTATTTTGGTGGCGAATTGGCCAATTTTAGATTTTTGCTTAACCAAGGCAACTTCGCCTGTTTGGCCGTTGATATTAATCTCAGTACCATGAACTACGGCTGAAATATCGACTCCCGAAACATAAGGGATGCCGAGTTCGCGGCAGATAATTGCAATGTGCGAAAGCCTTCCACCAACGGCTGTAACCAGACCAGAAGCAGAGTAGAGAAGCTTTTCAACTCGTTCATCTGCTTCGCTCGCAATTAATATCACTCTTTCTCCTTCGGGTATTTCATCCTCAGACTCAATGCTATAAGCTCGCCCAGTATTTACATACGGGCTGATTCCTTCTCCCATAATTGGACGGCCGGTCCTTATCTTTCCCTTAGTTGTTTCGGTCATCAATCTTGGAGCGGCCGTTACTGGCCTCATCTGTACCCACTTAAGCCCCGACTCAGTCATTGCGAATTCCAGATCTACGGCACAGCCAACGCGCTCTTCTATTTCTCGACAGATCTCTGCTACTGGTCTTCCATTCTCATCCACAATTCCATCAATTCCATCGTCTTGATAACTGTGCAGTTCCTGAGTTGGTGTGATTGTGGCGTCTACAAGATTAGAACCGCGTCCATCGACCCATTCCAGTACACCGACGCCGTTTTGGTTATCACCAATCCAGACTCCAGACCAAACCGGCTCTTCAAATTCCTGTATGATAATGTCCATCTTTATGCCATGGGGATTAATATTCTTCGCCGCACAGTAGTTCATAACTCGATCATTATGAACCGAGTGTCGTACTTGATCTATGGCCTGCTCAATTTCAGAAGCATTAATACCTATCTTGCTTGTGAACAACCCTGCAAAAGAGTTATCCGAACTATCTTCTACATTGGCTGAGCTTCGAACAGCCCAGAGTTTTTCTCTCTTTTCGGGATCGTCTGCATGTAACTCTTGCACGTATCGAGGTGCACCAAAACCTTGATGATAATAAGAATATGTCGGTACTGGATAGCCTAAAGTCTTGAGGATAGTATGCCCACGAACTTTTCCGCTTAACGCTTCCAAGCTTTTATCTTCAAATAATGTCCTGCCTTTAGTGTCTTGATTTGACTCAAAGACGTTTAAGGCAGGGTAGTCAGAAAGTAGTTCACGAACCCTAGGACTTGCATACCCCTCCATAAACAAACCGCCGTCGGACGAATGCTTAGCATCAAGAAGTTGCTTAGTAATTCGGGTTTCTGACTGTTTTGCCGTATGGTGCAGCATGCTTCCATCGCCGGCAAATGAACCGCTGTGCTGAGCATTAATTAGCTCATCGGTTGCAATAATATGGTCATGCGTTTGCAGGCCACTCTCTGACTCGCCAAAAGCTTGTAGTGACTGAGCAAAAAGATCCCAGTTCCTAAATTTCGATATAACAGTTTTACTTGCAAGTTCGGGACCTACATCATCTATAAAGTACTGCATTGGACTTCGGCTGGCAGCAGCCATAACTCCTTGGCCAATTACTCCAGCGTCCTTGCAAAGCTTCTTTACTTCTTCAGTCGTCGCCCCATTTGCGACTATCTCTGCCAATTTTAAGCGCATTCCCATCATTGTTGCGCCTATTGGTTGGGGTGCAAATTCTTCACCAGCAAGGCCCATACCATGTTCTTTCAATGCCTCTACTGAGCGCGGTGTTAAGTAGGGGTTGTCCTCGTTATCCAAAGATGCAGCCCATTCTTGAGTGATAGGATCATCATGTGTTGGCCCAGAAACCAGTGTTGCACCACCCAAAATCAACTCACGAGTTAGTGCGTCTACGCTAGCGAGGGCTATGGATAACTCTACATCTTCTAATAGCTTATCAGCTTCAGTCATTGCATCCTCTGGCATGACGTCAGGATAGACGCTACTCATTTGCATGGCGTAGGAAAGTGAATAGAAGTCAGCCAAGTCAGTTGTTGTAAGGGAATGGATGCGTCTGTCGACCGGGGGTTCACTATTTAATTTTTCAAGGGGATCCATGAAACTAATTTAAGCATCATATTATGCTTAACTCAACAATCGGCTCCATCTAGACATTTATTCTGATGCTATTTGAGCACGGAATTGAGCCA
>CAZIBG010000044.1:0-2745 GCA_964536985.1 uncultured Candidatus Saccharibacteria bacterium | reverse complement strand
GCTCGTGTGGCTCATAACCACAAGGTCGCAGGTTCGAGTCCTGCCCCCGCTACCATAAGCACTTTGGCCTCTGGAAACAGGGGTCTTTTCTTTTACCTAAATTTAGCCCATCCTTGCTTAATTAAGCAAGGATGGGCATGAAAATAAAGAACAATGAAGATGACATCGCACATTTAGCCGCAATAGTCTTAGTAGCGGTGATTGCTGTGATTGGATTTGTGGGATGGAGGATTTGGGAAAGCAGTGGGAAGAAATCTGCTAAAAGCGATAACCCCGTCATTGCAGAACCGAATACTCCTGCGGTTGTTTCTGGCTCGGAAAAAAAGAATGTAATTATTTTGCCCAAAATGAATATCCAGTTTAATGTGCCTGATTCTCTAAAATCACTAAGTTACGTAGAATCTATGTCTGCTGCAGATCCAAGCGTCAAGACTGGCTTTGGATCCGACGAGTATCCACTGGCTTCAATTGTATTGCCTTCGCTAGAGACACCGGAATGTAAATTACCTGAAAATGCAGGTGGCTACTTGGGAGTTGCATGGAAAGTGAGCGGTCAGTATCCCAGCGAAGCTAATGCATCGAACTCAGCAGGCGTACTCGTTAAACAATTCCCAAGATACTATATTGGCTACAAAGTTCCGAGTATGGATTGCGCTAACGACACCACGCAGCAGGCAAAGATATCTTCAATTCAGAAAGAGCTAGAGACTGCCCTCCGGTCTGCAACTGAAATTAATTAGAGATACCACCGATTTAGCTCCACAAGGATAGGGTCCAAGTTTTTCTTGGCTTCTAGATACTACCGCAAAGCCTGTTAGTAGCTGTTATAGTTTCTTGCCTATTTCTTTCGTCATACAAAGTGATTTTGCTTTCTGAGCTGTCCTTTATTGCAACGACAACCATTGTTGTTTTCTCGAATAAATAACATGCCCGTTGAGGTGACGGGTCAGTACAGAGCGTGTTGTTGCGTGCAGTACCATATTTACTATCGTTATTCATGTTGTACTGAACATACATCTGAGCACAGACTTGCTTCTCTTTGACATCCTGCTCGTAAGGAATCGTTATGGTCTCTAACGACACCTCTACTTTCGGTTCCTTATTGGGTGCCTTAATGCTCCAAACAGCAAATCCCCCAATCGCTAACACCACCAGGACTGATACACCAATAGGTGTCCACTTCTTCATTACCTAACAATAGCGCAATAAAGTGTTTTTCAACAAGCGCCTTAGGTTAAGACCTTGTCTTGCATGCTACAATTGAGCTTATGCATAAGGTAATGAGGCAAGCTCTGATCGTGCTGACATCGATACTGATCGGGGCCGTCGCTTCAGTTAGTAGTCAGAAAATTTCTCGCGATACAACCATCACCCCGCCAGCATTCCCCTGTAATAAGTATTCGTGTCCCGACCCGCCAGCATTCGTGCCTGCTACAGTCAAAGGCTTCCCCAGGGGATACATCGTGAGTACCGAAACTAACGAAGCCGAAAAGTTCTATACAGATGACTTTATTATCAATTCCGTAATTTTATCAATGCTTGCGCTTGTGCTTATCGAGTTGGCAGCGACTATCATAACCAGATTAAAGCACCGTAAGCTTTAGTCTATTACTGCGGCAGAATAAACAGAATCTGTTACCTCCATGTTATGGCGGAGCCAACTCGACAGCTCCGCATGACAAAGGAATCCTAATGCTCGCTATACCTTCCAAGAGAAGATACCTGGGATATTTTTCAGGAACGAGCTAAAGATTACTCTACCACGCTCGAGTAAATCCGATAGATATCCTGGTGCTACAATGTGACTATGAAGATAGACACTCAAACTAAACTCATCGGACGATTTCATACCCAAGATAATGGTACGGGGTTAAACATTTACAACCCTTACTTCGAAGACCAAGGCATAAATGCCGTTTATATGCTCTTCCGAAATAATAAGCCGGGACAACTAATTGAAGGAATGAGGAACCTACAGCTAACTGGCGCCATTACTGCCGGATTCGAGCATGACCCAAGTCTGGCCGCACTAGTGGATGAACTCGACGAGACCGTGGAAATATCTGGTATTATCGGAAATATTGCTAATATTGATGGCAAAATTCGTGCTCACTACCAGGGCGGCGATGGACTTCTGAACGCAATCCAAGAAAAGATTGATACGACTGACAAACGTATAGTAATTGCTGGAGCAAGCACGGTAGTAAAAACCTTACTCCTTGCACTTGAAAAGACGCAACAGAAACCATCCGAAGTTATCATCGTTAATAGAACTCTCGCACACGCCGAAGCCTTGAGAGAAAGATTTGATTGGCTAAAATCAGTACACTCACTTGGTGACCTAAAGACAGTCGAGGGAGACATTTTAGTCAATGCAACCCGAATCGGGTCAGTAGACGAAGACAGCATCTTCACCAACGAGATAGTTAGTCGCTTCCAAGCAGTTGCAGATGTTACCTTCGGTAATCCCGTCACTAACTTGACCACTCTTGCAAAGGATAACGACCTGGTTGTAGTGAACGGCTGGGATATGTTTACCCATCAAGCTGCCGTGCTGCTTAAGCACATACTAGGTCACTCAGCCAACATTGACCGTCTCCGACACTTTGTATCCGAGGGATTAGCTAGTAATAATCACGCCGCCGTACTAAACAAGAAGTAGCATAAACCAAACACATTGCCTCCCTGGTGTTTGCTATACTCAGTTCATGCAACAGCAACTTCCTAAACTTGCACTCGGAACAT
>CAZIBG010000043.1:0-2752 GCA_964536985.1 uncultured Candidatus Saccharibacteria bacterium | reverse complement strand
GAACTGCCGGTGTTTTTGATGTCTTTGATACAGAAAACATCGACCGCGCCCCTACTGTCTTAACCCTTCCGGCAAAGGTGTTAACACCAGCTGCTAAGCCTACTGACCAGTCTTTGGAGCTTGTTGAATGGTCGACAGATAATCGTCATGTACTCCTAAAACACACCTTTGCGCAAAGCACAGAGTTTGTAGTAATAGACCGTGTTGAGCCCCAAAGCACCGTGAATGTTAACACCTTGTTTAAGCTCCAGCCAACAAAAGTTAGCCTCCGGGATAAGCGTTTTGATAGGCTTTATTTATATACCGATGCCACTAAGCTACTACAAACGGCTGATACAAAGACGGGGGCGGTCGCTAACCTACTAACTAATGTCACTAACTTTAAGTCCTATCAAGAGAATACTGTCCTGTACTCTTCCGAAGATCCGGCACTACCTGGCAAGACAACTGTAAGTATTTGGGACAATGGCAAGAGCTACACCCTGCGAGTTCATCAGGCAGGAGCCGTGCTGCTTGATCTGGCACGATTTGACGGCGAGATGTTTGTGACCACAGCTTCCGTTCCAGAGGGAAGAATGTACATTTTTAAAGATCCGCTGGTTAAATTAAAACGAGTTGAGCGAACCGAAGTAACTCCTTTTGCCGTTATGAAGATAGCTAATCCGGTAAAACTTTCGTTCTCTACCAATACTCGCTTTATCGCTACGCAGTCAGGTAGCACATTTGCCGTCTATGATTTTGAGGATAATCGTCGCTTTAATTTTGTGGCAAGTGGCACTGTTCCAGTCGAGTTAAAGGCTACCTGGATGGACGGCCACCGATTGCTGTTAAACCAAGATTCTAAAGTGGTAGTATTTGAGTTTGATGGAAACAACCGTCGAATATTAAGTGATATAGCTCCCGGTATGATTCCGGTATTTGATCGTGACTATGAGCGTCTTTACACCCTGTCCCCACTTAAAACCGATCCTACAAAGACTGAACTAGTTCGCACCAGCCTAAAACTCAACTTAAAGCCATAAGTCCTAGAACCAGTTTCGGACACGATCCCATAAGCTTGGGGCATTACTAGGAAGGACGGTTGCTTGGGCGTCAGCTGCTGTTGCCGTACTGTTTGCGTTGCCATCGGGGCTAGGACTGATTTGTTCGCCAATTACGACTAGACGATTACGGGTAGTGCCCGGAGGATCACAGGTAATCAGTGTGGATGTGGCAACCTTATCAGTGGAGCCGAGGACGCCAAGTTCACTGGGGTTTACGATCTTCTTTTCATATATCTTATAGACATAGCGAACCCCATCTTTGTTTAGGTAAAAAGTGTCCCCTACTTCTAATCTGTTGAGTAGTACAAAGGCAAATTTGTATTTACCCTTATTGAGGATGTTATTGCTTGAGTGTCCAAATATAACTGAGTTACCTTTTTGACCCGGGCTAGGTGTAGTGGCATAGTGTACTACACCGCGTTCTAGGGCATTCTGGACGGCATGTTCTTCGACCGACGGTTCATCGTAGACAACAGGAATTTCGACATTGATCTTGGGTATGATAATTTTTGAGGCACCGTCTACGGCTGTTGCCCCGTCAATTATTATTGGCGTACTACTGACATTTTTACTAGGAGTAATGAAGGGGGCAATAAATCGGTCATTGAAAAACCCAAACAATAGGAAGATAACGACCACCATACCCATACCTACGCCGAATAATAGCGACTGAAAATGTTGCCGAGCTTTGAGCTTACCACTGGCATTTAGACTTGCTTTGCTGATCAGTTGTTCTTTTACTTCACGGACAGTTTTTGGCCCTGAGCCCCTGTGCTTGGCTGCTGGCTGAGCACCCATATGATGGACAGTTGCTTTTTCCGAAGATGGTAACCGCATGTCTTGGTGGGGCACTTCTGGTTGTGGCTTTACGGATTCCTGCTTTTTGGGAGGTTCTGGAGATTCTTGGTTCTTACTATCTTTTTTGTCGTGTTCTGCGTAGAACTCTTTCCAGACATCATGTTTTTCGGCATCGGGCAGCCCGACGTAATAGCGGTGCCAAGCGGTCTGGATATCGGCAAGAGACATGCCCGATTCACTGATTTTTTGCATGTATGCTTGGTGCTTACTAAGGGGTTTATCTAGGGTGCGAACTTCCTGGGCCTCTTCTTTGGCGTTGGGTTCGTCTGCATACAAGTTCCCGACTTTTGACCGTATCAAATCAACCGCGGCATCATTATTGTCGCGACTACCCTTTGAATTGGTCGAGCTTGAATCGGTCATGGTTATGTATTAAGTATACAGTAACTGAGGTGAATCCGGCGCCCTATATGATATAATTTCCTCTGTTAGTTCATTTTTAATATGTGAAGCCGCAGTGGTGGAATTGGTAGACACGCCGGACTCAAAATCCTGTGAGGGCAACCTCGTGACGGTTCAAGTCCGTCCTGCGGCACCATATGTTAAAAATCAGGCGGCCCGATTGTGTACTATGCCACTAATCCGACGCTCGACATGTTTCTGGAACATCGTTACCACACCTGGATGTAGTTCGGCTGTACGTAGTACCTTGGATTTTGCTCGAGCCATTTGGATGTAACGAAGCTGTTCTTTATCGCTAAACGTTACACCGTGTCCACTGAGCATCTGTGAGGATAGCTTGATAGCCGTTGCTAAACCGGCGGGTGTGATGGTCAATGCATCGCCAACAATAAGCGACTGAGCGCCTTCCTTGGGTTCCCGAACTCCCTGAAGCAGCTGAGCAAATTCGT
>CAZIBG010000042.1:0-2836 GCA_964536985.1 uncultured Candidatus Saccharibacteria bacterium | reverse complement strand
TTATCGATGGACGGATTCGTCTTGATGGTCACGAAGACCGGTCTTACAAGAAAGCAGCAACAACGTATTTTCGCCAGCAGGCTAATCCCGACGGTAGCATAATAAAAGATATGAAGTTTGTTAACTCTAAGAATGATACCTTGGTTCAGCTGGCAGATATGGTTGCGGGTAGTCTTTTACGAACAACTCAAAAGCGTAAAACTGACAGCGATATTTACCTAAAAGTTATCAACAAGCGCACTGAAGATATTTGGTACTTCAAATAAAAAATTCGCTTCCTATCCTGGTTGTCCCAGGCACGCGCACCATACGGTGACAGTTCGGAAAGCGAATCAATTGTAGTTACATTTTACCTCAAATGTGCCACAATCGTCAACCGTAAGCGTAATACATACGAGTGGTTCAAGCAGGTGTTCTTGCAAATAACTTACGGGGGGGGGTAGACTACCAGTTAAACACTAGCGTAAAGTAGGAATTATCACATGCTCAATATTCTGAATCTAATAAAAACAAACAAACTCATTCTGGCCACTTTCGCCTTCTTGGCTGTCTTAGCTTTTGGTACTGGCCGAGTTCATGCCGCAACACTGAATATAACTGGTGGTTGCACACTTCCGATTGCTATTAATTCAGTAAACGCTGGTGCAAATCAATCTGGCTGTACGGCTTCAGGTAGCTATGGGACAAACGATACGATTAATCTACCGGCGGGGACAACAACACTCACCTCCGACCTGCCAACTATAACTGAATCTGTATCTATTGAGGGTGCAGGGCTGGCACAGACCATGATTAGCGGTGACAACGGGCAATTCAGCGTCTTTAAAGCGGAAATTACGGACGGTAACGTAGCAATATCAAGCATGAAGTTAACGGCCTTTTCTGATCAAGCCATACAAATTCAAAGCACCGATGGTAATGTGAGCCTGGTAAGTCTCGACATTGACGGCAATAGTTCGGTCGGTAATGGAATATTGCTAACTTTTTTGGGCACAGGAACAAACGATTTTACGAGTGACAGTGTATACGTCCACGATTTTATTTCGACGAATGATACGCTCGGCTTCTCCTTAAGTCGTGAAGAGACAGGCACAACAAATGCAGTAATTACGAATACTACAGTAGCTAATATTGCCGTTACTACAGACGCGGGCGCATATGGGTTCGGAATGTATGCCGGGGTGAGAGGAGGAAGCAGTGGCGGTGGTGTGTTAAATGTCGATGTTACTAACGTTACGGTTGATAATCTATCAGGACAAACCTTTGTGGCGCCATTTTACGCACTTGCGTTCGGTTCAAATGGCAATACGACAGTCAATGCAAATGTTACGTACGCTACTATAATCGGCACCCGGGGTTCTGTTCGGGACTTGGGCGGCGAAAACCTTGAATCTGCGGCATTCTATGCTATTTCAGGTGGCTTTGGAGGTGGTGAGACGGGTACATCAATAATAAACGTCAAGAATAGTCTTTTTGCCGACAATCTAATGGATGGCGAATCGAAAAACTGCGGACTAATTGATGTCACCAGTGCCTTTAGTGGCGTAGGCTCGGGTGTTTCTCAAATCAATTCACAAGGCAACAATATCTCTGACGATACCACCTGTACTTCATTCAACCAGCTTGGCGATCAACAGAATATTAACAATATTATTTCTACTCTTGGCCCTCTGAAAAATAATGGTGGCAATGTCCCTACTCGAGCTCTCCTTCCTGGCTCACCTGCTATTAACACAGGTGGTTCAGTACTTGGTGTCACTACCGACGCCCGCGGCATTGTTCGCCCTGGTACTTGCCCATCCGTCGGCGCTTTCCAATTCGAAGGAGCTGTCTGTGCTGCCTCCACTACTAACGCCGGCACGAATGCCGGAGCTCCGAACACTGGTATTGGCGCTGTATCTCCTGCTATGACAATTATTGCCACTTCTCTGGGCCTTGGTATTATTGCCTACGCACTAAGCAAGAGGACTGCAGTAAAGTAGGTTCATGGTTCGTTCGAAGAATACCAATGCATAAAGCCAGTAAAACTTATGACTCTCAGGTGATTGTCACAACAGAAAGACGTTAGTAAATATTGTTCCTCATGGCATGGTTAACAGATGACAGACAGAATACAAGACTATGAACTGATAGCCGCAGAGCATGGGTTATATTTTCCTTCTTCACTCGGGTCTAAAGTATTGGCCTCGGAATTAGCTGTAACTTATGACGAAGACTTGGCTACAGCACAGATTGACTTTGAGCGTATCCTCGCCATCCCCCTAGCTGATCGTAGTATTGATGACTGCCAACGCTACGTCGATGTCTCGCGAATACTCAGTGGTGAACTATAAGGCTAGTTCCTTGCATTGTATCTCAGGGGGGGGGTAGAATACCGGTAACGCTAAAAAACATGCATAAAGGAATTACTCCATGCTCAGTATTTTAAATCTAACAAAAACAAACAAACTAATCCTGGCAACCTTCGCCTTCTTGGCCGTGTTGGCTGTTGGCTCTGGGCGAGCTCACGCTGCCACACTCAATGTAACTGGTGGTTGTACACTTCCGATTGCTATTAACTCAGTAAATGCTGGTGCAAATCAATCTGGCTGTACGGCTACGGGCGCAGGATATGGAACAGGTGACACTATTATTCTTCCGGCAGGTACACAGACTTTGACTGCGGATTTGCCAACAATTACCGAACCAGTCGTCATTCAAGGGGCTGGAATGTCGCAAACTACCATAGATGGTGACGGTGCTTACTTTGGAATAAATGCAAGGGATGCCGTCACTATTAAAGATCTTAAAGTTACGGCGTTTAGGGGTGCGGGAATTAAAGCAACAAGTAATAGTG
>CAZIBG010000041.1:0-3158 GCA_964536985.1 uncultured Candidatus Saccharibacteria bacterium | reverse complement strand
CCGGCGATCTCCTCCGTGACAGGGAGGCATGTTAGGCCAGCTACACCACGGGCCCGCATCGTTATTGTTGGTAACAGAGGCTAGTCTACCAATTTAAGGGGTAAAAAGCAACATTGTTTGGTATAATTTGTCGGTTATGCCGATGTAGCTCAGCTGGCTAGAGCACCGCTTTCGTAAAGCGGGGGTCGCGGGTTCGAGTCCCACCATCGGCTCCAGTCTGCTTGGCTTGCGGGTATCGTATAACGGCTATTATGTAGCCTTCCCAAGGCTGAGACGAGGGTTCGACTCCCTCTACCCGCACCAAATAGGCTATAATTAGTGCAACATGCAAATATCTCAAAAATACTTACACGATAGAATAGTTCTACTACTGTTAAGCGTCAACGCGTTTTTAACATTACTGGGTTCCGTACTCATTTTTTTACAACTAGGAAGTGGACAAAGCGGGCGAGTTATCATAGCTTATCGCCCCAACCTTGGCATTAACGCCTATACACCTGGTCGCCTTGGCGACTTCTTTGCCTTTATTCTGTTCCTACTAGTGACACTGGGTCTTAATGTAGCCCTAAGTGCTCGCATCTACGGCAAGCACGGAAGTTACGCACTCACGGTTCTAGGCCTCGGCACTTTGGTGAGCGTAATTACCATCATCGTTAGTAATGCACTACTGATGTTAGGTTAACCCATGAATGTACGAAACATCGAGATCCCCTACGAAGCCGATAGAAGTCGTCGCTACCGACTCTTCGAGATATTGCCCGGAGCCATAACCTGGACCATCCTCATATTGCCGTTCATTGTAAGTCTGTTCGCCCCAGAGGCGGTGATTATCTTTACTATTGTATACATCATGCTCTGGCTGTTTAAATCTATCGGTCTGCTTGTTCGTAACTTCCAGGGGTTAAATCAGATGGAACGGTTCAAGAAGATGGACTGGAACGCCCTTAACAGCGACCTGCAAGCTGGGGTTATGTCTGCCGATCGAGTTGCTCCTAAGTGGCACGCCGAAAATCTTCAGCGATTGGGCAGTATCAAGCCGGATGATGTGATCCACGCCGTCTTTATTGCGGCATATAATGAAACACGCGAAGTTCTAGAGCCAACCATTCAATCTGTTATCGCATCGAATTACGATATGAAGAAGGTCATCCTGGTCATGGCCTACGAGGGTCGTGATGGAGCTCAGTCAGAGAAGTCGGTGCTAGACTTGGCTAAAGAATACGGGCCGCAGTTTGCTCATATTGAAGTCAGTAAGCATCCGCTAACTCCTAAAGAGGTAAGAGGTAAAGGCGGTAACATAACGTATGCTGCTCGCAGACTCGAAACTTATCTTAAGAAAGAGAAGATCGACCCGATGAAGGTGGTCGTAACTACGCTCGACGCTGACAACCGTCCACACAAAGAGTACTTTGCCGCGCTGACATATCTATACACTGTCTGTCCTGATCCACTGCATGCCTCATTCCAGCCAGTGGTTATCTTTACTAATAATATCTGGGACGCTCCTGCGCCGATGCGCGTTATTGCTACGGGTAACTCGTTCTGGAATATAACCCTGTCCATGCGCCAACATATGATTCGTAACTTCTCCTCACACGCCCAGGGCATGCAAGCGCTTATCGATACCGATTACTGGAGCGTCAGGACCGTGGTCGAAGACGGTCACCATTTCTGGCGAACATATTTCCGCTACGATGGTAATCATCAAGTATATCCACTTTATATACCCATCTCACAGGATGCGGTATTCTCGTCGACCTACCTTAAGACCCTTAAAGTACAGTTTATCCAGCTCAGACGCTGGGCTTGGGGAGCGTCGGACATCGCTTACGTAGTAGACAAAGGTTTCTTTACTAAGAACAAGGTGCCCAAGAAGGACCTGATCATGAAGCTAGCTCGACTTTGGGAGGGGCATATCAGCTGGTCTACGGCGCCGCTTATCCTGATGTTCGCTGGATTCATACCGGCACTTATTAACCCTAAGGACTATGCCTCCGCTCAATTGCCAGTCATTGCTGGCCAGATTCAGCGGTTCGCTATGGTTGGTATTTTGGCTACCTTATTCCTAAGTCTGAAGACGCTTCCACCAAAACCAGAGCGCTACAAGCGTCATCGCACCATCTTTATGGTCCTCCAGTGGGTGTTGCTGCCGTTCACGACCATCTTGTATAACGCTTTTTCGGCTATTAATGCTCAGACTCGTTTGATGTTCGGCTGGTATCTCGATAAGTTCGACGTCACCGACAAAGCTACAAGGACTGACGACAACAAGACGATCATCTAGTTTTAGTAGGGTGAAAAGCTGCGTACTGTACGCTGGCAGCGGTATCAAACCGTTTTAGACAGGTCTTTGTGGCCTGAACTATTTGTTCACTGGTAATCACACCTTGCGTGAAGTCGGGTCGCAAGGCGGCAATTACTGTATCAGCTAGGCCGCCGGCATCCTTTGCAGGGTTGCTCCGATGCTTACACGATTCATAGATGCTTACCATTAGCTTATCTCTATTGAATGGGCTGGGCTTCTTAGATGCACCCTCTACCAGTACCGCAGACGATAACTGAGTAGTCTCAATGCTTGTAGTGACCTGATTGCATTGGTCGCACATTCTGCGCCGCCATGTAGAGTTAGTTCTTACTTGTTTACGTGAGTTAGTAACACTGGTTGTTCCGCCACAATATATGCAAATCATGACTACATGATGACATACAGCTATTAATAATGCTAGTGGATAACCCCTGGAAAAGCGGGTATAAGTATATGCAAAGAAAAACATATCAGCAGGACATGACCTGCAACAGATATGTAATGAGAGCCTACGGCAGTTAACGGATTAACTAACGTAGGTTCTGATTCGTCGAATACGACTAATATGCTTCGAAGAAGCAAGTTCCTCGTAGAAAAGCTGAAAGCCCTCTAGGGAACTAAGTTTGTTGGTACTCAAAACCAAAAACACCTCAATTAACCCGCTTATGATAACATAAAGAGTCTTAAAGGTCAATGCACCTGACTATATCTACAACAGCACACTACCGCACGTTCACTTGATTTTATATCTGTTATCAGCTATTATTTACTGGCCTTAGCGATGCGCAAGCAACGGGTGATTAGCTCATTTGGCTAGAGCGCCACATTGACGTTGTGGAGGTGATAGGTTCGA
>CAZIBG010000040.1:0-3415 GCA_964536985.1 uncultured Candidatus Saccharibacteria bacterium | reverse complement strand
GTGCTGCCCAAAATAATTGCCTTGAGTATGAGTTCGTTTGAAAAGGCAATCTGCGTTACTAATGCCTGAGGTAATGAGTATATAAGCCCCCATTCGTCTGTTCTTATCGGTGAATCTTCATCTTTAACCCTTTTTGATAACCTGATGGATTGTAAGTAGACCTTACGGAAAGCCACGGCTTGGTCGTAGATTTTTTCGGGCGTAATCGGGCGACCACCCGACACTTTGATCGCCGTATATGCTGGAATCTTAGTGAAGCGGTAGGCTTTCTTTACCATATAGATGTTGCTAAAGTGTTAAGTTTTGTTGCGTGCATTCTTGATTGAAACATAAATTTTACACTTGCACTTTGTTTAGAGCGCTAGCGAAGCATTACCTACTACTAAGTCACCAACGTTGTATAGTGGTACATTAGCTAATTCTTTAGGTTCAAGCTTATGTAAGCCACCACCATAACTTCTACCCTTTTCAAGAAATACTTCTTCCGTTACAGATGATATTGATTTTATAATTCGGTGCATATTAGAAGCATTATTTTTAGCTTTATTCTTGATCTCCGGCTTAAGGTAGATCATTAAGTATGAATTCGCTGCAATTGCTTTTGATCTATTGACGTAAAACTTGAACGGCGCGGAATCAGTGCGACTTCTGCCCATATATCCAACTACTAGGTCTGGGCTAGCCCTTAGTTCCTGCTTGTACCAAGGCTTTCGATTCCTGCAAATATAGCCATCAGAAATTCCTTGTGCCTTGCCATCTTCTAGATACTTCCATAGATCTGGATAATCTCGCTTAACGATATGCTCTGGCAAACGACAGTTTAATAAAAACAGATCCTTTTCTAACATCGGTGTACCGTCATCGTTAGCCTCTATGATACGGTTGCTGATATACCTCGAGCTAGGTAGTATTGGCTGTAAGAACTCATCAGGTATTTTCCGTTTTGTGGCTTCTTGTTTAGTCATGATAAAGAAAGAGTTTGATCCGGTCGCGATACCCCTTTTAATATCAAAAATGTCGGAAAACCTAACAGCTTCTCGAGCATCTGCAACTTTTACGCCATTAGCGACTTTACTCCATTTATCATCTGGATTGAGCTTACTTTGAGTGACAGTATGAATTAGTTTGGGGTCTTCCAAGGTACCGCCAAGACTAAATACGACTTCGTGCTGGTCATTTGGTTTAGTGTTCTTAAACATTACAACCGTAGACGAGACTAGTGCATCGTCAAATTGCACATCTTCGGGTTTAAAAGTGTGTAGCCTAATCAAAGACACTTCCTTAGACAAGTATTCTTTTATGGCTTGTCCGTAATTTACGTCCATAAACTCCGTAGGTATTAACCAGACAGAAATACCATCTTGTTGTAGCCATTTATGACTTAGTATCAGAAAGTAGCCATATAGCCCCATTAACTTGCTGGATTTAATGCCGTGATTGTTTAGAACCATTTGCTGTAACCGAGACTTATTATCAGCTTTCATATGATGATGACGAACATAAGGCGGATTACAGATCAGTAGATTAAACTTTTCGTCGTCGTTATCCGGAGGTATTAAATTAGTGAAGTCTTCGTTTGTGAGTTCTAAGTTTGAACCAGCCCAAAGTTCTGATGAGGGTGCAAAGTAATGAGGGTCAATCTCAACTCCATATGCCTTCGTGATGCGACGAGAACCTTTAACTCTTGTTAGAGAATCATAAAAAGAACCAAGACCAATAGCGGGGTCGATAAAGCGTATCCCAGCGCCTTCTGGCAACACAGAAAGTCCCAATTCGAGAATTGAATCTGCAAGACTGCTCGGAGTTGCATACTGGCCAAGTTTGTTACGATCAAGGGCATTCTTTTGTGAATCCAGCTCCTTCTGAAGCTCTAATCTTTTAGTCCTGATTGTATCTAATTTTTTCATAGCCCCAGCTTAGCTAAGTCATCTATCCTGTGCTCCCAAACCCAGTCAATACCTTCGGCAGCTTCGTAGCCTAGATAACCTGAATCAAAGTAACCACACAAGAAAAGGACAAAAGTAACTTCATTGCCATAGGTCTTTTTCAGTTGAGCGTATTTTACTGCTTCTTCTTTGCGTCTTTTATTAGTGTTGGTGAAGTCTCCAGCCGATTTAGCTTCCATAAGTAGGGGCATATCGCCGGCTTTTGCAGACAACGGCTGTATGACAGCGTCCACAGGTATATTAACCTTTAAACCACCTTCAAGAGTTACAGGTACATTGAGCCTGAAAGAATATGTACCGGCTTCCATTTGCATAGGATCTGAACCAACAACCTTTGGTGCTTGTTTGTAGCCTTTAACTTCAAGCCACTCTCCAACAGACTTTAGTTGTCGTCTTTCTTGTGCATTCCTGATGATAGGATCGGCAACCATGCCGCAAAGTCTGTCTGCAATGATAATTGAAGCTCTTTGCTCTTCTTCAAGCGTAGGTTTACTGCCAGACCTGACCCAAGTAAATATATCTGTGTCTAGCATTTCCGAAAGAGTATTACATATCTTCGTGAGTTCAGTGTTTAGCACTGTTTTATCCATACGTAATGGAACACGCTTTTTATTCTCTAAGCTAGATACTAATCCTGAAGGTACTTGAGAAAGCCCAATTAAGCGATCTCTTGCGAGTGGCGGAACCGTTGACATTCGAAGTATAGGAAGTAGATCGGGGGCTTTAATTAAATGGGCAGGAGTAATATCTGCAAGGAAGTTAGTAGCCTCTAACGCTGTAGCTACGCTTTGAGCGGTCTCACGGCGCGTTTTCTTATATGCTTCCGGAGCAAAATTGATAAACCAATCGTTATAGAAGGCTACTGACTTGTAAACGTCTTCTTTCCAAGAACTGATATTGTGTGAATTAACTGTCATATATATGATTATACCTTTGATTAGTACGACTCGTCACATGCTTCAGATATTTTATAATAATGTAACGTAAATGGCGGAGTATTCCGATTGCGTTAGACGGTCATTTTCATTATCTGTACTTTCTTTTGCCGTTAAACTTTTCAAGTAATAACTCGTTCACACTTATTTTTTTCAAGAAGGTCTACTCAATTAAGAATAGCAGCCTATCGTTCGGCAACTGGATATTAATATGTATACTATTCAGTAAATAGGACTTCTTGCGAGAGAGTCCTATTTTTATGGAATAATTTCTGGTTTCTTACGATAATAGGGCGCCACCGTCCACGACGATCTGTTCACCGGTCATGTAGCTGGACATATCGCTAGCGAGGAATAGGGCAACTTTACCAATTTCGTCGGGTTCACCCATACGGTGCATCGGGATTTTGGACATAAAAGCTTTTATCATCTCGGGGTCTGCGGGTCCGCCACCTTGCATAGCAGCAACTCCCGGAGTTTGGATACCACCCGGGGCAATAGCATTAACCCAAATTTTATGCTCGGCTAGCTCTA
>CAZIBG010000039.1:0-3588 GCA_964536985.1 uncultured Candidatus Saccharibacteria bacterium | reverse complement strand
TGGCGCACCATGCTGAAGCAGTATAAAAAGGGAGCCATCGAAAAAGAAGATCTCCAGGCCACTTTTTACTCATGGGTCGCCCACGTCAACCACGCTAGCCCCAGGCAGGCTCGGGCTTTGGTGCTGAGTTTATATGGTCAATATTTAGCGGTTAGGAAGCCAGTGGCTGAATAGCTTTGAGAAATCTACATGGTCACGGTTCAGCTCACTTGAGTCCATGAGCCACCTTACCCCCCGTTGCTATTTGTATGGTTGGCTATGCGTACCTATGTAAAAGTTTGCAACAAATTTGTCTTAAGGGTGTTATTATGTTCTCAGATATACAACAGGTAGTGCTGGGTGGGGCTGCCAGAGGACACCCATGCTTCATCTTTTAGACTCACTACTAAATGGTCCCGCTCGCTACACTCAAGCGAATCACTTGAGCCCACTTATGACTTTGGTCGTAGTATTTGGTGCCTTATTCATCGAATTTGTCTCGGTATACGTCATCTTCATGGCCACTGTTCGGTTCGTCCAGAACTTTCCCAACATGCTCGGCTACATGCTTCGTAAGTGTGGTGTTGGTGGTAAGAAAGTGCCAAAAGTCTACTTAGAACTTACCTTTCCAGCCCAAACGGGTAAGTCGGCCTTTGCTACTGAGCAGTTACACATTCTGATGCGTAACCAGAGTAGCCATCAAAGCTTTTGGGAGAGACTAGCTGCACCTAAGAAGACTCATGCTTTCGAGATAGTTTCGACCCGTGAGGTTGGAGTCTGTTACGTCATGGCCGTACCTTTTAACGAAGTGGAGTATATCGAGCGAAGTTTGCGCTCCTATTTGCCAGGGCTAAAGATCAAACGCATTGATGACTATCTAAGTAAGATAGCGTCTGGTACACCAGCTGGTGTTGTTGACCTAAAACTGTCAGCTGACTTTGTATTGCCCCTCCAAGACCACAGCATACTCAAGGAACACGACCCCATTGGGTACTTAACTGGCCAAATGACCAAGCTGGATCCCAAAGAACTAGTTGCTTTTCAGATAGTTGTTTCGCCCGTATTCACTTCTACTCACCGTCGATCACTCCGCCACATGAATGAGATTCGTGGTCGGATCAGTTTGGCTAAAACACTATCTACCAAACTCAAGACTCAGCGAAGCCAGCTTGGATACATACTCTGGCTACTTTGGTACCCGCCGCTCTGGTTCCTGAGTCGTATCGCTAAGATCTTCGCGTTCTTTGGCAATATCTTCATGGCAGTCTTCTACTCTGACGATTCATACGTTCTAGGAAATAAGGAAAAGCGCAGCTCGAGTAATCCGTACGAGGTAGAGCTAGGTAAAACCATTAAGACTAAGCTTGACCAGCATTTGTTTGAGGCGTCTATCCGGTTACTGGTGGCTTCCCCTGATACCGAGCACATAGCCCAAAGGTTGAATGCCCTGGTGGATGCTTTTGAACCGTTCGCTTCAAGTAATCAGTCCATTAGAGCACAACGAAGCCTGAATGTACCGTTTATTGATGTTGGCGGTCGTCAAATAGCCCGCTTCAAGGAGCGAGCTTTGTCGCCCCACTTACTAAGTCAGCAAACAATTATCTCGAGTTCTGAACTATCTGATCTGTACCACTTCCCAAATCCTGACTCTACCAACACCGAGAATGTTATTAAGTCCCTCAGCAAAACATTGCCGGCCACTGTTTCACTCAAAGACGGTACAAAGCTAGATGTTGTCTTGGGCATGAACAGGCATCACGATAGCGACACCCCTATTGGCTTGACTGCTGCCGAGCGAGAACGACACGTTTACATTGTAGGTGGTACGGGCAACGGCAAGACTACGATGCTTGAGTATGCAATCATGCAAGATATCCGAGCTGGAAAAGGCGTAGCTGTCATAGATCCTCATGGTGATTCAGCTCGTAGCTTAATCAGCCATATCCCTAAAGAGCGAATCAAGGATGTGATTTATCTTAACCCGCGCGATTTAGACTATCCGATTGGTTTGAACCTTCTGGAACTACCGGAAGGCCTTAAGGGTAGCGAGCTCGCCCACGCCAAAGACATGATCACGGAAGCAGTTATCTCGGTACTGCAGAAAATCTTCGATAACAATTCCGAAACCAGCGCCTACCGCGTTGAGCGAGTGCTGCGTAATGCAATTCATACGGCGTTTTCGGTCAAGGATGCAACTTTGTTTACAGTCTTACGATTGCTTACCGACACGCCTTACCGCAAGAAGGTCACTCGCAATCTAAAAGACGAAAGTCTAATCCGTTTCTGGAAAGAGGAACTTGGTAAAGCTGGTGATATGCAACGGGTTAAGATTAGCGGTGGTCCGATCACTCGCATCGAACGTTTTGAGCGTTCTGAGTCAGCTAAACGGATGCTGGGGCAAGCCAAGTCAACAATAGACTTTGACGATATCTTGAACAGCAGCAAGATCTTAATTTGTAGCTTTCCCAAAGGACGACTTGGTGAAAGTACCTCAACACTGTTCGGAACTACGGTACTTGCTAAGCTGCAACTGGCAGCTTGGCGGAGAGATGAAATTGCAGCTGAAGACCGAGTACCGTTTTACTTGTATGTTGATGAGTTCCAGAACTTTGCCAGTGAATCATTCCTCGGGCTGTTTTCAGAAGCCAGGAAGTACAAACTATTCCTGACCATGGCACAGCAGTCCGTTTCGCAGCTACAGGCCAAGACTATGGTAAACACCATATTGGATAACGTTGGTACCATTATTGGCTTTCGATCTAAAAGTGAAGAAACCGAGAAACTACTTTTGCATCAGTTCAGCCCGCATATTGAGCCAGGCGAAATTGGCAACCTGCCGACCTACAACTTCTATATCAAGATTGCCGCTTTACAATCCCAGGAACCTATGTCAGGCGAAACAATACTACTTGAGGACAAAGGAAGTTCGAAGGTTGCCGAGGCTGTTATTGCCAATTCTCGTGAGCAATATGCGACGAAGTATGAGGAGAAAGATACCCAAGAACCTATGCCGAAGCCTAAAGAAGATACGCCGGATAAAAAAGAGACTCCAACTGATTCTTTCGACGTACCCGATATAAATGCCTGAGTCTTTGGGGTCGGGACATCTAGTCGCAGTATCAGCCCGGTGTGTGAAATCAGCCAACCCTATTTAGCCATTCGAGGCTAGCAATGGGCTGACTTTTTACAACTGGGCCTCAATCACACTCCGACCATCAGCTGAGCCTTTGAGGGTACAGCTATAGAGGGTAAGCTTGGCGGTAGTGGAGGGGTCTTCGATGGAGACTTGGTTTGGCTTAACACTGTAGGTTTTTGTAATGTGGTAGCTGTACGTTTTACCTTGGTAGACAATAGTGATGGGGTCACCGACGTTCAGCTGATCGATACTATAGAAAGGTGACTTGGCCCGGGTTTGCTGGGGTGTCCACCCCAGTAGGAACCGGTGGGCGGAAAGGATGAAATTACCACCTTTGATTGGATCACCCCGCTCTGGAAAACGGTGCCAGGCTCCCTTCAGTAGGGCCGCCTCGTTGGTGCCAGTGACAATCGCTACCTTCAGGTTTATCTTAGGGATGATAATATAATCTGCGTTATCCGGTGTGGTGGCTC
>CAZIBG010000038.1:0-3630 GCA_964536985.1 uncultured Candidatus Saccharibacteria bacterium | reverse complement strand
GGTGACTATCCCTTGACATCAAGGTAACAGGGTTGTACACTTAAGATATGAAAACTCCGTACTACACTGTTGACTCCCTGCACGAACAGTTTCCAGATGACAGTGCTTGCTTAGACTATATGTTCCTGCAACAATATGGTGAACTTAAAACCTGCCCCAGATGCGGTGTTACTAATCCTCGATTCTACCGAGTTAAGAAACGTAAATGCTATGCCTGTAATGATTGTGGCTACCAAGTTAGTCCCTTAGCTAACACAATCTTCCATAAGTCAGAGACATCACTTAAAAAATGGTTCTATGCAATCTTTCTATTTGGAGTTGGCAAGAACGGGGTCAGTGCTAAAGAAATCGAACGGCATCTAGGCGTAACCTACAAAACTGCTTGGCGTATGGCCAAACAAATCCGCCTTATGATGCAGCAAGACGACAACCCCCTGTCTGGCGTTGTTGAAATAGATGAAACCTACATAGGCGGTAAGCATGTTCGAGAAGGCATGCTCAGCAATAAAACTGCGGTTATTGGCATGGTTGAGAAACAAAAAGCCACTGGTCAAGTCAAAGCTATCGCCACGAAACGAGCAGATGCCACTGTTGCACTACCATTTATCCGGGCCATGGCTAAGCAAGGTAGTGAGATCCAGTCAGATGAGTCAACGATCTACCACAGGGTTAAGCGTGAGTACTTCCATCGGTTTATTACCCACAGCAAAGAAGAATACTCAAAAGACGGCGTTTACACTAATACTATTGAAGGCTTCTGGTCACAAATGAAGCGTTCCATAGATGGAACCTACCACTGTGTTAGTCCGAAGTATCTCCAGTTTTACGTGGATGAGTTTGTGTTTCGTTATAACCATCGGCATCAGGCGGCGTTTCCGGAGCTTTTGAAAGTGGCTGCGAAGCACGTTGTATAAGCTTTTCGGTATCTTCTTTAACATGAGGGTTTTGCTCTGAGTCAGGCAACGATTCCTGATACTTGTTGATACTTTTTCTAATGTCGTCGTCGCTTTTAGGCATACCTCAAGTGTAACATTTACCTCAGATATTTTGCCAAATCCCTCGGGGGGGGGTACACTATATGTAAAATAACCATGAGGGTAATAAACATGCTAGGTGTATTAGATATACAAAGAGTAACAATAAAACATAAAGTAATATTGGCAGCGTTCTTGCTAGTAGGGGTATTCCTAATTGGTAGTGGGCGAGCCCATGCTGCAACTCTAAACGTTTCTGGCTCATGTCCCCTAGAAGATGCCATAATGTCAGTTAACAACGCTACGGATGAAAATAGTTGTATCTCAACCGGAACCTATGGCACGAATGACACTATTACTATTCCTGCGGGAACCATCACGCTGACGGCTGACCTCCCGACAATTACTGAGTCAGTGTCGATTCTGGGTGCTGGGATGGGTCAGACCGTCGTTGACGGGGATGGCCAGTACAGCGGATTGTCGATCAACATGTCTGAAGTAGATATCCATGATCTTACTGTGACGGGGTATGCAGACGTAGCTATTGATGCACAGGAATCAAACACTGTGCTAGAGAATATCGAGGTGGATGGCCAGAATGCTACTGGCGTTCAGTTCCATGTTCGGTTTGAAAGAAATACGGCAGGCACCGGCACTCTAAATGTCAACAATCTGTATATTCACAATATTAACGCCACGAACTATATGGGTGCGCTATACATTATTGCAGGAAACTCTGGCGAGATCGACGCCGACCTTCAAAGTGTGGCGCTCGGGGACATACACAATACCGGATCAGGAAATATAACGTTCGGCATCTTCACAGGTGTCGGTGATGAAGGAAGTGTGAATGCCAATATGGTCAACATAAGCGTTGACGATGTCACGGGCGAAGACTTGGTGGCTCCGTTTGTAAATATGGGCTTTGCAGACGATGGGGATGCTTCTGTAACAAATAGCCTTCAGCACCTCACAATTACCGGAGTACGTGGGGAGGTAGGAACCGGTCTCGCAACCGGCGTGGATTCAGCAGCTTTCTGGGTCGCAGGTCAGGCGGAAGCCGGTAATACGTCTAATATACATATCTCCATTGGCAATAGCCTGTTAGCCGATAATTTGAGTAGCGGCATTTCCAATAACTGCTCAGAAGCAAACCTTAACGGCTTGTTTGGTGGCTCCGGTACGGTGGAAAACACTATAACTTCTCTGGGTCATAACATCTCCGACGACGCCACTTGTACATCATTTACGGAAGATGGCGATCAGCAAGATGTAAACAATATCATCTCAACGCTAGGACCACTGCAGAACAACGGGGGGAGCGTTCCGACCCGTGCCCTGCTAGCTGGTTCACCAGCAATCTCAGCAGGAAGCGCGGTACTAGGGATCACCGCGGACGCTCGCGGTGTCGCACGGCCCAGCACCTGTCCTTCTGTTGGTGCATACCAGTACGAAGGTGCTGTTTGTGTAGCTTCTACTACCAACGGTTCTGGCTCAAGCGGTGGTGCAGGTAACCTGGCCGACACCGGTCAAGGAGCAAAAACCAGTATTTTCGTAGGTATTTTGCTTGTCTCTACCGCAATAGCTACAACCCTAGCACGACGCAGAATGGTTTACAAAAGACGTTAGGTTACTTTAGCTCGGTTCGTTTAATCTCATCTTCACACGATTCCTCTAAATCAATCCAAATCTTCTTGTCACCACTAAACAGCAGTTCCTCTTGAGTAATATAAAACTCAAAATCCTGTAGGGCACTCTCAACTTGTCTAAATAACCGCTTCTCAGTGCTTGTATTGCCCGCAACGAGCAACACGTTCGGGTAGGTATAGTCACTCTCATCTTCTGCATTCTGGTGCTGTCTGAGTCGTTTCCTGAGCAACCACGTCATGGTGCCGGCCGAAAAGACATCAAGTATGTAGTCTGGCTTCTGGGATTTGCCACGACGTTGCAGCCATAGTTCTGGTTTAGGGTTCACGAAATCGTCTTTGTCGAGTTCGTACTTGGTGTATATTGAGAACGCCTCACCAGTTTGGGCTTTGAATATGTTAAAGATCTTGAATAGTAGCAAGCAATGGTCTACCAGTGGTTCGTTTTCGACTGCAATCCGTTTGTTCTTGTAGAAGTTTCGTAGAGTTGTCTGGTCTACTTCAGGGTTATCCCGAAGGTACTTAATGCCTTTGGCTGCTAATGTGTATACTGCTGGTCTGCCACGGAGTCGGTAAGACTTGTCATGGAACTTGTGAATATAGCCTTGCTTCTCTAATGTATGTAGGCTTTCATATACCGTAGATCTATCTTTCTTAACTAACACAGCTATTAGATCACTTGTGCTAAATCGAAACTTAAATAGTATGTATAACAATCTAACCTGATTACTACTAACTGGTCTTCTATATCTTGGTTCTTTGACTAACACTATGCATCTACTAACTCCCACATTCTTAACCGCACCTACTCACACCCATCTACTTAGCTAACTATAAAAAAGGATAAAGAGAAAAGTATCCTTATATGTATATATAAAAGAGGGGAGAGTAAATTACAAGGAATAACAGAGACAAATGTTAAGAAAACATGCAATACCGTTAGTGGGGTTATCTAAATGGATTATCGATCATCAAAATCAACTTTCCTTGACGTAAGGGTATACTCGCCG
>CAZIBG010000037.1:0-3711 GCA_964536985.1 uncultured Candidatus Saccharibacteria bacterium | reverse complement strand
TACCAAACTTTTCGCCGTTAGCTAAAGCGTATTCAAGACAATCGCCACGCACTTCACATGCCTGACAAACTGCCTTTGCTTCTTTTGTACTTGCTCCTCGTTCCGGAAAGAATAAATCCGGATCGACCCCTAAACAGTTAGCTGCTAATTGCCAGCCATGATCTTCTTCTTCGTGTAGTGCTGCCATAAATAAACTATACGCTCACGTACTTTTGATGGCCAAAAAAATATGTAGTGAAAAAGTATTCACTGCTATTGCTAGCTTAAAAGCCTAATCTAAGCACATGAGCAAAAGACCATTCAAAGATTTCGATTTACCAACCAAACACATCATTGGCGGCAACCACTGGAAGCCACCAAAGACACGTGATAAAGCAGAAGAGGAGCGACGTAAAGGATTACCCACTGGAACATTACTGACCGAGTATCAGCACCGTGGACTGAAAATAGCCACCACCATCCTTGGCATTGTTCAGGAACCACGTGATATTGAATCGGCCAATTCATTTATTACACCAGCCGGTCTTAATACATCGTGGTACAGTTTTGCCCGTGACTCATTAGAAGTTATGCGCCGCAGACTAAAGCTCGCAGAGCTTGCAACAGCCGATCCCGAGCAGCGACCAACGACCTATATGCTGCATCACGAAGCCACCGACCTGTTCGGCAGCGCAGTCGACAAAGCAAGAGGTCTGGTCATAGCTACTCAAGAAGGATTGGAGACGGTCGACGACTACAAAAAAAGAATCGCCCAAACTGTTGGCCACGCCTCTCTAGTACTAGATAGCGCGCCAATAGGCGATCAGGTAGGTTACGGCGAAGTAGAGGTTAGCGACTTTGATCTTCAAAATATGTCTCGCCTTAGAGGTCTCCAAGCCCTGGAACGTGCCCGGACACTCCATGAAGCTACAGGTGAAGTGCCAAGTATCGGCGGCTTAGCCGATCCAGACAGCGGCATATCAGTTTTCTTACGCAGGCAAGCCACCAATGCTGTAGTTGATGCCTACGAAGAAGCCTACGAAACAGCTGCCTAATCGTTACAGGTCAAAGGTTTTCTCAATAAAGAAGAGCTCGCCAGCCTTATGTAAGTTCCCGAGCGTCTTCATATTGGGGAGCATTCGCGACTCGGTAAAGTCGGGATTGTCTTCCCAGAAATACTCTGCAAACTCATCGTTCTGGCTAAGATCCCCGGCTGCATCGTCACTTATCAAAAAGGTGAAGTTTGTGTAGCTTTCCAGGGCATCGTTGTCGCAAGTCGTAAAGAAGCCACTACCAAGTACACTGAAGTTGGCATTGATTCCAGTCTTCTCTAGACAAGTTTCGTGAGCAACCTCCAGGACAGACTGCTCGGCATTTGGCAGGGCATGCATAAACCCAACTCGATCCAAGAGAGGATGAGTCTTACGACGATACAGTAGCCAAGCTTTATCGGTAGCTCGACGAACGGCTAAAAACAAAACTGGCTCCGCCTTATCGGCAGCAGCCAGTTGTTTATCCATGATCCGCTTTCCAAGCCGACGACCTTCGGCAGTCAATCGGTAAGTGCCATCATCACTTTTTTCTACAAAACCAGCCGACACCACCTTCTTGAGATGGTAATCAAAAAGCTTGTTTTCTAAAGACTCTGGTTTGAGTTCGCTAAAGCGTAGTCCCTCAGCAAATGCCAAGCGGTAAACAATAGTTTTCTGAATATGATGTTCGAGCATGTTAATAGTATATGTTACTGTACCGCAGGTTCAGTTGGTGCATCAGCCGGAACATCTTCTGGACGTCGAGCCGAAGGGCTACCCGATATTGCTGCAAAGCCTAGGCCCATAGCAACCTGAACCGCACTCCATAAAGCATCTCCGTACCTATCAGCCACTTCATCGGCTTCTGGTGTAGGGTAGCCAGGATAGGCATCAGGATCACTAGCTGAAATAAGAAAATTTCGGGGATTCTTGCTGCCTGCATGAATATCGAATTCTACCGAAATACCTTCGTTGGCAGCGATGCCGCTAGCCCTACCAGTATTAAAACAAGCATTAGCGGTCATTATAAGTGCGAACCCAAGGAATCCATATCGAGCATAACCAAAAAACCGATCAATTGGCTTGATTTCAGGCTTTGTTACTTCTTTAGAAAGTTGCTCACTCATGGAAGGATTTTAGCATATTTATATGTTTTTGTCAATAGTGGCAATGTATATACTTATGTTTATATAAGAGAAGGGCGACGTATGCACGTCAATGTAATACAAAAATTCTTGAGGGTTCGTACTGTAGGGATAACGCTTGGTATAGCACTAAGTTTTGGCTTGTGGATTTCGCCAGCAACTGTGTTAGCTGCTACACCAACGGTGGCTAATATCATTGCCAATCAAAATGCGACCATCGATACAGCGTTTAATTTTAGCTTCGCATCTAATACCTTTAATGACCAAGACGGGGACAGTCTTACATATACATCGCAGTTAGAGGGTGGTGGCGCGTTGCCAGCATGGCTGAGCTTCGATCCTGTTACCCGTACATTTAGTGGGACTCCAACTAATGGCGATTTAGGAAACGTTTCAATTGATGTGATTGCAAGCGACGGCAACGGAGGCAGCGTTACGGATACATTCAATATACTCATAACTGCGGTTCCGGCCTCTACCTGCGAAACATACAATATGACTACCGGTGCTGGTGGTGTATGCGAGATCAATGACTGTTTTGATGATTTATTTAGCTGGGCAGCAAGCCCTGATGAAGCTTCGATGGCTCGAACATACAGGCTGACAACTAGCATAATCTGCCCTGGAGACATGACTACAACACCAATCGGTTCGGATACATTACAGTTTACCGGCACCTTCGATGGCGGTAGCCATACCATCCAGTATCTGAACATCGACGGATCTGGGGGCTGGAATACTGGCTTATTCAGTAATGCCTATGGCGCAACCTTCAAAGACTTATCGTTAGACTACGCAAATATATCTCCCCATGGATATACTGGCAGCTTGGTAGGTATTGCGGCAGAAGGAACTAGCATAAAAAACGTTCGGGCCAACGGCATATACATAAACTCTACCGGAGGCTCAGGTGGATTAGTCGGTCAGCTCATTGAAAGTACAATCAGTTACAGTTCGGTCACGGGATCACAGATAGTTGGCAATGGGCAGGAACACGGTGGCTTGGTTGGATCAGTAATAGGTGCAGGGAATCTTTCTATAACGAGTTCTTACGTTAGTAACACGAGCGTAGAGGGCGGCGGCTTAGTGGGCGGGCTTATCGGTAGTCTTGATGGCGCAATCATAAGTAACGTATATGCTCAGGCAGCCCTAACGGTACCAACTGGCGTAGTATCAGGTGGACTAGTTGGATATGCAGCCGATGCAACTATTAGCAACACTTACGCAGCAGGATCTATAACTGGTGCCAATTTTAATTCTACCGGAGGCTTGATAGGAGATATCGATAGTGGCGTAACAATCGAAAATTCTTTTGCAGCCGTTACAGGCTTTAGCGTATACGCATTCTATGGAACCAGTGACGCAGAGCCGCCAGTGCTCATCAATAACTTCTACCAACCCGGTATAGCCAACAACCAAGTGTGCTTTAGCGGAACCGACGGGTCAGAGCCCAATTGTGGCTACGACGATGGTGGTGTTGCTGTTGGTAACTGGCTCGATACAAGTCGACAACCAACCAGAAGCTGGGACACATGGCACACCTGGAACCTATTTCC
>CAZIBG010000036.1:0-4027 GCA_964536985.1 uncultured Candidatus Saccharibacteria bacterium | reverse complement strand
TTCAGATGAATCTCGAGTATGTAAAAGATCACGCCACTGACGTGCTAGAAAACAACGGTAACAGCCTCGATGATTTTAAAGCATCATCTGAAGCAGTCATTGGCCACTCCCTCTAGTAGGTATTGAATTTTAACCATTTTTATGCTATAATAATACTATTATGGCTATGGTTGAGTATTCCCTGGGAACGGGCATTAATCCTGAACAATTGGCACAAGGCGCATATGAGCCATATGCTGTTTTTCAAGACAGCCTTCGCGCGGAGGATATTGATCAGAGAAAGGCATTACTTGCTCAGTTCGCTGCGTCGCCGAAACAACTTACTCTCGACAATCTAACTGCTGCTGAAGAGGCTTTCGAAGAATTTATGACGGCTGCTGCCAATCCAGACGATGCACTTACGGCAAGATCGCTGTATCTTGAAGCTGGTTTTAGGATGCTCAGGTCTATTGGTCCCGGATATCAGCGTACTATTGATCTTGAGTCTGTCGAGAAAAATGCCCCACGACTCTCCGAGCGTTATATGGATGCGATTAAACTCATCCCGGCATACTTTAACGACCACTCCTATAACCAGGCTAGAGAGATCCAAGAGCCACAATATTACGAGGATTCTCATCCATTCCTTAACCTACATGAGTACCAATTAAGAACAGGAAAGCTGTTTAGAGAAGTCATTGAACATGACGGCTGGACCGAAGAACATTTACTAAACAGTGACCTGGATACATCGTGGTACGGAGTAAGCTCAGAAGAAATGAGTGCTACAGGAATGTCTCCGTTATCTATGTTTATGCTGGTGGATGCTATGGTTAGCATTGATGGCTGGCAGTTATCCAGCGCCCTCGGAATGGATGATTTTTGGACGCTTATAAATGTCGCGCTTAACTATAATACTGACGAGTTTAGAGATAATTTATCGGCAAATGGACAGCCAAAGCGAGACGATGAGATTGCGCACCGCGTACTGAGAGCACGAGCGCTGCGTGCGGGGCATTGGGGCAAAGACCACATCACCCCCGTACAGGCACTAAGAGATGATAATTCGCTTCACTCTCGTAGGGCTTTGGAGTCACTGGGCAGATTAAGTACGACAATCCACGGACTTGCAGAGGTTTTCCCGGTACGAGCCCGCGATAGCGTTAAGAGGGGTGCTCAGCAGCTAACTTCAAATGCTGCATATGCGCTTGCTCCACTGATTGATGCTGAAGAGATCGCGTCTGACATAACCTTATCCAGTGGCAATGTATTGCCGGTTCAATATAGACGGGGTGAAGCACCTGATTTACTAAATGGATTAAACGATGTAATTTATCATCTCGGTGAATTATGGACATCCGAAACAGTAAGAACGGTCAAGGCGATTGATGGCGCAGGATTTGCAATATGGAGATTCATTGATCTACAGCACGTACTTCCGGCAGCAACAAGTTTGAGTATTCGACCATTTGGATCTGTATCGTTCGATGGAGAGTTTGAATTCGGTAGACTTGGTCAGGGCGCAGAAGCGAGCATTAGCTATACGACCGATGCTTCGTTGCTCGGAAGCGGTAACCAAGGGATGATCGAGCTTGGTAAACGTTCTTCTAGGCCTATCGATGGACGTATAAGTATTCGATTAGATAGAGAAGGTATTGCTCCAAATCTGCGAAGCGATGCAGGAGTCTTACATGATCCTACCCAGCAAGATGGAACGACCTCGCTTGATATTGGTTCGGTAGGTGGTCATGCAAAGAGCTTTGGAACACGTGTAGGCAGATTACTTGCTTATGGGAATAGTCGCAGAGCTTCAAAACTCGATATTCCTTCTGGCCTCAATCATGTAACTTCTACATTTAGAAGCGAACATGGCACTGCAAACAATTTTGCATCCATGGCGCTAGATATGCAGGCCCGTGCTACTGAAATAGAGGCGACAGGCACTGAGCTGGCAGACTACGCCAACGGTGTTTTGGCTATCCGTAAAGGGCGTTAAGTAGTAGATTCTCTCACTAACGACAGTAATTGCCGAAGACTTTCGGCAATCTGGGCGCTTTCGATGATTGTGCCCACAGCTTCATGCCCGTAAGAGATGATTGCTACTTTGTCGCCACAAATGTTCCATTCGACGGGGGCGGTATAGGCATCTTTGGGTAGCCATGTCCTGGTGAATCGATTGAATTTATCAATGGCGGGATCATGAATAGCACTCGGCACATCAGGACTTAGCGCAATTGTCTCAATACCCAGTTTTCGACGTTTGGCCTGGAGGTCGGCATAGAATTTTTGATCATAGAACTCAACGTCTGAGGGGGACCGAACTAAGGTTACCGTTTTGCCGGTACGCAGGATCTCATCAAAGATTTGTTTGATACCCTCACGGCCCTCGAAAAAACGAATGCCAGGACGCTCCGAATGGGCATAGAAATAGCTAAGCAGGGAAGGCATGGCCTGTTTAACGGCGGTTTCTTGAGCAAGGCTTTCGTTACGTTTCTGAACTATAAGCCGCTCTAATGCGGCTGGATTTTCTGCAGCAAAGCGCGTCTTACCGCCGACGGACAGCTTACGGACTAGCCCCGTGTCTACCAGCCTCTCTAGCATGGAGTAGGCGTTAGTTCGAGTTGTCTGGATAGTGATTGCTAAGTCTTTTGGTGAGGTTGCGCCGCTTTTGATCAGGGCTAGATATCCTCGGGCCTGGAGCTTGTTTAGTCCAAAAAACTGCAGTGTTTTATCGTCCATGGCTCCAACACTATCATAAAATTATAGTTTTGTCTATTCTATTTCGACAAAAATTATGACAAATTCAAGGAGTTAAATGTAAAATATTCAATATTAGGTCGACTATATGAGCTAAATTGTATATATTTGACACGTAAGCAATTTAATTGAGGAATACTTTATGTCAGAATTAACCCCCACAGATACTAGCGGTAATTTTCCTACAGGACTCGTCGAACGAGCTGAGGCCGCGATTGCCCTGTTGGACGTAACTGTTTCGAAGGCAGTGGAAATTGTAGCGCCTGGTGAAGGTCGGGCAGTAGAAGAGGTTTTTACTATGCCTTCAGAGCGCCGAGAAGACGACAAAGGCTTAGTTCTCACCGACGAACAAGAATCAGCACTACGTGAAGCAGTGGCACCTATAGGACCGGGCCGTGCCGAAGACATTACGCCAGCAGAACTTGGCTTAAAGCCGGGCTATGTAGCGGTAATAGAGGGCGGACAGCCGCACAAAGTTCAGGCCGAACTTGAATTAGCACTTGCGGGCGAGCCAAGCGTTGTATTTGTCTCGGGCACTCCATTCCGTCTTGTCGGAAAAACAGATGAACGAAAAGCTACAATTGGAGAACGTGCTTCTGGTGCTCGAATACTAGGCGTGGATGTCGACGAGGTAGCCGAGAACGAATATGACATACAAGGACAGGTTGTTCGGGCATACCCCGGGTTCGAAGCTGAAGCAGAAGAAATTTTACCTTTCTCATACGACATTCAGAATGGTTTTGAACTAGGATCAGAGAAATCCGGCCAGTTTGTTCGGATTGGATCGATCGGGATGAGCCAGATTGTCACGATGCGAATCGACAGAGAAGACTTTGAAAAAGAGGATGGTAGCAAGGGTTATCGCAAGCAACCTCAAGTTACAGATATCACAGTTATCGTTAATGGCGTAATTACTGCAGAAGGAGCCCCAGCCGACGCGCAAATTGGGTTTGTAACAAGCTCGACCTACGAGCCATCTAGGACGGTTGAGACAATTACAGCATGGGCAAAAACTGGTCGTGAAACACTGGTCGTCCCTTACGGTACGGATCATCTAACGGTGGTTAAGGGTGAGCCCACAAAGACCTCTATCCAACAGATGCCTCAAGAGCTTCGCAAGGCCCATACCAGTGCTAACGCACTAAGAGATCTCATACAATCCACATAATACATCAAGCACATGTAGTTGACATATAAGCACAACCGTGTTAATGTGTAAGTAGTTTAATAAAAACAAAAAAACTATGAAACACATTGACTCAACTCCCCGACAATCACGTTCTTTAAAGCG
>CAZIBG010000035.1:0-4338 GCA_964536985.1 uncultured Candidatus Saccharibacteria bacterium | reverse complement strand
CTCCACGTAACTCAAGCGACCAAATACAAGCTACGTTTCACTGTCCAATTTAACTGGGTTATTATACTATATTATCTTTATATATGCAATAGCGCTTTACGGCAATTATCCCTTGACACCATACAACCTCTGTAATATACTAGAAGTATGAAGTTCACGATGAAGCAATTCAACGAGACATTCCCAACCAGCGACCACTGTTTGGACTATATCTGGCAAATGCACTTTGCAAGCTCTGCCTGTACTAAATGCGGTATGTACGATGGTTTTCATAAGCTACCAAACCGCCCAGCCTACCAATGCGAGTGTGGCAACCAGGTTTATCCATTAGCTAATACACCGTTTCATAAATCTACTACCGACCTGCGTACCTGGTTTCTTGCCATCTTCTTTATGAGCACAACTCGCTCCGGCATGTCTGCATTACAATTCCAGCGCATTTCTGGGGTTACCTACAAGACGGCCTGGCGTATCTTCAAGCAAGTTCGTCTCATGATGACCGATGATGGCTTCCCACTGTCTGGTGACGTTGAAGTAGATGAAGCCTACATTCACCCTAATCCCGCCAAGAATACCCGCCTGGCACCAAAGCTGCCTGGTAAACGGTTCTACGACAGTGAAGTTATCTTTGGTATGATCGAACGCGGTGGTCGCGCTCGGATTATGCATGTGAAGAGTTCTGGTGCACGTTCACTTATCCCTGAAATTCAAAAGAACATCGAGCAGACGGCTACAATCTACTCAGACCAGTATGGCTCATATAGGTTACTGAAGCGTCGTGGCTATGGGCACTATGCGATCAATCACAGTAAGCAGGAATACGTTATTGGTCATGTTCACACCCAGAACGTTGAGAACTTCTGGAGCCAATTTAAACGCGGTATCTATGGTGTCTATCGCCACGTTGATCCACGCTACCTCCAACACTACGCTAACGAGTACGCCTTCCGCTACAGCAACCGTAAAAGTGACACGCCGATGTTTGACCTGATCCTTAAGCGTCTCTTTGCTGCGTAATACTTGCGAGTAGCTAAAACTTATCCACCGACACCCAAGCCATCTAATCTAGTATATATCCTTATTTCTCTTCTTTCTTTTCTCCCTCTCTTTCTATATAAATATAGAGAAGAAGATGTAAGATGAGTAGTAGATGGATATGTGTTGGTATTTCGTTGTTGGTTTAGTTGGTTATGTGGGTATTGATCTTGGTGGTATGGTGAGTTGTTTTGGTAGTGGATTAGTTGGCGTTAGTGATGTGGTTGAGCTGATATGAGTGAAGTTGAAGCTAGTAAAGTTACATACCGAAGACCATTAAACGATCAGCAAGTTATCGTCCTGCATTCGTTATATTGGTACCGTTTCTGTACCAGCAAGCAGCTGGCTCCATCGCTCAATAAAAGCGATCACAAGAGCATTCAAAACAAGCTCCAAATTCTCGAAGCTCAAGGCTTCATCGGCAAGCGTTATGATAAGAGCTACAAACTTGCTGGCCGTCCCGCCGAATATTTCATCACCCCCAAGGGTGCTCGAGAACTTGAAAAAGCTAAACCAGACACCACCAATACTTGGGCAACCAAAAGTCTCTACAAAAACAAGACTGTTTCAGATGACTTCCTGAAGCACTGTATTACAATTCGAGATACAGCTATACGCCTCATCACAATGTATGGTGAGCAGGAAGCTAAAAAACTCCAGCCCATTACTAAAACCTACATGGCACAGTTCAGTGAGTATCCAACGTGGACACCAGACCTGTACTTGCAGTACCATCCAACCAAGAACACCACACAACATTACTTCCTTGATGTATGGGGCCGTACCAAGCCATTCTTTGTAACGGTTCGGAAAACCCAGAACTATGTAAAGTTTAAGGAAGAGGGTGAATGGCTCGAAGATACCCCATTCCCAGCCATATTAGCGATCTGCGAAGACCAGAGAGCTCAGAAGAAACTGAACCGACAGATGAAACGTATCCTGAGTGATGCCTGGGATGATGAGCTAATATTCGCCACGACAACAAAACAGCTACTTAAAGAAGCAACAAAACCTACTGACAAGATTTGGAGCAAGGTTGATGCGGATGATAGCACAGAACCCACCAACCTGAAGGCACTTACCCCAGAACTTTGATGTTTCCAGGGGAAACGTCGAAGTCCCACTATTCCAGTAGGAATGGTGGTTGTCTCTATAAGCTCTTGAGTAGCTTAAGGCTAACATCGGCGAGCGACGCAACGGACAGAGTTGCCTCAGATAAATCATCAGTATTGGTGTACGGTGTCTGTACGGCGATACATTTCATTCCTGCTCGCTTGGCTGCCTCTATGCCAGACGGAGCATCCTCAATGACAATACAATGGTCTGGCTGTACCTGTAGTTGTTCGGCAGCTTTCAGGTATACAGTTAGGTCTGGCTTGTGTGTTATTACGTCATCATGGGTAACCAGGATTTGAAAATTGTTAAGAATACCAGCGTCCGTCAGCTTACGATCGGTGTCTATTGTAGTACTGCTCGTACCAACAGCGATCGGTACGTTGTTATCATGCAAAAGCTTTAGCAGCTGAACCACACCTTCTTTGGGTTCTATTCCTTTTTGGAGCTCTTCCTTAATAGGCTTCAGCTCCTCGACAATTAACTCGACATCGAGCGGTGTCTCATATTTTTCGCTAATCTGATTCAGTTGATGTACGACCGACTGACCGATATAGTTTCTTAGCTGACTATCATCAATGTGAATATTATATTTTGCAAGAACTTGATTCATCGCTTGCCAATGAAATCGGACGCTGTCGATCAGAACACCGTCCATATCAAAGATGACAGCAAAGTTACTCACTGATTTTCCTAAACCCTTGCGCATCTAATGAGTCAGAAATCAGGTGATAAAGAGCATCCCAATCAGGAGCAGTTTCTTCTGGCAACCAGTCATGGCCAGTTTGGTTATATGCCCGGCTGAGTACAAACGTCGCTACGTTGGCTTTTTTGGAACTTATTGCGTTGGCGACACTGTCTTCAACCATGATGTGTGCACCAAGCCTATCACGTAATATCGTACCCTTGTCAGCCTGAGTCTCACCGATAAAATCTGGATCGCCAGAAAAGTGTAGTTCATCAATGAGAGCGTCTTCGGCTTCGCCAACCCCAAAATGCTCACCAAGTCCCGTAAGCGTCGCATCTTCGAGGTTGCCTTTATCTCGAGCCGTAAGAGCATGGAGTGATGCGCCGTATTCTGCTTTAAGTTTCGTTAATACTTCTCGTGCACCAGGCATCAGTAGATAATTGGCAACGTCCTTTTGGGCACCGTAAAACCCGTCGTCAAACTTCTCACCCGTGTCTTTATCAGTTTCCATACCGTCCTCGTGCCAATGACGGAAGAGCTCCTTATTATGCTTAGCATTGTGGTCAAATATATCCTCAACAACATAGCTTGTGCCATGGGTGTTATTCCAACGCTCAACGGCATGTTGTGGCGTATCGAAGAGTACGCCATCGATATCGACGACAATAACGGGGTGTTCTCTTAGTACTTCGGGGTTTGCGGGCTGTTCCGGTACCAATTGTTCGGTCATTTAGTTTTCTTCCTTCCATATCTCTACGAATTCAGCATTATTCATTTCAGCTGGTGGATCAAAATCCTCAAAACGAGTACGGCCTTTTGAAACTTGTGTCGTATAGTAGCCAATCTGTCCATGGGCGATAGCGAGCGTTGTCCCGCCACGTTCTCTCGTGACCGCTTTAAGCTTTTCAATTGCTTTCGTGGCACGGGCAATCATGTGTTGGCGTGACTCGATGCCACCTTCATCATCTGAGTTCAGGAAGAACTCTGGTGGATGGCCAGTGGTACCTTCAAATTCACCGAGGTAGCGTTCCTGGAGTTCATCAATGGTAACAATTTCATAAACAGGGATACCGATCTCAGCGGCTATAATCTCAGCCGTTTGACGAGCACGAATGAACGGCGAGCAACAGATAGTAACGATTTTTTCGTTTTTCAGGTGTTGGCCAGTAATTTTTGCTTGTTCTGCACCTTTTTCGGTTAGCTGCGCGTCACCGACGCCCGCAACACCATTAATGTTGGCAGTACTTTCACCGTGACGAACATAGAGAATGCGACTCATTTTAATCATTCTTCTTTCTGCCTATTTTTTTGAGTATATTTTGGAAACGTTCGAGACCCTGAGGGTGATCGAGTATTACTTTCTCTTCCTCGATGTTCTTCGCTATTTTTTCTTGCCATTCACGATCTTTTTTCTTTGGCTTTGGCAATTTCTTATCGGTCATGTTCTAAGTATAACTCAAACAGAGTGATCTACTCTGTTATGGTCTGAGGGGATAATTGCC
>CAZIBG010000034.1:0-4598 GCA_964536985.1 uncultured Candidatus Saccharibacteria bacterium | reverse complement strand
AGCCATATAGAACGTAGCAAGGCCCGCAGCTTGCCAACACCCCTGTTTATGGGGTGTTTTTTGTTGGTTTGGTTACTCATATTTTGCCTCCTATTAATTGTTGGGTTTCTAAAACATTTTGAGCGATTGCTCGGGCGAACTTTGTATAGTTAACAGATAAGATACCTCCTTTATATGTAAATTCATCGAAAAGTTTGGATATAATAATGCGCTTCTTCTCGGGCGTCTTCCGGCTATATATATCGGCCGCCCTCTGACTGAGCTCCAGAAGTACTAGACGTTGCTCTAGTGACGCTCCGATAGTGCTGTCTACTTTATTGAGCTTGTCTTCTAATGCGCGAAGTTGATCGGTAAATGCCTGATGCTTCTGGGCATATATGGATTGGCTAATTTCACCTGCCAGTTTGTCATCATACAGGTTGCTATCCATATGGTGGACGCGGTTGATCTGAATCTGAATAGAGTTGATCAGCTGCTGGTTGGCATCGACTTCGTCCTGATGTTTGCGTTGCATAGCAGCTGCCAACCACTCGATAACGTCTGACCTTGGTGAAACTAATCCTTTGAGCATTCCACTTACTTGAACTTCCAACCGATCTTCCCGCAGTAATGTGTTTTGCTTACAAGCAGCCGTTCGTCGCTGACATGCCCCATAGTAGCGTCCTTTTTGGAGTTGCCAGGTAACCATCTTGTTACAGGTACTGCAGCGGATGATATTCTTGAAAACTGGGTTATGCGTCCTATATTTACAGCTTAGTTTACGACGCATCTTTAGCTGAACGCGGTCGAATAGTTCTTTAGTGATGATCAACTCCTGAGCACCCGGATAATCTTTGCCGTTAAACCTGTTTATTCCAATATAGAACGGGTTGGTTAGTATCTTTTGGGTATAGCTTTTACTAAACGGTCGGCCTTTGCTAGTGCGAAGCCCCATATTGTTTAGCTCAGTACATATCGTCTGAATAGAATGATTTGGCTCTAGGTACATTTCAAAAGCTCGGCAGATGAGTGCCTTGGTAGTGGGGTCTGGCTGGTGAATCTTCTTGCCGCTAATACTCACCGTCATATAGCCCGGTGGAGGAGGTGCAGGTAGCCACCCTTGGGCTAGCTTTTCCGTCCAGCCTTTCATAGCTTCTTCTCGTAGGTTGTCGGAGTATTTCTTAGCAACAGATAAGTGAATATTCCACATAAACTTCACATCGGACCGGGCTTCTTTATGTAGCAGTAAGCTCTCTTTTACGGCATGCAGCCGCCTCCGTCCATCTTGTTCTAGCCATTCGTCTATAGCAACTGCATCGCGGAAGTTTCTAGTAAGCCGATCAGTCTTCTCGACCGCCAAATGAAATACCGCACCAGTTTTTAAATATTGCAACAGCTCATGAAAGACCTTCCGGCTTTGCTCCTTAGAAGCTGTTTCAGCGATCTTAAATATCTTTATAATGTTTAACTCTCGTTGTTCGCAGTAGCCCATCAGCAGCTTTAGTTGTGAATCGAGTGAGTAGCCTTCGTCCTCCTGAGCCTTGCTAGATACCCGGGCGAGGATAACGACATTACTTTCTTTACTATTCATTATCTTCCGCCAATACTTCATACAGAGTAATCAGATCACGAGCTATGGCCTGAGCATCGATATAGGTTACTTCTCGTGGGCTGTCAGCTTGCAATATGAATTGCAGCTCCTCTATGGAAGTATCCTTGATCAGTTTATTTGTACCCTCTATCTGATTCATAACTAACCTTACACGGTTAATTATACTAACCGTGGACGGTTAGTTCAAGAACATAATGACACTAAATTCACTAAAACTGTGGATATCTTTTCGCTAGGATACCTATATGCATATTTTGTATCTGTTACGAATAACTACTATTGTTGTATATACTCTATACTACGTATAGAGAAAGCAATGACAACCAAATTACCTAAATACCGCCGACCATTAAATACTCATCAACTTGCCATCCTAAACACGCTCTATAAATTCCGCTTTACTACTGCCTCACTACTAACCGAGAACCAACAAGCCAAGCATACCCGTGTTATATCTAACCGTCTAAAGATACTAGTAGATCAAGGCTATGTAGGTATGAACTATGACAGTAGCTATAAGATTCAGGGAAAGCCAGCAACCTACTTCCTATCTACGGATGGGGTGAAGTACTTACGCCAGCAACCCTATGCCCAGGAATCAGCACTGCGAAGTATCTACCAAGACAAGCGTGCCAATGATAGTCGCATCCAGCATCGACTCAACGTCTTTAAGGCCTACATCACCATTAAACAGACCTATCCAGACCGCTTTAAGTTTTACAGCAAGACAGAGCTTATGAATAAGTCGTATGTTCCTAAGATGAGACCCGATGCCCTCCTAATTGACAGCCAAAGCGACAAGTCGTACTTTCTCGACTACCTAGAAGACAATATGAGCTTTTGGACGCTCCGAAAAGCCATACGTCGCTTTGTAACCTTCGCCGAACTTGAAATATGGCAGAAGCACCAAAACAAACCCCATCCAGTAGTATTGTTTATAAGTGAATCGGATAAGCTTCGGAAACACGTCGAGAACCTAGTGAAACGAGAGCTTGATGCAAGCTATGTAGATATACAAATATCAGTATCAAAACTGACGACTTTGACTATTGACTAGATGAGCAGTTTTAAGTCTTACCCAGGATCACACCTAAACGACGATTGCATTCTGCGAACTAGACCCAGCACACGGTTGAATGTGGTACTGAGTAGGTCGGCGGGCTAAGATGCTTTGACTCTATCTTATCTAAACCTACAAAGATTTATAGATACTGGCTATGATCGAGATCACAGTGTTTGCGGGTGGAAATGCATATACTGAGTTGAATAGAAGGAGCATTAATGACAAAGATTAACAAAATCAATAATCGATCAATTATTCTAATAGCTGTGGCGGTGCTACTTGCCATAAGCCAGATACTTATTATCCAGCGATATGACACAAAGGTAGCACATCTCGAGTCGGAGCTTACCAAGCGTGATATGCGAACTGACCTAAAGTCAGTCGAAGACTTACGAAAGGATTATTACTTTAGCGAAACGGCAACGCTAGTCAGCCCGCATACTATGCGGTTAAACATGGATAAAGGTCAGGTAGATTTTGTATTGGTAGACGTTCGAGCTCCCGAAGATTACCAACGAGCTCATATTAAAGGAGCAATCAATATTCCGTTCGACGGCAGCAAAGAAGCTGTAGACAAATTCCGGATGGCGCTAGAGGATGGCAAGAAAGATAGACGCAGTTATGCAATTGTCTACTGCTACTCCTCGGCCTGTATGTTGGGCCGTAAAACTGGTCAAGAGTTAGCCAAACAAGGTATCTCGGTTAAGGAACTAAGCATCGGGTATAACGACTGGGAACAAGAACACACAGTTTGGAATAACCCCGGCGAGATCTACGATATCAACAACTATATTACCTCTGGCAGCGAACCGGGAGAGTTAACCCCGAGCAAAGAATTTCTGAATCGTCCCTGCTCTGTTGACGACAAGTTCTCCTGTTAAAGCTCTCGGCCTAGCTCTTCTTCGAGTAATGACAGCTCTTTAACCAGAAACCCATCTCGGCTTACGGTAATAATGTTCTTTAAGCTACTGAGCTCACGGCTAACCGTTTCGCGAGTTAGGCCAGCTCGTGAGGCTAGATCATGCTCATTCATACTAATCAAGATTGAACCGTTGCTAGTTGGTTTGCCAAAGCGCATGGCTTGTACACGTAGTTCAAATAACAACCGAGTGCGAGCACTCCCACCCATAAGGTGTGCCATCCGACGTAATAATCCGTCTGTGCCAGAGTACACTCGTGCTAAAAGATCTAATGTAACATCTTGATTATCGTGCAGGAACTGCACGGCATCCTCTGCTGGTGCAAGGTGGTACTCTATATTTAAGGTTGCTTCAAAGAAGTATTCGTTTTGTGTTTTATTAATTGCCCATGACATAGGGAAAAATGCTGGTGGTTTAAATACATTAACCACAATCTGTTCGCCGTTGCTGGCGATATCGTACTGATGAACATGACCCTTGGTAAGGAAGATTACTCCGGTAGGATTGTCACCAGCTTGAATGATAACCTTACCCTTTGTCGCTTTATGAGACGGGTATGAGCTAAAAAACTTCCTGACTTTGTTTTTTATATCTTCATTCACGCTATAAATATAGCATGTAACACTAACTGTCTATGATCTGGATCACGAGGGGCATGACCGGTAATTTGGTATGATTAATGCAGACATGAATATACCTATCACCACACCAGCATTATTATTTCCAGCTATTGCCATTTTGATGCTAGGATACATCAACCGGTATCTCGGAACCGCAAGCGTAATTAGAGCTCTGAAGAAAGATTACGACACAGGGTACAAACGTGTTAATGTTGTTTCTCAGCTTAAGATCCTGCAAAAACGAATTGAACTTTCTCGCTATATGTTGGAGATCGGTGCAATAGCGTTATTGGCTGCTTGCCTGTCAATGTTTTTGATTTTCGCAGAGAAACAAAGCGGAGGCGAAATAGCCTTTGGGTTGTCTTTACTATTTATGATCATGAGCCTGTTCTTATCTTTCTTTG
>CAZIBG010000033.1:0-4608 GCA_964536985.1 uncultured Candidatus Saccharibacteria bacterium | reverse complement strand
TTGTTTATCCTTATTAGCTAAGAATATCGTCGAATTCTACAATATTTGTATCATTCGTTGGTAACAGTTCGTAAGCTAGTAAATTGCTTAACTTCATGCTATTTATTGCCCTCTTTTTTATGTTTATATTTTTGTTTTTCAGATCTTTTACAATCATTCAAACTAACTATCATTATACATGAGTTTGTGTATTTGTCAAGTATCTTATAAATAGACTTTGATATTACTCCGTTTCGTGGTTTAATGACGGTGCAGGTTCTTATCGGTCAATGCGCGCAGGCTTAGCAATAAGCAGCAAAAGTTCGAAGTAGATGTTTCTTGGTAAAAACCACTAGTAACAGATCGAAATCGATGGCAGAGAAACGTATAAGGTTTGGTCGACCTAGCGGTTAAAAACAAGGAAATAACTATTACATGTACAAACTATTTGTAGGTGGCTTGCCTTTCGCAACCACTGATGAAGAAATGGCTCAGATCTTTGGCGAACACGGAACAGTTGCATCAGCTGTTGTGGTCAAAGACCGTGAGACCGGCCGTAGCAAGGGCTTTGGATTTGTAGAGTTCGAAAACGACGAAGAAGGTAAAGCAGCTGAAAAGGCTCTTCACAACTCTGAAATCGGTGGACGAGCTATTACAGTCAACGAAGCTCGACCAAAGGAAGATCGACCTCGTCGTGATTTCGGCGGTGGCAACGGTGGCGGCAATGGTGGTGGCAACGGCGGATCATTCCGTCAGCGCAGCTGGTAAGCAATTACCAGTCCACTAAAAAGACCCTGGGAAACCAGGGTCTTTTTTAATCTCGCAAATCTAGTATTACACTCTGCGGCCGTTGAATGCTTTATAAACTGCAATCAGCACCATTGCTCCCAAGATTGCGACAACTAGACTCATCAAATTAAAGCCAGTGACGCCATTGCCCCCAAGTTGACGAGCAATAAATCCACCAATCATAGCACCAATAATACCTACAATTATATTAGCGAAGGCGCCTTGCTCTTCGTTAGTGTTCATAACCATGGATGCTATCCATCCCGCTAATGCACCAAAAATAATCCACATTATAATATTCATTTTCACTCCTTTAATTTGTTTTGCTTGTTATTTAAAGCGCTGCATAACGCATCGATGACAAACGTGTTCGCGAGCTACTTCCGCCGGACACTAGGTCGTCGCTGTCCTGACTAACTTGGATCAGTGATGCACCCCTACTCTGTCTTACAAAGTCATCGGTAAGATCGGTAACTGAACGATGGAGATCAGGATACTGCTGCTCTTTACGAGCCAAAAAGTTGTGAATCTTCTTGTCTAGTACTGCTTGTCTCATATCTTCCCCCTCTTGTTGTGTTACTTTTCATGCTTCACATAGCTATACTACGTCCTTGCATCAATTCAATCTGTAAGGATCTTTATCCGTCTTTTGTAATATTTCTAACTAAGTCCTCTTAAACTGGCCGATATACTGGGGTCATAAAGAAAGCTATGAAAGACAATTCAAATAATTCGGGAATGTCATCCCCTTCTATCAAATCCTATATGGTGGCCGCCGTACTGGTGCTTTGTTCGTCGGTAACCGTCACCTTCTGGGTCTGGATTTCAGCTCGCCAGGATCTTAGCCAAGATATCAAAACCACTCTTTCGGCGGGAATAAAAGGAACTCGCGACATTGTAACCACCAAAGTTAGTGTTTACAGCGAAGCCTTAAATGGAGCAGCTGGCTTGTTCCAAGCAATGGATGGTAATGTCACAAAAGAATCATGGCGCCGCTACATTACAAACCTCGATGCCCAAAACCGCTATCCTGGCATTCAGGCTATTGTCTACACCGAAGCCGTGCCTATTGCTGAGCTTGGCACATACGAACAAGCCCGGAAACTCGACACCAGACCTGACTACGCCATCGTTCCTACCGACCAAAAGGAGACGTATTACCCCGTTAGGTTCATCGAGCCAACCACACCGGAAAACACCGCTTTAACCGGTTTTGATGTATCAAGTGAACCGATACGGCAGCGAACCATGATGTGGGCTCGAGATACGGGCCAGGTCAGCATAACCAGCCGTTTAGTTTTGATATCCGACAAGAACAATAAGGATTCTCAGCCAGGATTCATCATATATGTCCCCGTTTATGCACCTAATGCGGCCATCGGAACCGTTGCTGAACGTCGTGCGGCACTACTTGGATTTGTATCGGCGGGCGTCCGTAGCCAAGAGCTAATAGAAGGACTGTTTGGAAAAAGCCTAACCAAAGATTCCGCGGCACGAGTTTACGACGGGACAAAAAAAACAGATCAAAACATAATCTATGAATCTGCTGGATATAAGGATCTGGTAGCCCAAAAAGGTATTACCATGGATGAAACAACTATTAGCCTAGGCAATAACAACTGGACATTGGTCGGGCACGTCAACAATAACGTCGCAACCGGAGCCCAACGAAACCAGCCAAGAATCATTCTATATAGCGGCTTAATCTTTAGTGTTATGTTGTCCGGGCTTCTGCTAATTATTATGATCAGTCGTGCTCGCTCCATTGCAACCGAGAAGAATATGGAAGTCCAAGAAGCTAAAGATAGCCTTATATCCTTGGCATCTCATCAGCTCCGAACTCCAGCCACTAGCGTGAAACAGTTCATTGGGATGGTTCTAGAGGGCTACGCCGGGAAAGTGCCTCTGGAACAAAAAAGAATGCTACAAAAGGCCTATACCAGCAACGAACGACAGTTAGAAATTATTAACCAGATCCTTCACGTTACCCGGGCCGACTCAGGCAGACTGGTGCTACAAAAGGAACAGTTGGACCTTACTAAAATTGTCCGCGACGCCATTGCCGAGCATGCTCAATCAGTCCTATCGCGCAGTCAAAAGGTCCAGTTCCGCCGCGCCAAACCAATTCTCCTTTTTGCTGATAAGCACTATTTGGCTATGGCTATCGACAACCTACTTAGCAACGCCAGCAAATATTCTCCTACAAATTCGGAAATTAAGATAAGCATCAAAGATGATGAAGACGAAGCTATTATCTCTGTTTCTGATTCAGGAATAGGCATCGACGAAAAAGATATGCACCGCTTATTCCAGAAGTTTTCTCGTATAGATAACAAAATGTCAGTCGAAGCTGGCGGTAATGGGATTGGCCTATACCTCGTAAAACAAATAGTCACCTTACATGGTGGCCATATCGACGTCACATCTGACGTAGGAGTAGGATCTACCTTTACAGTTCACCTTCCTAAACATTAGCAACCATTAAAAATGTAAGAAATCTTACTAAAATTAACGGTTATGTACGGGATGATTAGGCGTAACTTATAGAGAGCAAACCATGGCAAAAATATTGATCGTCGAAGATGAAGCATCTTTGAACGAAGCGTACACAATTATACTGAACAAACAGGGCCACACCGTGACCTCTACAAGCAATGGCCTGCAAGCTTTGGAAGCTATAAAGAAAAAAGCACCTGACTTGATTTTATTAGATCTTCGAATGCCTGAGATGGACGGCGTTGAATTCCTGGAAAACCTCCAGCCCACCACCAATTACCCTAAGATCAAGATAATTGTCTTTAGTAACTATGACGTCCAAAAAGATATAGACGCCGCTTTCAAGCTTGGCGCACACCGCTACATGCTAAAAGCCTGGGCCTCGCCAAAAGAACTTGTCCGTGTCGTTAACGACACTCTCAAAAATAAACAGAGCTAGATTGTTAGAGCCTTAAATTCGTCTTCACCAAGTATCTGGTGCATTTTGTCTGTATCTAAAATGTAGCGCTGATTCTGATAACTAATAACTTTTTGCTTACGCAATTTACCAAGCTCTACTGCTGTTGTCTCCCTGGTGACACCTATCATATGGGCCAGGTCTTGGTGCGTTAACCGAATATCAATCTTAAAGATATTTGGCTTGATTTCTCGGCCAAATCGTAGCGACAACCACTGCAAAATGCGAAGCAGTTTTTCTGAGGCCTTAGTCTGCTCCAATGCCGATATATGCAGCGTAGCTCCTACATATAAATTAACGTAGCGGTCTAGGGTAAAGTTCAGGATCTCTTGATTGGATGTTAAAAATTCAACCAGGGCCTGTCGTGGAACTGCATATACTTCGCAATCGGTAAAGGCATCAGCGTAATACAGCGACACCGGCGACTTGCCGAACATCCATTCCACGGGCATGAATCCCAGGTGATCCGTAAAGTTTATTACCTTCTCTTCTCCACTGGTATTGATATCGTAAACCTTTACAATTCCCGACTTAACTACATAGGCGGTTCGAGGTACCTCTCCCTGATACAGCAGCGGCCAACTCTTCTTAAGGCTGCGTATGGGATGCTTCTGTAGCATCTGTTCTAAAGCTTTTTGCCCTGCTGTCTCTTCCATGGTGTTATTATATGCTCTTAACAGGTTAAACGTAACCCCTGCTTCTCTGTTGACATATCGACCCCTGTTTAGTACTCTATAGGTTGCTTTACGCACTAACGCGTGTAGCAGCAATGCCAGCTCATCGTGAGTCAATCGCTCATATGAGCCCTATATCGCGGGGTAGAGCAGTGGCAGCTCGTGTGGCTCATAACCACAAGGTCGCAGGTTCGAGTCCTGCCCCCGCTACCA
>CAZIBG010000032.1:0-4929 GCA_964536985.1 uncultured Candidatus Saccharibacteria bacterium | reverse complement strand
GCTGTAAGACTATTGACAAGTAAGGCCAATACAGGCAAACTAGGTACTAAGAAGTAGAGTAAGTCGGCACTGCTGTGGTATCAAAAATAATACTTTCATGCAGGTGACCCCTTAGAGAATCTTCGCGCGCACAGATCAAAACAGATACAAAATAGAGAACAATCTCATCTAAATCAATTTTATCAATAGCTAAAAAGCAGAGCGGAGCATTTTAAGCGTATGGCAAAAAGCGTCAAAGTCGTCGACGACAAACGAGTTTATTTTACTAATACTAAAGATATTATTGATCTACCAAATTTGGTTGATCACCAGAATCGGTCTTGGGACTGGCTCATCAAGGAAGGACTTGGCGAATTACTAGCCGAGATTAGCCCAATTGATGACTACACCGGAACCAAACTGACTCTAGCCTTCAAAGATTATCGCTTTGAAGATCCAAAGACTACTGAAGTCGAAGCCCGCGAAAACAACGTAAGCTACGAAGCTCCTCTAAAGGCAACTGTAGTACTAACCAACAAAGTTACTGGCGAAGTTAAAGAACAAGAAATCTACCTTGGTGACTACCCATGGATGACCGAGCGCGGAACATTCGTTATTAACGGTGCCGAGCGAGTTGTTGTTAGCCAGTTGATCCGTTCTGCTGGTGTATTCTTCACAGCCGATAACAGTGGTGCTACACGAAAGTATGGCGCAAAAGTTATTCCTGGCCGTGGTGCGTGGCTCGAATTCGAAACCGCAGCAAACGGTGCCCTGTATGTAAAAATTGATCGCAAGCGCAAGATTACCGTAACTACACTCCTTCGTGCTCTTGGCATGAACGAAGCAAAAATTAAAGAAACGTTTGCCCATGTTGACACCGGCAAAATCAGCTACGTCCAGGCTACTCTAGACAAAGATCCAAGCCGTGGCGTCAACGACGCACTCATCGAAGTATATCGCCGCCTCCGCCCAGGTGACCTTGCAACTGTAGATAACGCTCGTAGCCTACTCGAGAACATGTTCTACAACTTCAAGCGCTTTGACTTTAGCCGTGTTGGTCGCTACAAGCTCAACAAACGACTTAACATCGACCTACCGAACACTCAAGAAAACCGCATTATGCGTCTTGAAGATCTTACTGCAATCATTGCCGAAATCATCCGTCTAACTAACACACAAGAACCAGCTGACGACATTGACAGCCTTGCAAACCGACGCGTGAAACTAGTTGGCGAACTTGTTCAGCGACAATTCCGTATTGGTCTTCTCCGAATGGAACGAAATACTAAAGATCGTATGAGCATGAGTGAAATCGAGACTGTTACACCAGCTCAGTTAATCAACGCTCGACCTATTGTGGCTGCTGTACGTGAATTCTTTGCAAGCTCACAGCTGAGCCAGTTCATGGACCAGATTAACCCACTATCTGAGCTCGCTCACAAGCGTCGCCTTAGTTCTATGGGTCCTGGTGGACTTTCACGCGAACGCGCTGGTTTTGAGGTTCGTGATGCTCACGCAACTCACTATGGCCGTATCTGTGCTGTAGAAACCCCAGAAGGTGCCAACATCGGCTTGGTGCTTAACCTTGCTAGCTATGCCCGCATCAACGACTACGGTTTTATCGAGACTCCTTATCTAAAGGTTGTTAAAGGTAAAGTAACCACTGAAATCGAATATCTTGATGCTTCTGCCGAAGAAGGTGCCGTAATTGCAAGCTCCGACGAAGAGCTAGACGCTAAAGGTGCGTTTGCCAACGAACGAGTTTCAGCTCGAAAGAGCCTGGTAGCAGGTGAAGTCGATGCCGACGAAGTAACACACGTTGATGCTTCTCGCCGACAGATCATTGGATCTTCAGCTGCACTTATTCCATTCATCGAAAAGAACTACGTTTACCGAAGTTTGATGGGTAGTAACCAGCAGCGTCAGGCCGTTCCACTTATTAAGCCAGCAAGCCCTATTGTTGGAACAGGCATGGAAGGTGATGTTGCACGCAACTCCGGACAGGTTGTTCTTGCAGAAGCCGCTGGAGAAGTTATTAAGGCTTCAGGCGACAGCGTAACAGTTAAATACGGTACCAGTAGCAAGACATACGAACCCCTTCACTTTATTCGTTCTAATGAAGGAACCAGCATCAACCAACGAGTTGTAGTTAATTCTGGCGACAAAGTTGCAGCTGGTGATGTACTTATCGAAGGTATGTCAGTCCAGAAGGGTGAACTTGCACTCGGTAAAGACCTAACCGTCGCATTTATGCCATGGAATGGTTATAACTTCGAAGATGCAATCATCCTTAGCCGCAAAATGGTAGAAGATGACACCCTAACAAGTATTCACATCGTCGATTACATGACCGAAGTTCGTGAAACAAAGTTAGGCCCTGAAGTTGTTACCCAAGACATCCCTAACGTTTCCGAAGAAGCACTTCGTCACCTCGACGAAGATGGTATTGTCCGAATCGGTGCCGAAGTACATCCTGGCGACATTCTTGTCGGTAAGATTACTCCAAAGGGTGAACAAGAACTAAGCAGCGAAGAACGACTACTCCGCGCTATCTTCGGTGAAAAAGCCAAAGAAGTACGTGATACATCACAGCGCATGAGTAACGGTAAGCACGGTAAAGTTGTTGGCGTTAAGGTCTTCAGCCGTGAAAACGGTCATGAACTTAAGGCTGGCGTCATTATGCAGATCCAGATCTTTGTAGCTCAGATGCGAAAGATCTCTGTTGGAGATAAGCTTGGTGGTCGTCACGGTAACAAGGGTGTTATTGCCCGAATTCTACCAGTTGAAGACATGCCATTTACCGCTGACGGCACTCCTGTAGACATCGTACTTAACCCGCTTGGTATTCCAAGCCGTATGAACGTCGGACAATTGTTCGAAACTCACCTTGGTATGGCTGCAAAAGCCCTTGGTATGAAGGTTGCTACTCCATCATTCGACGGTGTACCAATTCCTAAGATCCAGGACCTTCTAGAAGAAGCTGGCCTACCACGTGACGGTAAGCAGCAACTATTTGATGGTCGCACTGGCGAACCATTCAGTGAGCGAACTACTGTTGGTAGCATGTACATGATCAAGCTGAACCACATGATCGCCGACAAGATCCACGCTCGTTCTACTGGACCATACACTATGGTTACTCAGCAGCCACTCGGTGGTAAGGCTCAAAACGGTGGTCAGCGATTTGGAGAAATGGAAGTATGGGCACTGGAAGCTTATGGCGCAAGTAATACGCTCCAGGAAATGCTCACCATCAAGTCTGACGACGTTTACGGACGATCTAAGGCTTACGAATCTATCATCAAGGGTACCGAAATTGTCGGTCCTAAGGTTCCAGAAAGCTTCAACGTGCTTGTTAAGGAACTCCAGGGACTCAACCTTAAGGTTGACCTAATTGGTGGCTCCGGTGATCTTATTGACGCCGAAGATGTTCTAGCCCAAAGCATTAAAGACGATGGTGCGCACATGTCTACCGTTGATGTGCCAGAACCAAGCATTTCCGACATCGATGTAACCATGGATGCCGTTGCTGATGAATTCAGCATCTTAGATATCGATGATGCAGTTGCAAGTGATGACAGTGCAACACTAACCAGCGATGATGATGACGATGCAACTCAGGATGCAGCAGTAGAGGAACTACAAGAAGCCGAAATTAATGCAATTGACAACCAGAAGGAGGCAAAATAATGCGACGCTACTCAACAGGTACTAACATTGCAGATTTTGATGCTGTTCGACTAGCAGTTGCTAGCCCAGCAGATATTCTTGAATGGTCACACGGTGAAGTAACCAAGCCAGAAACAATTAACTATCGAACTCAGAAACCTGAGCGGGATGGTTTGTTCTGTGAACGGATCTTTGGACCGGTAAAAGATATCAGCCCACATGACGCTAAATACAAGGGTGTTCGCTCCCGCGAAGCTGCTGTCGACAAGAACGGCGAAGTAGTCACCAAGAGCATCGTTCGACGTGAACGTATGGCTCATATTACGCTTGCCAGCCCTGTTGCACACATCTGGTTCCTCCGTGGAACTCCAAGTGCTATGGGTCTTGTACTCGGCCTAACTGTTAAGAATCTTGAGCGCATTGCATACTTTGCAAGCTATATCATCAAGACTGTCGACATCGAAAAGCGCGACCAAATGCTTTCCGACCGAGAAGCAGAATTTAACGCTGCAAAAGAAGCTATTCGTCTTCGATTCGAAAACGAAGCAAAAGCAGAAGATGCCAACGTTAAAGCACTTGCCGAACTCCAAACCAAAGAACTAGAAGAACTTGCTATCAGCTACGACCAGGTTAAGGCTCAGCTTGAAGCACTTGCTCCACTAGCACTAATCAGCGAAACTGACTTCCGCGAATTGCCAAGCGAATTCCGTGCACTCATCACTGTTGGCATGGGTGGAACAGCACTTAAGGATCTCCTTGAAGCTGTTGACCTTGGTGAACTCATCGAGAAACTAACCAAAGAAACTGACGAAGCTAAGGGTATGCGTAAGAAGAAGCTCATGAAGCGACTTCGCTTGCTAGAGAGCATGCACCGCGCTGGAATTGCTCCAGGCAGCCTTTGTGTAAGTGTCTTGCCAGTCATCCCTCCGGATCTTCGCCCAATGGTACAGCTAACTGGTGGACGATTTGCTACCAGCGACCTTAACGACCTTTACCGACGTGTTATTAACCGTAACAACCGTCTTAAGAAGCTTATCGACCTCAATGCCCCAGAAGTTATTCGCCGCAACGAGCAGCGCATGCTTCAGGAAGCTGTTGACGCATTGATCGACAACAACAATGCTCGATCTGGCCGCGCTGTTGCCGCTACTGGTCAACGCCGACGCCTCAAGTCCCTAAGCGATATGCTCAAGGGTAAGCAGGGTCGTTTCCGCCAGAACCTTCTTGGTAAGCGTGTTGACTACTCTGGTCGTTCAGTAATTGTTGCTGGTCCAGAACTAA
>CAZIBG010000031.1:0-5283 GCA_964536985.1 uncultured Candidatus Saccharibacteria bacterium | reverse complement strand
CGGTAGAAATCGTAATCTCCACCGTACATGGTGAGCTTGGCGTTATGCAGTTCGGCAATCTTAGTGGCCGTCTTGTTAACAAACTCACGGTCGTGACTAACTAGTAGCACGGCACCATCGAAAGTGCGTACAAAGTCCGCCAGCCAAACGAGTCCGTCGGCATCTAAGTTGTTTGTTGGTTCGTCCAACAACAGCAAAGATGGTTCCGGATCTTGTGCTAGCACGGTCGCAAAAGCTAACCGAGTTTTCTGACCCCCGCTTAACGTAGATACGGGTGTGTCCAGTTCTTTGTCTCCCAGACCCACTAGTTCTAGGGCGTAGTTTATCTGCCACGACTCGGTCGTTGCCGAAAAACTTTGTTGAATTGTTTTCCCTAAGATCGCTTCTTGTGGAACAAAACCAATTGCACCAGAAGTTTGAACATTTCCAGAGTCGGGTTGTAGCTCTTGCCGAAGAATCTCTAGCAGAGTAGTTTTACCAGCTCCGTTGGCGCCAATTAAAGCAACAACTTCACGAGGGCTAATACTCAAGCTAATATCTTCTAGAACAGACTTATTCGGGAAAGACTTGTATATATGACGTAAGTTAAATGCCATTACTTTATCTCCAATCAAAAAACCGAGCAGGCAGACAAATGTCACGCACGCTCGGTTTTCAGAAGTTAAGTAATGAAATCAAATCAAATCAATAGCAAAGCTACGCCGTTAGCGTGACATCTTTAGCTGTTGATTAGATCTATCATTTATTTACGAACTCCGTTAAGTTGTGATTATATTAGCATAACCATTGACTTATGTCAACAATTTATCCTATCTTGTGATCTAACCCAGAAAATCTCACCATCTGCCAGCCAAGTTCGATCGACTCAGTTCGTCGCATAACCTCACAGCTATTGTTCTGAGAGAGTATGTTTAGTGATCCTTCCCATAGAATTTTCCGGTCTATTATTGCAGTCTTGCGGTGCAGAGATTCACTAAAAATAACTTGAACGCCTATTTCTAGTAGCAACGACAGGGCTCTTCTAGCTTCCTCACGTAGAAAGTTATCATGCTCCTCGGGATCTCTGGTGTTAATAACTACTCTGACGTGGTTCTTCTTGAGCTTCTCAAGGTAGGGCAAAAGGTAGTGGACTCTTCTGGTTGTCATATAGGCGCTTTCGATAATTAGTTCGCTGTGGCATTTCTTAAGGTCTCGAACAAATGCCTCGTAGAACTTGTTTTCGTCGTACAGCTTTGATTCAGAAACAGCTGGTTGGATGCGGTACAGAATATTACCGAACATTGTCTGCCTCTGGATCTTCCTTGAGCAGTTCTTTGACTTCTTCTGTGTTAAAGTTAGGGTCATGCTCGGTGGAATAAAAAGTTCCATAATTGGCCTCTTTGGCTAGCCAAATAGTATTTTACGTTTTCAATCTGTAATAAAGTTCAATTTTTTTGTTAATTTTGCGATATTTCGTTCATTTTGCAAGTTTCTCTCTGTTAAAATAGTTTGGATCCTATATCCCCTATATTGTAATGTCAGAATCTTTTGTCTAATTAACGCAATTATTAGTTTGAATTTCCTATCTAATCACTCTTACTGAATTTCTATGAGGCTTGTGTCTTGAGCGATCTGCGAGAGGACAGAAGTCTCTTTTATATTTAACTGGGGTTTAACCTAATACGATCTAGCCATATATTACTGTAAGTAGCTAAGACATAATCCTTACGCATCTTGTAATATTCGTCTATAATCGTTAGCAATATGCCCGAAGAAACAAAAGAAAACATAGCTTTAGAATTAGAAAAGTTGATAGATCTATTTAATGGAGACAAAAAACGTGCATCAGATGCACTTTTAGCCTATAAGCCACAGGCTAAGAAGGAGCTCCCGGTAAAGTTAGGCCCATTAGTTATAGAACTTAAAGATATTACAAAAAATTATAAAGTGGGCAATCAAAGGGTTGAAGCCTTAAAAAAAGTCTCGCTAACGATCAAACAAGGTGAATTTGTGGCGATTACTGGCACAAGTGGAAGCGGAAAGAGTACACTGCTTCAGTTGATGGGTGGTCTTGATAAACCAACATCGGGTGATGTTGTCGTCGATGGCCATAACATTAGTAAACTCAGTGACAGTAAGCTGTCTGAATTTAGAAATAAAACTGTTGGATTTGTTTTTCAGTTTTTTTATCTGCAGCCGTTCCTAAGGCTACAGACAAATATTGAAGTCCCTGCTATGTTTGCTCGCTCAAAGCAAAAAGAACGCATGGAGCGTTCGGCTATGCTAGCCGAGAAAGTCGACCTACTTGATAGGATAGATCACTTACCAAAAGAACTCTCAGGCGGCCAAATGCAACGATCCGCAATTGCCCGAGCACTACAGAACCAACCTAAAATATTACTTGCCGATGAACCTACCGGCAACCTCGATAGCACAAATGGCTCGGCAATTATTGATTTATTTGAGCAAGTTAGAGAAAGCTTTGGCACTACAGTTATTGTCGTGACACACGATGCTAAGGTAGCTCGACGGGCAGATAGAGTAATTCGAGTTCTTGATGGAGTTATAGTCTAATGATGCACCTCAAAGACTCTACACTACTTGCCTATACCAAATTACGCACAAGAAAGGTTCGATTATTTGTCACTATTGCTATTTCAGGGCTACTTCTAAGCGGCCTTGCTGCAGGAGCATTTGTTGCGCGTGGTGCATTCGCTAGCATTGAATCTTTTAGTAAAGAAGGGTTTGGTGATCGATATATTCTTAGCGCTCAAGCGTTATCATCATTTGACTATTTTAACGACTCAAAAGTAGCAGATAGGGCAGTTGAAATTCAAAAAGATATAATTTCGAGAAAGAAAGCTGCGGCAAACAAGCTTGGGATTGAATATGATAATACCACTGAAACTGCAGTCTTTAGCGAATATCCAGGGCCTGAAGGAAGAGTTAAAAGCGTAGACCCGAATACAGACGCCGGCAAACAAGCAATTGCAGAATATGTTGCTAAACATCCTCCGCGTGGACTAACAGATCTAAAGAAAATTGGCGAGAAGTATGGCGCAAAAGCCTATTACAGCAGCCCACCATCTCCCCTGACCGCACAGAGCGACACGTATTTACAAGTACTGAACGATGGCAAAGAAGCATATGATAAACCGATCATTCAGAATAATCAGTTTGGTCAAACCGGTACTGCAAGCTTTTCGACACAATGGGGGCTAATGAGTGGTGACTTACTTAAGCCTTTTATGTTACCAGGCGCCTCTCTAGAGGTTGGAGCTGACGGAAGCTATCCTGTAGTAGCTCCGTACTTAGCCGTAGAACAACTGTTGCATCTAAAGCCTTTACCCTCTAACGCAACAAATCAGCAGCATCTTAATCGTATAAAGGAAGTTCGCGAAGGAGCTAAAACTTTAAGTTTCTCGGTATGCTATAGGAATTCAACAAGTCAGCAACAGTTGGCAGATGCAATAAATCAGCAAAAATCTATCGCTAAAGACAGCAAGTCCAAAGACTACGTTAAGCCTGATCTAATCCGCGCCCTACCTGAATCTGCTTGCGGGAGCGTAGCTACCACTCGCGATGTTCGAACCAGTTTTACTAAAGACTTGGCTGGTAAAGAACTTAATTTCCGCCAGCAGTTTGGTGAACCTGTTGCGGAGTCCAAGATACTATCATTTAGGATCATAGGGATTGCTGCGGATCAACAGAATGCTTCCACAACAGGTGTATCGCAGCTACTCAGCGGCATTCTGTCATCCACCATAAGCACAAATGGACTGAGTTGGTTTACTTCGCTGGAAGTCGCCGATAAAAGCCCTGCTATTGCTGCGGTTCTTAAAGATAATATATCTGCTTATAATGGACCTGTTACATATTTTATGGAGCTTCCAGACGCCAATTCAGCTCGTAAAGTACTGGAGAAAGAAAATTGCTCACCAGATTACACACTAGTTACTCTATCTTCAGGAGCAATCCCTCCATCGGATTCCTGCGAAAAATCTGGCAAGTATTTTGTCATAAGCCCTTTCGGAAGCAGTAGTTTGGCGCTTGATGGTGTTAAGAAAATTTTTAGCAGGATATTTGGCGTCGCCGTTCTAATATTCGCAGGAATTGCAACGTTTATCATGATTGGAACTGTCGGACGTATTATTGCCGATAGCCGTCGGGAAACTTCGGTATTCAGGGCAATAGGGGCCAAGCGATCCGATATTGCACAGGTATACTTCACCTACACAATTCTCCTAGCTCTACTAGTCTGTATTTTCGCCATAATACTTGGGTTTATTATTGCATCTATAGTTCAGGCAAAATACAGTAATGAATTTACAATTAGCTCTATTGTTATTTTTAACGCACAAGACTTAACCAAACATTTCTCACTTCTAAGAATTAATATAATTGATGTATCAAGGCTAGTACTAGTAACAGTGGGCGCAGGAATCACGAGCGCGATTCTCCCGTTGATTACTAATTTGCGACGTAGCCCTATTAATGACATGCGTGATGAAAACTAGTACACATTGATCAACTAATTATCCATTATGCTAACTAGACTTGAAGAAGCTGCTATTCTGCTAGCTCCGGATACACCATCTCAAAGAGACATCCAGTCCGCTAGAGCACTTGGGTTTATCGATAGAGAAGAAACTCTTAAACTTTTCAATGAAACATACCCTTCGCTAATTTAGAAATATCGCAACGTCAGAACCGGGTCATTAATTAATCTTCTGTTCTAGTCCAGAGAACCTCACCATCTGCCAGCCTAGAGTAGACGACTCAGTTCGTCGCATTACCTCACGACTATTGTTTTGAGACAAAATGTTCAGTGATCCTTCCCAAAGTATTTTCCGGTCTATTATCGCCGTCTTGCGGTGTAGGGATTCACTAAATATAACTTGTACTCCAATCTCTAATAGCAATGACAGGGATCTTCTGGCTTCATCGCGAAGATAATTATCGTGCTCTTCAGGATCTCTTGTGTTAATGACAACTCTGACATGACTTTTCTTGAGCTTCTCGAAGTGGGGTAAAAGGTAGTGCACTCGCTTGGTTGTCATGTAGGCACTTTCGATGATTAATTCACTATGGCATTTCTTTAGATCACTAACGAATGCCTCGTAGAACTTACTTTCGTCGTATAGCTTTGAGTCAGGAATAACTGGCTGGATGCGCTGCAGTATATTACTGAGCATTGTCAGCCTCATTATCATCCTTTAGCAGTTCTTTGACTTCATCTATCTTAAAGTTTGGGTCATGGTGACTAGCGTAGAAAGTTCCATTAACGTACGTTTCGTCTAGCCA
>CAZIBG010000030.1:0-6640 GCA_964536985.1 uncultured Candidatus Saccharibacteria bacterium | reverse complement strand
CGCAGATTGCCTTTTCAAACGAACTCATACTCAAGGCAATTATTTTGGGCAGCACTGGTAAGATCAAGACAGGACACGGCTTAAGAAGTCTGATCAAAGGCCTAGATCCACGATATGTGGAATATATAAAAGCCCATCTAATAGAGAATGGACTAAAGGAAGACAGCTGGGATAACGTTCTAGAAATTTCAGATCAGATATTTACCTCTGCGCGTTATGGCTATGAAGATAAGTCATACAAAATTGATTTTCTGACTCTACAGCTTTTACACGAAGCGCTGGATGATATTTATCACTTTATGCTTCCAAACTGGGGTGAAATCCAAAGAATTCTAGAAAAAGCTGAAGATGACCTAGACCATAAGATAAAGGAGCAAGGGGACTTAATCTTTGATGAGGATTATCAAGCGAATCTACAAAAGATTTTGAAAGAATGGGATGATGCACTGAATGATTAAACGTCTAGCGGCTCATCCTCTTCGGGCTCAGTAGCGATCTTGGCTTCAGTTTTAATCTGCCTTTTTGGCACCTTTGTCTTCCCGTACTCATACGCAAAGAGTTTCCTGGACGACGCCATAACTCGTTTGGCTATCTTGCCGTCACCTTCGTCTTTAAGTAGTAGGGTTTCGCCAGACATAGGTTCTTGGGAATGGATTGCCGACAGGCGTGCATAGAAGTTAAAGCTTGGTAGGTTCGCTATTTCGCCCTCCTCAATGAAGGGTTTGAATAACGGCAAGACCAATTGTTCGTCTGCGGGGCTACCGGTTCTAAAGCTAATTACTGTACCGACGTTGGCTAAGATAATCTGTACTAAGCGTTGTTCGTCCTGCTGGGCAGTAGACTGCTCGGCCATTGTCAGAAATAGTTTATATTTCCTAGCTTCGCTGAGCATCTGCACAAAAGGCATGGTGGCAAAGTTCTGGAACTCATCTACATACAGATAGAATGGTTCGCGCTTGGCTTGTTCCATTCGTGCACGGCGAAGTGCTGCAATTTGTAGCTTAGCTAGCACGGCTGTGCCAAATAGTTCGGAGGTATCTTCGCCGAGATTGCCTTTGGAGAAATTACAGATCAGGATCTTGCCGGAGGCAAGTATATCGTCAAAGTCTATCGTAGACTGAGCCCGCCCCATAACTCGCTTAGTAGCGGGTGAAAACTCAAAGCGTCCAATCTTACTAGTGACACCATGGCTCATCTTGATGCGCTGCATAGCACCAGCTTTGCCAAGTTCATTCTGCCAGAAGTTCTTGAGCGTACCAGCTGGAAGCGCATTAGTTATCTTTTTACGGTAGATGTCGTTGGTCAGTAGCTCGAAGATGGTGAATATAGTCGGATCTTCAGTAGTAAGTGCTGTTTGAATAGCGTTCCTAAGCACATACTCAATACGGTGGCCACCAGAATCGTCGTCCGAGAAAATCTTACGAAGCACTGAAATAACCGACTCAGTTATTCGGTCTTTTTCTCGCTCTAGTGCGCTACCCTTGAGGCCTTTTAATATCTCTAGTAAGTTCATGGCCAGAGGATGATCTATGTCATCTGGATTGAAGTAGATAACATCTTTAATGCGATCTTCTGGAATATAACGCAGTAGGGTCAACGCCATGTCACCATGCGGGTCAATAATAGCGACGCCTTTGCCGGTTCGAATATCCTGCACAATGCCGTATTGCAGCATGGTGGTCTTGCCATTACCAGTACCACCGATTACATAGATATGGCGTTCACGTTCGGCAGTAGTAAGTCCAAATGGTGTTACGTGACCCTGATGGACGTTTCGCCCAAGGATTATATCTAAGTTAGTAGTACCCTTGAGCGATGTTGGTGCAGGCAAGGTTTTACTGAGTGATTTGGCAACGTTCTCGGTTCGGCCAGATCTGCTGTGTGGAAAGTGGTACATGGCACTCAGTTCGGCCGAACCAAGTATATTAGAGTTTTTGTGAAGTAATGCCGGGAGCCGATGTGTATACGCAAACATCCGAAGCTTAAAGCCAAACAAGGGCAAGTAACTACGAGTGGAGCGGAGACGTTGCCAGTTCGGCGTAGAGTACGTAGCGAGTGAGTTAGCAAAGGCACGGGCTCGCTGTTTACTGCGTTGTTTGGTAGGCGTCACAATACAGGCACGGATATCTGCATAGAAAAGATCTTGGGTAAGCTTGGCATGCATCTGGTCAAGAAGTTCTTGTTCGGCAGGTGGCACCGGTCCAGCAGTGTTGGCAACACGACTCGACTTCATCGACCCAGGCAGATCGTTATAAAAGAAACCGTAGATCATCCCCCACGCCATAACAAACGGCAATCTAATAATAGCAAATACAATTCTGGCAACACTCCTGGTAGACAACCGTTTATCTAAACTCGATCCCGACCAATAGCCCTGGCGTATCTTGCGGTCTATTCCAGCTGCTTCGGACACAATAGCCGGTGTAATGACTAGCTGGAATACCATTTGCTCATCATCGGCTAGTTTGGTCATAGAGCTTGTGAGGTACGACACCGGATCATGTTCATGAATGACAGTACTAGTATCTAGTGGCATAGCAAAGTGATCGGTTTGTCTGAATACCTGAAGGGAGGTCATCCCGCCTATTAAACCGAGGTCATTCACAGTGGTCACTTTGGCATCGGTACTGTAAGCCGACACAGCTTGGCGGACAACTTCTTCGTTATATTTGTTGGTGCGAATAAGGTAGCGGATACCTAGGTTTTTGGTGGAGGTAATCTCTAGCGAGAACGACGGCGTATACCGCAACAGACTGTCAGAAAAAGATCGAGTTTTTAGTAGCCCATGCAGTACAGAGAATAACTGAGTAGTAGCACCTGGTGCCTTATCCTGAAAAGCAGGTGGAGTGACTTCTAGCAGTACGCTTTCTTGCTTGTACTTACGCCAGTAGTTAATGAGCCTGAGGATTGCTCCGATTACAATCGCAAGAGCGAAAAGTGACACAACAATAACAGCTGGCCATAGTGAAATGGCCTTAAGTTGTTCCACCAGCTGCCCACCCGATTCGTTCGTCATGGCAGCTCCCATTACGGCATCAATTTGACTATCTATACATTAACAGGGGTCGAGTTTGATGGCAATATCTGTTAGTATCCGAGTAAGGTTATAATTGATACAATATTACTGATATGGCGCAAAAAACCACCGGAACCGTTCTCAAAGAAGCCCGTCTAAAGACAGGGCTGACTCAGGTTGAGCTTGCCGAAAAAGCAGGTGTGCATATTAATACATATGCCCGCATAGAACGTGACGAACAAGAACCAACCTTCGACACCGTTAAGAAGCTAACTAAGGCACTTGGAATCAGCCTAGAAGATATCCCAAGCTAAAAACACCGCTTTGTGTATACTAAGCGCATAGAGGCTTGTGTCATAAGCAGTTTGCGAGAGGACAGAAGCCTCTTTTTATTTCTTAGTTAGATATCCGAGTTCGAGCTGTATGGCATTTAAAAAGGCTTTGCCTTCAGGTGTTATGGCGTAAATCTTTCGTTCTGCACCGGTTCGTTCAGCAGCCTCGGAAGTATACTCTATACTACCTTGCTTCTGCATACGATTAAGGACCCTGTATAGTGCGCGTTCACTGATATTCCAATTTGTTAAAGAAGCTATATATTTTTCAATTTCTTTAGACCACATCGGTTTTTCAGAGAGTGCTTTAAGAATTACAAAAGACAATGCGCTTTTCTTATGCATTTCTGTCCATGAAAATACCTGTTCATCTACAAGTTCTTGGTTGACAGTCGTCATACTAACCTCTTGGTAATTCTTCGAAGCCACGGTTGGCAATGGAGGCAATCATATGAATAAGAAGTCCGATACCCCAAAAAGTGGTCATGCCAAAAAGTACACCGAACCAACCTGGGTTAATAGAAAAGTCCTTGTCACCTCGGATAGCTGGATTATTCGTAACGTAAAGAATGAACGCATGAAGGTGATAGCTTACGTTCACAATAATAAAGCCAACTAAGTGAGCTACTAAGCGACCGAATCGAACACGAGCAAGCAAATCACGAGAAGAATAATGATACCAGAGGTAGTAAAGAGCGATAATTACTAGTCCCAGATTCGCTGAACCATCTATAGCACTACCCTTGGCGTATAGAAATAGTTGTAGGGTTGTTACAGCTACCAACATAATCACTGAGTGCTGAAGTAACGACTTCTTTGCTGCTTGCGCTTGATTGATTGATTTGCTCATTTGATTATTATCTCCACATTAAATTATGCATGCATTGTACCATAGGTACAGTACCTATGCAATAGACAATGATTATCGGCAATTTGTATTTAACAAACCCGGAGGCAGAAGCCTTTTTATCTTGAATTACGTTTATATTCTTTGCGAGCAACCAGCCCAATGGTTAGCAACCCAACAAAAGCGATCACTGAGAGAAATACGTACCATGATTTCGGTATGCCATTCGCGAAGTAGTACATTGCGATAACAAAATGCACCAAGAGTAAAACACATACTACAAAAGCAGTAGTAAATGGTACAGATACTATAGCCGCCCTTGTATTTTTCTTCATGCTAGAAATTATAACCTAGTTCTTAGTGGTATTTAACTTGGCTTTGAAAGTTGCGCGAGTGATGAAGAACACTGGTACCATACAAATATTACAGACCAGCAACGCAATTCGCGGACTGAAATTGTCAGCCAAGTAACCTACGAGCACCAAGAATCCGGCATAAACAACACTTGTGACGAGCGAGTTGAGGGAGTCCATGGTTGCCCGTTGTGCGTCAGTAAACTCCTCATGTAGCAGATGTTGTTTGGCAGTATCACTAGGTCCGTATGTAATACCAGCTAACATCATGACGAACGGAGATGCGACAGTTGATCCAGCTAATGCTACAAACGAGACAATCCGAGCATATGCTTCACTGAATAGCATAATCGACGCTGGCTTGAAACGTTTCATGAACCAATCACTGGTTTTAAAGCCAATGGTACTCCACAGATAGTTGGCAGAAAGCATGCTGCCGACATATCGCAACGGTACATACTGGTTGTAATACGCTGGCATCATGTTCCAGGCCGCTCCGCCAACTCCTCCGCCAATAATCGAAGCGATGCTCATCATCCGTAAATGGGAGTTCTTTTTGTAGTACCTAAAAACATCGCCTAAATGGCTGAACATATTACCAGTGAGTGGGGAGTGTCTTGGAGGCTCAATCATAGTATATGTCACCAGAACAGCTAGTACCTGGGGCACTACCGAAATCCATAACACTAATGAATATGAGATAGCTGCCAGTGCTGTTCCGATGACGGCCGATAGAATACCTCCAACTTCTAGGGCAATATTGTTCCTGGCGTAGAAGCTATGAAATTCTTTTTTTTCACCAGCAGATCGGGCTGAATCGTACATTAAGGCATTGTTGTTGCCGCTAAAAAGGGCAAAACTCAAGCCCTGTAACGCAGCACCCACAAGTAGCACCCAATATCCTGGAGACATAGCGTAGATTACTAGCCCAGCTAGACTGGCCAGTGCACCTAGCTGCATACTTACGACTCTACCAATACGATCGGATACAATTCCTGTCGGAATTTCCAGTACCGCTTGGGCAATCTGAACAAACGCCCAGATGCTAGCTCCTAGCGTGAACGAATTCAGGATGTGCGCAAAGTACAGCACCAATACTACGTAGTAGGGTTGAACATTAGATAGAAATGTGAAGCGGAACAAAGCCCGCATATTATGTTTTAGTAGATTCATAGTGTTAGTTCCTTAGTAGGTTTTAATTTTTGGGCAAAGTACTTGTCATGAGAAGCAAACAGGACTGCACCTTTGTATTGTTGAAGTGCTTGCTCGATCTGTTCTCTAGTTGGAATGTCCAGGTGGTTAGTTGGCTCGTCCAGGATCAGCAAGTGATGTGAGCTGAGCAGTAACTTTGCAAAGCCAAGCTTAGCCTGCTGGCCACGCGACAGTTCGCTAACTGGCTTCTTTAGGTCGGTGTCGGTTAGTCCTAAGCTGCGAGCTTCGCGGAAGATATTGGTCTTCTGCGCTTCAGTTATCGTCAAGTTCTCTAGCCCTGTGGTTTCGTGGTCTAGTCCATCTACTTCCTGTGAGAAGTAGCCAACACTGATTCCGTTGCCATATGTTACTTCTCCGCTATCTGGCGTCGATCTACCAGCTGCAATAGTCAAGAGTGTAGTCTTGCCGCTACCGTTCTGACCTTGCACCTGGATGCGCTCTCCACCACGAATTTCTAGGTCAATATCCTTAAGCACTGCCTTAGCAAAACCTTTGCAGATTTCGCTTAGGCTCAGCACTAGCTTGCCGCTATCTACTTCGCCACCAAGTACAATCCGGTAGTCTTTAGTGAACTCCGGCCGATCGACTTCTTCTAGTTGGTCCAGTCGTTTTACTAAAGCTCGAGCTTGCTTACCATACTTAACAGTTACTTTGTTCTTAAAGAAGTGGTTTTGCATCTTATCGTTGTCAGACGACTTAAAGTGTTCGTGAGCATGTTTACTATTTTCTCTTTGGCCCCGAATGGCCATTGTCAGATGGTGACGCTCCTCGACATTCTGCTGGTAGAGCGCCACAGCCGATGCTTGCTCTAACTCTTTCTGCTGACGGTAGAAATCGTAATCTCCACCGTACATGGTGAGCTTGGCGTTATGCAGTTCGG
>CAZIBG010000029.1:0-7360 GCA_964536985.1 uncultured Candidatus Saccharibacteria bacterium | reverse complement strand
CACGACTGCGCCCGTTCTCGAAGCAAGCTTCTGCGAGCGAGCTTGTCGACCGAACCATCGACACGCAATCACTTTGTGCTTGCTGTCTCGGGTTCTAGCCCACTCTGCCAAATAAAAAGCCCCAGCTTTGCTGAGGCATTTTATTTGGAGGGCCAGGAGGGACTCGAACCCTCGACACCCTGCTTAAGAGGCAGGTGCTCTAACCAGCTGAGCTACTGGCCCATATTTTCGTTTCTAATCCTTCGGAAAAGTAACCTGAAAATAGTACCACATCACCCCTGTTCTGGCAATTGCATATTTCGTTAAATATTTAACAAACAATAGGGGTGTATACTAGAGACATGCAGATACCGCTTAACATTATTCATAACTACATCGGGTTGATTGTTATGGGGAGTTTATCTATCGACCTGCTCCGCCGTAACCGCAAGCATCCCAATACAACTACGTTACAACTGGGGCTAGCCACCCTCTGTGCAACAATAACTACATTCTTTTTTGGTATTCCAGTACTCTTCACGCAAGATACGCAGACAATTAGTGCCTGGACGTTTGTAGGAGAGGTCACGCAAATTGCTGCAATGCTATTTATGTGGCAGATTGTCATCAGGGCAGCGTTTAGCTTGAAACCTCGGCTCAAAGGCGCTGCGACTGCTTCGGTTTTTCTGATTGCTGCTGCAAGCATTGCGGAGGCGGTGCACCGCAATTTTACCCCACCGTATAGCGCTAGCGTACTGGTACGTGCCGATAATACTATCGCCGTTGTATACACCAACACCATGGCCTATCAAATTCTGAATTCAATAAATAGTCTGGCACTACTAGCTCTGGGCCTATACTTCCTCAAGGAAGCCAATCTCGCTAAGTTGCAAAGTCAGCGATTCCGAACTCGCGGCATAGCCATTGGCTTTGTTATTGCATCTTGTTCGTTCATTTTTACGGCCGCCCTGCCAATAGATAAGCAGTTGCCCTTTAGTGTAACAGTGCTCAGTGTAGCATTTCTGATAATAGCCATCGTGGGCATAATAAGCTTACGGATGATGAGACTTGAACGAGAACTAAGTGACACTAGCAGCACTAACGGCCCTGCCAATTCCTAACCATTAGTTCTTAAGCGAAAATACGAGAGACCTCATCCTTAACGACGTTGTGCTGGTCCACTTCTTTAACTGCTTTTATAGGCATGACGATTGAGAAAGTGGAACCCTCTTTAAGCTTAGAATCCAGCTTGAGCTCGGCGCCAATACGATGTGCAAGCTTTGCAGTGATAAACAATCCGAGTCCTGTTCCACCGGTAGATCGAGTAAGTGGGTCTTCTGAGCGCCAGAACTTTTGGTAGACTTTGGCCTGTTCGGTCTTGGCGATCCCAGCGCCCGTGTCCGTGACCCCAATAATAATGTGGTCACGGTCTACTGATTTACCAGTAATGGTTAGGCCGCCTGTATCGGTGTATTTGATAGCGTTAGTGATAAAATTCTGCATGATCTCACGGAAGTACAAGCGCGATGTGGTTAGTTCTGGCACGTTTGGGTCAATATCCATTTTAATGAACAGGCCTTTCTTTTCAGCCTGCGGATGATAGGTTTCATTGAGTTCCTTGAAGACATCAGCCACAGCAAAGGTCTCGACTTCCATGCTCTTGTCGTCCCGTTGTGCACGCGACAAAGCCGAAAGGTCATTGACCATATCAGCCAAGAACATGACCTGATCATGCGCCTTGACGACGGAGCTTTTAACGTCGCTTATGTTAACTTGTGGCTTATCAGTTAACAGTACGGCCATAGACATTTCTCCTTCCGCAATAGTGAGCGGAGTGCGTAACTCATGACTTACTTCGGATATAAACAAATCACGCTCTTCATCTAATGATTTTTGAAGGGTAATGTCACGAAGCAAAAAGGTAAATCCCTGCTGCTTGGCAAGCACTGTTGATCGCGCAATACGACTTATGTTTATGTCGAGTGCTATCTTGTCGTGGTCACCGTAGTCCATACTGAGATCGCTACGCCTCTGCAGATAGCTAGTGGTACGAGCGATATCCATTATGTCTACAGACTGGTCTTGGGCATCAGAAATCTTTAGGTAATCGCTAATGAACTGCCCGGTGAGCGTAACGTTGGTATCTAGTAGATCCAGTGCTGCAGCATTGTAGCTAAGAATCTTACCCCTTTCGTCGGTAGCAATTACACCGTCACTCATGGAGTTAATCAATGCTTCCAATCGACTATGCTCGACCTCGGCATGGAGGGCTTTGCTGTACATTTCGGCACGCCTCTTACGATTGCCGAATGCCAACTTGGTCATGACCATGTTGACCGCTAATATGATGGCAAACTCAGCACCGATATGCAGCAGAATCTTCTGATCGAGTCCGTTCTGCTGATACAGACTACCCATGACCATGGTGGTGAGCAGTGCAAAAGCACTAATTGCCACACCTTTTGCTTGATAAAAGAACTCTGCCAGATACATAAACATCACCCATAGATACAGGTAATAGGACAGTGTTGGGACCAAAAATATCAGAGCAAAACTAAGCAGCCAATGATAGATATATAAATAGAATGCGTGACGACGACCGAACTCGGCAAATTTTGCAAAATGACTAATTGCGAGCGCAATGATTACACTGACGAAGCCAAGTACCAATGTTTGGTTCTTTGAAAAAGTTGCACCATTGATCAAATCGAGGGTAATCAAAGCAGCCACCCCTAGAGCGGCCGGACTGATGAGCTTTGCCGAAACGGCTGGCTCTTCTTGATCGGGCGCGGTTTGGCTAACTGCCATAATCTTCTTATTATACTGGTTACGGTTACTAACTACAAAGAGTTGGCCAAGATTATTCCTTGCTCAGTCGGCTGATGTTGTTAACGGCTACGCCAGTAATTGCAGCAAACAGCATGACGATAAAATCTTGTTGTGTCTCGTACGCAAATAAAAGCCCAATAACACCTACACCCAGCCAGATCTTATGTTCGTGTTTAGCTGCCGTAGTACTTATGGTCTTTGGTGCTTTGGTATTCTTTTTATTTACCTTCGCCATGGTGACCCTTCTTAAGTTCTTTATTCAAAACATCATCCAGTTCTATGAGCAATGACTTGTTGGACAATGAAGTCTCTACCACTGATAACACCGTGCTGGTAATCATTGCTATTAGTGAGGCGCCGAATGTTAGTCCGCCAAGATCTGTGAACTCCTGGTAAATCATGAACATCGACAAACAAGCCATCAATAATGCCACTGCGCCGATCATCATCATAACTCGTAATAAACCTATGCGAGTGCGAAGTATTCTGAGCTGGCCAACAATCTGAGTGTGCACGTAGCCAGTATCGTAATCTTTCTTGAAACTACGGATCACGCCTGCCGCGCTTACGTAACGATTAACGTAGCCAAGCATCAATATTGCGATGGCTGGAAATAAAAGGGCTGGGGTTGTAAGTGGAATATTCATGATTCAATAGTAGCACTGCTTGTGCTTACAGAAATACTAATGTGTTAATCATCGGTTGCATTTGGGTTGAATCGATACCCCACATTAACAGCTGTTTCAATGAGTTTATTCGCTGGATCACCTAGCTTCTTACGAAGCCGGCAAACTAACACATTTAGCGGCTTATTCTCTGCAGCAATACCCGTAACGTCATTCCATACTCTTTCATAAAATTCTTCACGCGTGATGGCGACGCCTGGATTCTCTAATAGAATGCGTAGCACTTCGAACTCGCTATAGGTAAGTGGCGGATCCAAATCCTTGCCATCTATCTTTAAGGAAAATCCAGCAATGTCTAACTCGACCCCGGGCATCATAGGTAATGGCTCCGGGCGTTTAACCGGTTCGTCGTTAATATCTACGAGAACCACTGCCAGATCATCCCGCACAACTCTTTGTGCAAGGGCCAAAATAGTATCGCGCGGGATCGCCAGTTCGCCGCCTGCCGTATAGTAAATGTCGGCAGCTGGCAGCTCGGTAGTTGCCCCTGTAGCAAGAGAAGCTAAAGAAGTAGAAATTCGGGGTTGGTTGGGGGCTCTGTCTAGTCGTTCAAAATCGGTCATAATTGTCCTTAAGCAATATATTTTAAACTCATTAACTAAACATGCAAGCACTAGCAATTTGCATATGCTAAGGGTTATCTAGCTGGTTTGCGAGAAAACTTCATGCCCCAGGCACTCAGAATAAGCATCAGGAAGAACCAGATAATCCCATAGTAGGCGATGGCCGAACGTTCACTAGTGATTGCCGAGACCTTGCCAAGTATCGCAAAAACACCGGCTCCAAGTAAACCGCCGATAAGTCCAGGAATGGAGCCAATTGTGGCACGCTCGCTACCCTTGGCCACGTCTTGGATATGATGCTCAAAAACCGGACGGAACAACTGATACACCAAATTGAACATCAAGATCAAAACTGCCGCGTAGGACTTTCCAATTGCTACCCCCGTAACTAGTAAGATCAGTGCTGCGCTCATAATCAAAACTTGTTTAGAATACGAAAATTTAACGAACCTTTCTATCTTCACCAAAAGTAGAACTACCACGCTCATGCAAAACGCCGAAATTAGCGCAACGATAGTATCACTCAGGCCAAGTCCAGCATAGAGGCGCGGGAACAGCTCTTCAAGTACCCCAATAATAAGGTAGATAGAGAACATGACCGTGCATAAGTATCGAAGCTTTTTAGAGCGCATTACTTCCTGAAAGCCGGCAATGAGTGTTTTTATGTACGAATCTTGTCGTTCATATGGGTGCTCCGTGGCAAATAGCAGTACTGCAGAATAGATAAAGGAGGAAGCGATACTTATAGTCAGCAGAATCGTAGAGTGTTTTAACGTCAAGATTGCTGCAATCAAAAATCCAAGCAACGTCCCAGCCCAGTACATCGACTTTAATCTACCTAGGTATTTAGCAAACTGGTGCTCCTTGCCCTCAGTTGTTAGCTCGCTGTGTAAATAGGCGGTCGAGGATCCAGAGGAACATGCAATGGTAAAGCCCCATAATGCAAAACCAACCGCATATCCGGTGAACGTTGGTGATAATAACCAAATCAAGAATGCAAACCCACGCGCTACCCCGCCCAAGATCATAACGTTCTTGCGGGACCAATAGTCTGCCAGGACACCACTAGGCAGCTCAGAGACTAGGTACGCCAGTGACCAGATTGCAAACAGAAAACCGATCTGCTCTATACTCAATCCTCCAACTCTTCCGAACATAATTGGGTATAAAGCATAGATTGGAACCAACCCTTCCAGGAATTGCTGGACAAACAGAATACGAATATTGCGGGATACGTGGGCTAACCGCTTAAAAGAATAGCGTGGCAATCCGGCGTCAGGATTCATCGCTTATGGACTTTCTCATCTGCCTATTGTATCAGTTATAACTCTTTGAGATTGCTCATCGAGAAGTCGTTTATGACTTCGCTCTTTACCATGTCGTCGTGGTTTTCTGGATCGTTTGAGCACGGTCCAGGTGCACCGTCACTGGCATAGTAAACTCCGCCTATCAGCTCTGCGGTGTCAGCAGTTTTAGGACTCCCTTTAAGTCTATATAGATCAAACCCGGGCATGCAGCTTTGATCGTCGACCACTCCACTCTTAAATGAAAGTTCTGCCCGTGAATCATAAGCGTCCATATCGCCCTTAGACAATGTTCCGTCTTGGTCAATGATCTTGTAGGTCAAGCGACCTGAATACCTGGAAACCAGTTTGACACCCCATTCTGGAATCTCTAGTGTAGTTTGCTCCTCCGTAGTCGGCGCACTGTCTTTTGTCTGAGTCTTTTCGATAGAACTTACGGCAGATGTATTGCGATCTTGCTTCCAAACACACCAACCGGCGCTGAATATTAGCCCTAGAACCGCAATTATTATTACAAACTCGATTCCTGTAAAACCATCATTTTTTATTTTCATGATTATCCTTGTTATGCGGGTATTCTAACACAAGCATTATGTAATCTATCTGCGTTAGCGCCACATGATATACTTCAACTAAGGAGAATAACAATGAAAAAAGAATGGAAAATCCCGGCAATAATCGCTGGCATCGTGCTTGTTCTGTTACTAAGTATTGGCGGAAGCTATAACGGGCTCGTCGGGAAGCGCGAGAACGTCCGTAAGTCACTATCTAATGTGCAAACACAGTACCAACGCCGTTCTGATCTCATCCCTAATCTTGTCAGTACGGTAAAAGGTGCGGCTAACTTTGAACAAACCACACTTACTGGCGTAGTGGAGGCCCGTTCAAAAGCAACCAGCATCACCATCGATCCAAGCAATGCTACTCCCGAACAACTACAGAAATACCAAGACGCCCAAGGCGAACTAAGCCAAGCACTTGGTAAGCTCTTAGCAATAACAGAAAACTACCCTGAACTTAAAGCTGTTGGAGCATTCCAGGATCTACAAGTTCAATTAGAAGGCACCGAAAACCGGATTGCCGTAGCTCGAAAGGACTTTAACGACGCCGCAAGTGGCTATAACTCAAGCGTCCAGAAGTTCCCAACCAATGTGACTGCTGGTATATTCAACTTTGATCAGTTCCCTTACTTCCAAGCCGATCAAGGCGCCGACAAAGCACCAACCGTAAACTTCGGTCAATAGAGTCCCGTTTCAGCTATGAAACGTCTTAAGTACCTCATCGGTTCACTGCTTGCAGCTGTAATTCTTTTCGGTCACGGGGCGGTCTACGCCCTCGATATACCGCCTGCTCCGACAGACACATCAGTTGTTGACCAAACCAGTACTCTGAACCCCGCCCAGATTTCAGAACTATCGGCAACCATTGCAGCAGAAGAAGCTAAGTCCGGTAACGAGATTGCCGTGCTTATGATCCCTACCCTTAATGGTGATTCGCTCGAAGATTACTCCATTAAGGTCGCCCGTGGCTGGGGCGTAGGCCAAAAATCAAATAATAATGGCGTACTATTGTTGGTGGTTAAAGATGATCGTAAACTACGAATCGAAGCTGGCTACGGCCTCGAAGGAGCCCTGACCGATGCCCGATCCGGCCAAATCATCCGAGACGATATTACTCCTTCGTTTAAGCGAGAGAACTACTACGCTGGGATTAGTAACGGTGTGGAAGCTATTATTTCTTCAATCCATAACGAATATGTTGCTAGCCCAAGCAAGGGGATAGACGACGTCGAGGACCCGATCGGCCTACTATTACTCCTTCTGTACATCGGTCTAGGAGCATTTTCCTGGATAGTGGCAGTACTAGCCAGATCTAAGACATGGTGGGCCGGTGGTATTTTTGGCTTCATCATAGCGACTGCAGCAACCATACCGATTTCTGCAAACGCAACACGGATCGTAGTAGTAGGCCTGATATCGTTACTTGGCTTAGGATTTGA
>CAZIBG010000028.1:0-7459 GCA_964536985.1 uncultured Candidatus Saccharibacteria bacterium | reverse complement strand
AATCAGCACAAGGTCATAAGTATCAAGCTACGCATAACGATAGATTAAAAGTACTATTCAATCAGAACTATATCGGACGACACTATAACGACAGCTACCGTATAGATCGCCGATACGCCGAATACTTCATCCTTCCCAATGGTATCAATGCCCTAAAAGCCTTAAATATCTTTAAGCCAACAGTGCTTAACATCCTGTACAAAGATAAAACGGCCAAGTCGCAGTTTATTGCCCATTCCCTGGGCATCTTCGAGCTCTACAACACCGTTCGTAGGCTGTACCCTGATACTTTTAGCTTCTATACAAAAATAGAACTCACGGGACGTGATGACTATCCACGGCTGCTGCCCGATGCCCACTTAAAACCATTAGACCCATCAAAGACACAAGAGTTTTACCTTGACTTTGTTGATGACCTAGCCCAACTCCTGCTAGTAAAGCGTAAGATAACGAGCTATATAAAGCATTGTGACTCAGATGAATTGCAATATACCGGCAAGATTTATCCTGAAGTATTACTAATTACTGAACTGGCCAGCACTGAAAAAACGCTCCATAAGTATATTGAGAAGAAACTGAGCTACTCGGGAGTAGATATGAAGTTTCGCACAACATCAAAAAAGGCATTGCTCGAATCACAATCTACAGGTGAGAAAATATGGCACCAAGTTGGCGAAGATGAACCAACTGCACTTGGCATTTTTATAAAATGACAAGTCACCTCGAGCGCTTGCGACGAGGTTTTGTCTTGAAGCACACTGAGTCTTCGGTAGCAGACCACAACTATACAGCGATTACGCACCCACTATATTCCCTCCAGCATAAAAGCATAGTACCAACCATGCCGAAAATATATAAAGCGAAGCATGCGAAATACAAAAATCGTCAAGTCGCATGCTTCAGAGATGTTCGTCGCACGCGGATAAAGGCCCACGACAGGTAGCTCACGGCGAATACCAAAAGCATTGATTAGCCCCAAGAGGCTAATATCTAACTTGTCATGGTATGCCAGGGCAGCTCGGAACCCAATGTTCGAATTGGAATTCGACGGTGCGTTCTCGAGATTGAGCGTGAAAGCTCCCGAGTTCGGCCCATTGTTCCAATTGCCACCGCGGATGAAGCCAACGACGTCGGGAGAGCCGGTGGAGAAGTCCGAGTTGAGGATGCCGAGCTACGAACCACGGCTACCTAGTGCTCATATATGCATGAGCGCCTTCACTATACTACCCCCATACTATACAGAATGAATAATGCCTCGACGTACGAACACTATTTTACCTCGCTCCAAGCCCTAAAATCTGCCTATCAAGGGGCATCTAAAGGGAAACGATATCGACGTTATGCCGTAGTGTTTCATTACTCGCTACTCGAAAACTTGCTCGAACTTCACCAAGAACTAAATGGCCTTTCGTATCGACCCCGCCCTCACCGAAGATTTATTGTCCAAGATCCCAAAAAGCGCTTGATCGATGCACCACATTTTCGTGACCGAATCGTGCATCACGCAGTTAGCCGAGTCCTACAGGCGAAATATGAGCCTATATTTATTCATGACTCCTATGCCTGTCGAAAGTTCAAAGGCACACACCGGGCACTCCGGCGTATGCAACACTTTTTACGATGGAAAACCGACCAGCCACTTTATGTGCTGAAAATCGACGTATCAAAGTACTACGCAAGTGTTAACCACGTGGTGCTAAAACAACTCCTGAGGCGCAAGCTAACTGATCGTTTGCTGCTGTGTACCCTTGACACTATTATCGATTCCTACCAGAGCGGTACAGACCACGACCACTTATTTACGCCAGACTCCCCCTACCATACGCAGGGACCAAGGGGTATACCTATTGGCAACCTTACCAGTCAGGTATTTGCTAATGTCTATCTGCATGAGGTTGATGTCTACGCCAAACGGACACTCAAGATTCGACGCTATGTCCGCTATATGGACGATATAGTTATTGTGAGTGATGATAAACGGCAGTTGCAGGAGTGGCAGAAAGCCATCATTGCCTTTCTGCTGGATAAACTCCAGCTCACCGTCCATCCCAAGAAAACTCGGCTGTTTCCAGCTCGGCTTGGTGTCGATTTTGTCGGCTATGTAATCTGGCCGTACAAAATACGGGTTCGAAGCTCTACGCTCAAGAACTTTAAAAAACGCTGGCGCACCATGCTGAAGCAGTATAAAAAGGGAGCCATCGAAAAAGAAGATCTCCGGGCCACTTTTTACTCATGGGTTGCCCATGTTAACCACGCTAGCCCTAGGCAGGCTCGGGCTTTGGTGCTGGGTTTATATAGTCAATATCTAGCGGTTAGAAAGCCAACAGATGTGTATTTTAAGTAATCTAAAAGGTCATAGCTCAGCTCACTTGAGACTGAAGCCATTCAACCCTCGCTGCTATTTGTATAGTTGGCTGTGCGTACCGCAAGCCACAAAATATACAGTCTGTGCATCTATAGCTTTGTAATGGGCTCGCCAGTCACCGCCAAAGCTGATACTTCGGTGACCTTTCCATCCAGCGGTCAATGGATGGTTATATAAATCAGCATGTTGCGGATCTGTTTGGAAAAGTTTGAGCGCTGCTTGCAAACGCTTCTTCTGGGCTGGCTTTAGTTTTGCAGCTTGTTTAAGGAAATCTTTATGAAGTTTGATGGTTATCATAACTTCTTAAATAGATCGTCTAGTTCTTCTGCAGTTTCAACAGTTGTAATATTCTTACCAGCCACATAATCTGTTTCGGCTGTACGTATTAATTTTTCCAGGTAAGGGGTTGGTTCAAGACTGGTCGTTAGAACCAAACGACGGTCACGGAGTGCTTGACGGATAATCATATTAACAAAAGCCGTGCTCGATACACCAAGCTCTTTCGCGAACGATTGAACATCACGTTTGGTTTGTTCATCAGTTTTAATACTAAGAAGTGTGCTACTCATAATACATACAATGTATCACTAATGTATGTATTTAGTCAATAGTTATGTCCGACAATACGTGATGCTAAACTCACACTGGAGATGGTTCGCTATTGTAGAAAAGGTTAGAAACTATGTAAATGTTTGCAACAAATTTGTCTTAATGGTGTTATTATGTTCTCAGATACACAACAGGTAGTGCTGGGTGGGGCTACCAGAGGAACCCACATGCTTCATCTTTTAGACTCACTCCTAAATGGTCCATCTCGTTACACTCAAGCTCAGCACATGGGCCCGGGTATGACATTAGTCGTAGTACTTGGTGCCTTATTCATCGAATTTGTCTCGGTATACGTCATATTTATGGCCACTGTCTGGTTTGTCCAAAACATCCCCAATATGCTTGGCTATATTCTTCGTAAGTGCGGCGTTGGCGGCAAGGAAGTCCCAAAGGTCTTCTTAGAGCTTACTTTTCCAGCCCAAGCCGGTAAATCTGCTTTTGCAACTGAGCAATTGCATATCTTGCTGCGTAATCAGTCGCGTCATCAGAACTTCTGGGAGAGGCTAGCAGCCCCTAAGACGACTCACGCTTTTGAGATTGTCTCGACATATGAAGGTGGTGTTTGCTACGTCATGGCCGTACCGTTTAACGAAGCTGAGTATACCGAGCGAAGTTTACGCTCATACTTACCAGGACTAAAGATCAAACGTATTGATGATTATCTAACTAAAATTGCGTCTGGTACGGCGTTTGGTGTGGTTGATCTAAAACTATCAGCTGACTTTGTATTACCACTCCAAGACCACAGCGTGTTAAAAGAGCATGACCCTATCGGCTACTTAACTGGCCAGATGACCAAACTTGATCCCAAAGAATTAGCAGCCTCTCAGATAGTTGTTTCGCCAGTATTCTCGTCTACTCATCGCAGATCACTCCGCCACATGAATGAGATTCGTGGTCGAATCAGTTTAGCTAAAACACTATCCACCGAGCTCAAGACGCAGCGCAGCCAGCTTGGATATATTCTTTGGTTATTCTGGTATCCACCGCTTTGGTTCCTTGGTCGTATAGCTAAGATCTTGGCGTTTTTTGGCAATATCTTCAGTGCAATCATTACATCAGACGATTCATATGTTCTAGGCAGCAAAGAAAAACGAAGCTCGAGTAATCCATACGAGGTAGAGCTTGGGAAAACCATAAAGACTAAGCTCGATCAACATCTGTTTGAAGCATCTATCCGGTTACTGGTGGCTTCGCCAGATACTGAACAAATTACTCAAAGACTCAATGCTTTAGTCGATGCCTTCGAACCATTTGCCACGAGTAACCAGTCAATTCGAGCACAGAGAAGCATTAATGTGCCTTTTGTTGATGTTGCAGGGCGGCAAATGGCTCGATTCAAAAGTCGCGCCTTATCACCTCATCTTCTTAGCCAACAAACTATTATCTCTAGCTCTGAGCTATCCGATCTCTATCACTTCCCAAATCCTGAATCGACTAACACGGAGAATGTTATTAAGTCCCTCAGTAAAACACTACCAGCTACGGTTTCACTCAAAGACGGCACAAAGTTAGATGTTGTCTTGGGCATGAACAGGCATCACGATAGTGATACACCGATCGGCTTAACAGCGGCAGAGCGAGAAAGACACGTTTACATTGTCGGCGGCACCGGCAACGGTAAGACTACGATGCTTGAATATGCGATCATGCAGGATATTCGAGCTGGTAAGGGTGTGGCAGTCATAGATCCACATGGAGACTCGGCTCGGAACCTAATCAGCCATATCCCTAAAGAACGGATCAAGGACGTGATCTACCTTAACCCTAGTGATCTCAACTATCCGGTAGGGCTCAATCTTCTTGAATTACCCGAAGGGTTAACCGGAAGCGAACTAGCTCACGCCAAAGACATGGTGACCGAAGCAGTTATATCGGTTCTGCAGAAAATCTTCGACGATAACACAGATACTAATGCCTACCGGGTTGAGAGAGTATTGCGCAATGCCATACACACCGCATTTACCGTAAAGGACGCTACGCTGTTTACTGTTCTACGGTTGCTGACCGACTCAACCTTTCGCAAGAAAGTCACCCGTAGCCTCAAAGACGAGAGCCTGACACGATTCTGGAAAGAGGAGCTTGGCAAGGCTGGCGATATGCAACGAGTCAAGATTAGTGGTGGCCCGATTACTCGGATCGAACGTTTTGAACGATCTGAGTCAGCTAAACGTATGCTCGGACAAGCCAAGTCCACGATAGACTTTGACGATATCCTAAACAGTAGTAAGATCCTGATCTGCAATTTTCCTAAAGGTCGTCTCGGTGAAAGTACCTCCACATTGTTTGGAACTACGGTACTAGCTAAGCTGCAACTGGCCGCATGGCGGCGAGATGAAATTGCAGCCGAAGATCGAGTACCGTTCTACCTCTATGTTGATGAGTTTCAGAACTTTGCCAGCGAGTCATTTTTAGGGCTGTTCTCAGAGGCCAGGAAGTACAAGCTGTTTCTGACTATGGCACAGCAGTCTGTTTCACAGCTTCAAGCCAAAACCATGGTCAACACCATCTTGGATAACGTTGGTACGATCATTGGGTTTAGATCTAAAAGTGAAGACACTGAGGAGCTGCTTCTTCACCAGTTTAACCCACATATTGAGCCGGGTGAGATCGGCAATCTACCGACCTATAACTTCTATATTAAGATTGCCGCCTTGCAATCCCAGGAACCAATGTCGGGTGAAACATTATTGCTAGAGGACAAAAGCAGCCAAAAGGTTGCTGAGACTGTTATTGCTAACTCACGCAAACAATATGCTACCAAATACAAAGAGCCTGAGGATAAGAAAACTAAGTCGGAACCTAAAGACAGCAGGATAGGTAAAAAAGAAGCTAAAACCGACGATTCAGATGTTCCTGAGATTAATGCCTAATTATTCGGTGTCGCAACATATAGTTGTAGTATCAGCCCAATGCGTGAAATCAGCTAAACCTCTTTAATTAATCGAGGCAAGTAATTGGCCGACTTTTTACAACTGCGCCTCAATCACACTTCGACCATCAGCTGAGCCTTTGAGGGTACAGCTATAGAGGGTAAGCTTGGCGGTAGTGGAGGGGTCTTCGATGGAGACTTGGTTTGGCTTAACACTGTAGGTTTTTGTAATGTGGTAACTGTATGTTTTACCTTTGTAGATAATCGTGATAGTGTCACCGACATTCAGCTTATCGATACTATAGAATGGCGATTTAGCCCGGGTTTGCTGGGGCGTCCAGCCCAGTAGGAACCGGTGGGCGGAGAGAATGAAATTACCACCCTTGATTGGATCACCCCGTTCTGGAAACCGGTGCCAAGCTCCTTTCGGTAGGGCCGCCTCGTTGGTGCCGGTGACAATAGCTACATTCAGGTTTATCTTAGGGATGATAATATAATCTGCGTTATCCGGTGTGGTGGCTCCAGCGTCAACGGTTTGCGGGGAGCTACCACCGATCAAGGGAGCCAGTGGGGTAGTAGCTAGTCGGGGGGAATAAACCAGAAATAGTAAATAGACTCCCGCGGTAAGTAAGACAGCCGGTATCGGCCAGGCCAACCAACGATGGCGCTGGCGGAAACTTCTGTTTCGGTAGTAGTTATTCCGATATTTCATAAGCCTAGATAGTTTAACGCATAACTATGAAGATTGGGCAATTTTTACTGCAATTAGCCTGTGTGGCTTTGGACTCTTGTAGGCAGCTGATTATTCTTCCTTTTTTTCTATTTTCACACTTGCTAAACCTTCAGGGGGGGGGTACTATATACCATATAAGCATGAACATGATAAAATACAACCTGAACCAACAATTGCCATTCAAGTGGCACCAAAGTGGTAGCCAAATGTCATCCATTTGCCGCATACCCAGCGCCCATTATCAAACCTACCAAAAAACAGAATGAAGACTAAGGAATAACCAACACTATGCAACAAGCCTGCCAAACTCTTGCCGACACTGGAGCTAACATTGCTCCGTATATCGCCATTGCCTTTGGTCTTTTAACCCTGTCTGCTCTAACATTCTACTTCATCTACTCCGGCCGACGTTTAAACAAAGGTTTTTTCAGCCTACTCCTCGTCTTTGGGCTAGTTGGTAGTTTCATCCTCATTCCTACCAAAAGCCTGGCGGCTAGCCCCAACTGTACCCCTGCTGGTCAAACTGCTGGTGCTGGAGCCACTACTCCCACTCCCACCCCGACTCCCGTCCCACCCCTAACGTGCCCGACTGGCTTTGTCGTCGTGCCTGGTAACCCAGCCTATAACACTACCGACTTCTGTGTCATGAAGTACACGGCTAAAAACAGTGGCGGTACGGTAGCTAGTAGTAACGACATCAACGGCGATGGTAGCTTCCTGAGTAATACCTACACTGGTGGCACGGCTGTCTCCACCGCTACAGACCAGCCTTGGACGAACATATCTCAAACTGATGCCATCACCGCCAGCCAAACCGCTGGAACTGGTGCCCACTTGCTCACCGAAAACGAATGGATGACTATTGCTCATAATATCCTTT
>CAZIBG010000027.1:0-11347 GCA_964536985.1 uncultured Candidatus Saccharibacteria bacterium | reverse complement strand
CTTACTCATCCCCTCATTTTACTCTGTAAGGCAATCATGATCAACCGGGTGACAAATACAACAAGTCCAGTCGTGAGGTACAATAAGCGTATGCGAATTCAGCGAGACGTCTCTTTAGCTAAACACTCCACCATGCGACTTGGTGGCAATGCAGACTATTTAGTAAACATCAAAGAAAAATCTGACATCCCAAATGCATTAGATTGGGCTGCAGAAAAAAAGCTCCCGACGGTCATGATTGGCGGCGGCAGTAACATTATCTGGAAAGATTCAGGCTTTAAGGGCCTGGTGATGGTCAATAAAATTCCAGGTTTCGAGATCTCCGAACTTGATAGTGACACGGTGTACGTAAAAGTGGGTGCTGGAGAAAACTGGGATAAAACAGTTGAGCGGACCGTCAGAAAAGGTTTGCAAGGTATTGAGGGGTTATCGCTAATTCCCGGCACAGCAGGGGGAGCGCCCGTTCAAAATATTGGAGCTTATGGCCAAGACGTCTCACAGACCTTGGTAAGTGTAGAGGTCTACGATACTAAGACGCAGCAGTTTGTATCTTTGGTAAACGAAGAATGTCACTTTGGATATCGTACCAGTAGGTTCAAATATAAAGACAAAGGACGGTTCTATATTTGTTCGCTAACTTTTGCATTAGCGAGAAAAAGTCCTGAGCCACCATTCTACGACTCATTGCAGCGCTATATCGATCAAATTGGAATCACCGAATACACGCCTGCAAGTATCCGTGAAATCGTGATTGCTATCCGAAGTAGCAGGTTGCCGGATCCTGCAAAGGTGGCAAACAATGGCTCTTTTTTTGCCAACCCAATCATTTCCGAGTCGCGCTTTAATGATTTGAAAGATAAGTACCCTTCAATTCCCGGTTGGCCAGTTGTCGGATCGACCAATCGTAAACGAGTTAAGGTTCCTGCGGGATGGCTTATTGAACAAGCCGGCTTTAAAGGTTTCCACGATCGTAAAACTGGAATGGCAACCTGGCACGCTCAGGCATTAGTACTTGTGAACGAAAAGGCCGAGTCTACAGCGGACCTACTGATCTTTAGAAATCGCATCATAAATGAGATCAAAGACAAGTTTGGAATCATGCTAGAACAAGAACCAGAGATTTTGCCGTAACCAGTTTGACAGCCAAAGTTTAGCGCACATACAATAAGACATGTCAGTCGATTCTTTTGAGAATGCACCCAATGTAGCCGCTGCGCTCGGTGAAGAGCAACAACTACTCATGCATCACCTGGACCTTATAGACGAAGCACACGACCTCATGTTCGCTACGGCCGAATTATTACGAGACAGACCAATCCCTTATTACGAGAAAAAACTTACTCGTGCCGCAGACAGCTGGTTACTGTCTGTCGAGGAATGCGTAGTATTACTGGAGAAGGATGCCAATCCTGATGCACCTATAATAATTGCGCATCGTTTTATCGAAGAAGATACTGCTCGTGTAACTGCTTTTAGAAACATATTACCAGGAACTGATTTCGATTATTGTGATACTTCCGCAGACGAACTTAACATATTGTTTTCTGCGGATGACGAGTCCGAGGTAATAGACCATGTAGCAGTGATGGGTTACTTCAAAGAAGCCCTACTAGAAGATCTTGTAACTTTCGGCAAGAATGTCAGCCCCAATAGACTGAGCAAGATAGTGGATCTCGCGCCAACACTTGGCAAAACCCTTTTGGACGTAGCAAAAATTACCGCTGGAGTATGGGCGGCTCAGAAACTCGGGCGTAAGCGAATTTAGATATCGCTTGGGAGTGGGAACTGTAGGGCAAAGTCACGGATTTCGGCGGCGATAAGATCGAGTTTTTTGCTGTCTTTACGATTCTTTAGTGTGCGTTGCATCCAATCAGCGATAAGGTCCATGTGTTCTTCCTTGAGGCCGCGAGTGGTGACGGCAGGTGTTCCAATTCGCAACCCACTTGGTCGGAAGGCAGGTAATGGGTCATTTGGTATGGCATTACAGTTGGCATTGAGCCCGACTTCGTCCAGCAAGTCCTGTGCCTCACGTCCGTTAACACCCTTAAAGCTAGTCGGCATGTCGATCATAATCATATGGTTGTCGGTGCCGTTGGTGACTAGTTTAAAGCCTCTGGCGATCAAAGAGTCGGCAAGCGCCTGAGCATTGTCCAAAATCTGCTGGCCGTAAACTGCAAACTCAGGTTGAGCTGCCTCTCGGAAGGCGACTGCCTTGGCCGCGATAGTGTGCATGTGTGGTCCTCCCTGAAAACCTGGGAAGATTTCGCGGTCGATAAGTGTGGGGAGATTTTCGATGGTTTTTTCGGGTGCCTTTAGTGGGTTTCCGGCTGTTCCTTTGCTCAGAATAAGTCCGCCCCGTGGGCCGCGAAGCGTCTTATGTGTGGTAGTGGTGATGATATGAAAACCATAATCAAATGGATTAGGCAAAACTCCTCCGGCAATCAAGCCAGCGATATGCGCCATATCGGCCATCAACATTGCTCCACATTCGTTAGCAATGTCGGCAATCTTTTGGTAATCAAGACTCCTGGTGTAGCCACTAAAGCCAGCAAGGATTATTTTTGGCTTTTCCTTGAGCGCCGTCGTGCGCATCAAGTCATAATCGATCTCTCCTGTTTCGAAGTCTTTAATGCCATAGCGTACAAAGTTATATAGCTTGGCGCTCGAAGTAACCGGATGGCCGTGGGTTAGGTGTCCACCATGGTCCAGTTGCATCGCCATAACAGTGTCGCCCGGCTCCAACCAAGCCTGATACACGGCTATGTTAGCGGGAGCACCAGAGTGTGGCTGCACGTTAGCGTGATCAGCGCCAAATAGCTTTTTGGCTCGATCAATAGCGATATTTTCTACTTTGTCAGTATTTATCTGGCCGCCATAATAGCGCTTTCCAGGGTAACCTTCGGAGTATTTGTTGGTGTAAACGCTTCCAAGTGCCGTTAGAACGTCACGGCTGACATAATTCTCGCTAGGGATTAGTTCTAGACCCTCTCGCTGGCGTTGTTCTTCGGCGGCAATAAGTTCAGCAATTTGTGAGTCATTCATTGACTCTATGGTACCAGGTCAAGGCAAACGCTGTACAGCTTAGTGTGTATCAACTACGGCCGCACATGCCGTCAAAAGCATGGCCGGTGACCAGCTCATTAGATCTTGAATACCACGCGCCGGGCAACCCACGCCAATTTCGGAGTATTCTCGACGGTGCTCTGGCATAGTTGTCGGAGGCTCCAGCTCTCCTGGCAAACGACTAACGATGCCATCTTTTAGTACAAAGCCGTTCCAGGCGGCACGATGAACCTCATCAAGGGATAAGCTTGCAGCTACGGCGACGGCCTTCTTAAACTGTGGCGTCTCTATGCCTTCGCGTAACTTGGGATATCGTAGCCTGAATAATTCTCCTTTTGCAGATCTGGATAGTTCATCAATTGCATACGCAGCTCCACCAAATAGCCCGTCTTGCAGTATCCTTACTCGAGCAACATGATCAACACCATATCCTTGGTTATCATCGACTGCAGCATCGGCAAGATGATACCCCATATCCTCAGTACTAAGCGTAGCTCGCTTAAGAACATTAGTTAGGAATATCAAACGTGGATCCGTATGGAGGACGCCCTTACGCACACCTGGTTCTGCTAATTTTTGAGCAACCCTCTTACCGGTAGTCACTAGCCGCTCGTTTGGCAAAGGCTCAACCGTCTTGGCAATATTAGCCAGCTGCCTATGGCATCTGTCGGAACCAGGATTGCGTTTATAGGGCAATGTTCCAAAAAGCCCTTCCAAAATCAGGCTCACTCCATAAAAGTCGAGCCGCTTAATATCGGCCAGGCTATCTGTTGCGATTTGATCGTGAATGCGCTCCCCGTCATCATAGGTGGGTGCGATGGGGACTGTCTCTAAAAGCTCTCTAAATCGAGAGGGGTTACCTGTTTTGATCATTAGCGAAAAATTATAACACAATAATTGCCTAAATTAACCAATTCTGCACTATCACAAGTGCTAATGATTATCAATATTGAAATAATACCTTCCGAGGTATATATTGAAGTCCTATGCTTAGCACAAACGAAAAAATCGGTCAGCTTATTTATCAAATCAGGCAAGAACGAGGCTTAACCCAAGCAGAATTTGCTCGCAAACTAAACACTAGTCAATCTGCCGTAAACCGCATCGAGCATGGACGTCAGAACATGAGCCTGGATACCCTAGCGCGCATTAGCGATGTACTCAAAAAGCCGCTTATCAATATTTCTGGCGGTGCCGTAAACTTACAGATCGAAGGTGGATTCGAGCTCAGCGGAGAAGTTACACTTAAAAACTCCAAAAACGCTACTGTTGCATTGCTCTGTGCAAGCCTACTCAACAAAGGAACCACGAGGCTCAAGAATGCCCCCAAGATCGAAGAGGTTAACCGTTTGATAGAAGTTCTCCGGAGTATCGGTGTATCTGTCCGCTGGGTTGGCAATGATTTAGAAATCAAGCCACCGGCCGTTATTAACTTCGACAAAATGAACAAAGAAGCTGCCAAGCGTACTCGTAGTGTGATCATGTTTATTGGTCCGATGATGCATCTTCAGAAACAGTTCAACATTCCTTACGCTGGTGGCTGTGAGCTTGGACGCCGCACGGTGTTGCCTCATTTATACGCTCTAGAAGAATTTGGTACCGATGTCTTTACTAAGACCGGTCATTATCATGTTACCGCCAATCATACTGCACCTAAACGACCCGTGGTACTGTACGAATCTGGCGACACTACAACCGAGAATATCTTAATGGCTGCTGCTGGCTTTGAAGAAGAAACCGTTATTAAAATGGCCAGTGCAAACTACATGGTTCAAGACCTATGCTTCTTCCTTAAGCGCTTGGGCGTTAAGATCGAAGGTGTTGGTACCAGCACTTTACGTGTTCGTGGTGTAAAGAATATTAAAAAGAATATTACCTTCTGTCCAAGCGAAGACCCGGTAGAAGCCATGACTTTTGTGGCCGCTGCCGTGACAACCAACTCAGAAATCACCATTCGCCGCGTACCTATTGATTTTATGGAGCTAGAACTCCTCAAATTAGAAAAGATGGGCGTTACCTACACCCAATCCGAGACGTACAAAGCAGATAACGGACAAACGGATCTAGTTGATCTAGTTATTCATAAACATAACGGGCAACTTTCTGCACCGGTTGAAAAAGTTTACGGACGTCCCTTCCCTGGCCTCAACATTGACCACCTCCCTTATTTTGTACCAATCGCAGCCGTGGCTAAAGGCCGAACATTGATTCACGACTGGGTCTACGAGGATCGTGCCCTGATGTTTACCGAGATGAAGAAGATTGGCGTCAACCTTGAGCTTGCCGATCCGCACCGTGTGTTTATTAATGGTCCAACCAAGTGGCGAGCCGCAGATGTTGTGGCGCCAAGCGGTATCCGTCCGGCAGTAATCATCTTAATTGGAATGCTGGCAGCGCCAGGCACAAGCATGCTCCGAAACGTCTACACCATTAACCGTGGATACGAAGATCTGGCCGAGCGACTTAACTCCCTTGGTGCAAGAATCACCGTCCTCAATGAGTTCTAACTCCTGTAAATAGCATAAGCACTATTACAATCTATTTGCATTTTTTACAACTTAGTAAGACAATGTAACTATATAAAGTCTTAGTGACATGTCATAACACCGTAGGAGGAACTATGTCAGCAGCTACAAAAGCGTCAAAGATCACTAACCGAACGTCAGTTCTTAAGCGTCTACGCAGCGGAGTACTTGCTCTCTCCCTTCTGGCATTACAGGTAGCTTCACCGGTTGCAACGGCCTTTGCACTTAGTAACCCTGCGCAGGCAGCTGCAGCAACCACACAGCCCTCGATTGTTACAAATCCTTCTTTGGCAACATCTTGTGGCCTGGACATCGCAATTGTTATCGACAACTCATCAAGCATCAGCAACTCAGAAATGAATCAGATGAAGTCAGCAATGACTGCATTTACTAACGCGTTAAACGGTACTCCTACAGAATTCTCAGTTACTCGATTTGCGACAAACGCTACTGTTACCCAAAACTTTACCAGTAATGTTGCTACCGTTAATAGCGCAATTAACGCTGTTCCTACCGGCGGTGGCTACACAAACTGGGAAGATGGCTTTCAGAAAGCCGCCAGCACACTACCAAACCGCAGTAATCCAAATCTCGTCATATTTGCATCAGATGGTGACCCAACCGAAAGCAGTGCCGGACAAACTGACACCGACCAACCAAATGCTCACCTTAACCCTGCAATCACACAAGCGAACGCCATCAAGTCCAGCGGTACACGTGTTCTAGCTCTGGGAATCGGTAGCCCAACCGTTTCACGACTACAGGCTATCTCTGGTCCAAATGTGAACACTGGAAACGTCCTGACATCCGATGTCATCACAACAGACTTCAACAACTTAGCTGCCGAACTGGCTGCATTTGCTAACCAAACTTGTGGTGGGACAATTACGACTACTAAGCTTATCGACGCCGACGGCAACGCCAACACAACTAACGACCGAACCGTGGCAAGCGGCTGGTCATTCGACGTCAACGGTTCACCGAGCGATCCTGCTGCAACTGTTACCGACGCTAGCGGTAAGACTCCTGCTGTAAAAGTAAATAACGGAACCTACAGTGTTAACGAAGTAGCTCAAGCTGGATATGACTTGCTTTCTGCAAGCTGTACTGGTGCTGCAAACAACGGATCAAAGCAAGGTAACGCAGTTACCGGCTTAACCGTTGCAACAAACAACATCATCTCTTGTACATTTGTTAACGCTGCCAGCCGCGGTAGTGTCCAAGTCAACAAGATGCTCGATGCTGATGGCAATGGCACCTACGAGGGCGGTAACAGCGAAGCCCAGGCCAAGAATATGTTCTGGAAGCTTGATGGCGGAGCCACCACAACCTTTGGTGGTAACATCGGAAATGTTACAACTGGAAGCCACCAAGTCACCGAAGTTATGCCTGCTGGCTACCACTTCACTGGTTGGTTCAATACATTCAACCAACAGCAATCCTGTACTAACCCTGCTGGAACTACACTTCCTATTAACGTAACTGTCAGCGCTAACCTAACCAGCCAAATCACTCTGTGTAACGCACGTGATACTGGAACCATCAAAGTGAAGAAGGTTGTCGTTAACAATAACGGCGGCAAACTTACACCAAGCGCATTCAGCATGCACCTCACTGGCGAAGGCATTGACGTTGCAGGAAGCCCAGTTGCTGGGTCAAACAGCGGTACATCATTCGAAGTTAAGACTGGTACCTACACTGTCAGCGAGAACACCGTTGCCGGCTACGCACAAACAAGTCTGGTCTGTACCGACGACAACACCCAAGCCGTCGTGGCCAACCCAGTAGTTCTTGGCTCAAATCAACACGTTACCTGCGTAGTAACTAACGACGATATCGCTCCAACAGTAACTGTAGTCAAGAACGTGGTTAACCCATTCGGAACACCACTCCCAGCCTCTGCCTTTGGACTATTTGTAGACGGTCAGGTTGTATACTCTGGTATATCAACTAACCAGTTCGATGCTGGACATCATACCGTTAGCGAAAACCAACAGCCTGGATACACCCTTTCTGACGTAAGTGGCGACTGTCACAGAGATGGCGACATTGCCAATCTAATGCTCAGCTTAGATGGACATGCAACATGTACACTCACAAACACTGCTATTCAGCCAAAACTGATTGTTACTAAAGTTGTTATCAACGACAACAGTGGTGAAAAAGAAGCCAGCGACTTCGAAATGACAATCTCAGGAAATTCTGCTAACCCAGCCAACTTCCCTGGCAACGAGTGGGGGCAGTCAGTAGGCCTTAACGAAGGTAACTACTCAGTCAACGAAGTAAATCACGATGGATATACTCAGAGCTTCAGCGGCAACTGTAGCGGCATCATCGCTATCGGACAGACCAAGTACTGTACCATCACCAACGACGACATTGCCCACCCGAGCATCAGCGTCGAAAAGTATGGCCAGCCAACAGCCCACGAAGGCGAAACCGTTTGGTACACCTTCTATGTCACTAACACTGGTGACACTAAACTTAGCAATGTTAGCGTCAGCGACGACATCGCTATCGGCGAAACCTGCGATGATACTGAACTTGGAGTTGGTGAATCAACATACTGTTACGCTTACTACCAAATCCCTGCAGGGCAAACGGCAAATGTTGTAAACACTGTCACCGTACGCGGCGATTCTCCTGACGAGACTACCGTAACCGACACCGACAACCACACACTTGATGTTCTACATCCAAGCATCAAGGTAGTAAAAAGTGGACCTGCAACCGGCAAGGCTGGTAGCAAAGTAGAATATACCTTCACTGTTACCAACACCGGAGATGTCAGTCTCGACAACCTTACGGCTGAAGATACGCTTACTGGCAGCGGCGTATACGTATCAGGCGATACCAACGACAACCAAGTACTTGAAGTAAGCGAAACATGGATCTTCAAGGGAACATACACCATCCCAGCCGCACAGACCACTAACGTAGTTAACACTGTTGATGTATGTGGCTACGAACCATACAACAACGAAGAAGAAGTGATCGTAGATGCAGTGCGTGTTCAGGCGATCATCAAGCGCAAGCCATCAGCATGCGCAAGCGATACGCACACTCTAACTCTTACAAAAGATCCTGTCGTACTATCAAACACTACAGCAGCCACTCCTGCAGTCCTTGGAGTAACTGGCCAACAAGGCTACACAACATTGCTTATCAGCGTGGCATTTGCAAGCAGCCTATGGGCAGGCGTAGTGTTCGCACTAACTCGTCGCAAGACAACAAACTAACAACCAAAACAAAATCATCAACACCCTCCAAATCGGAGGGTGTTTTTTTATCGCCTTGTACCAAAGATTATTCATGCTATTGACAATATTGGTGTAATCTGATAAAATACTCTTCCCGTAGTAAATCTGCGGTAATGTCAGCAATGAACGATGATTCGTATTTGGTCGCTTGAATCATCGGGAGCTAATAGCGAACCCACGGCTTACCTGAATTCTCTTGTATTCCTGTGGTGCACCGCTAAAGGAGTACTATGTCAAAGTTTGAAAGCAGTACAAGCATCGTCGATCTTCGCCCAGGTCGGCCAATTATTCCCACAACAACAGATATCGGACTGTTCCGGTCTGTTCTGGCCGATGTAGAACTAGAAGACGATGGTGCAGAAGTTCGCATCGAAGACGGCATGGCCCATCTGCTTGGGGCCGACGCCCTAAGCCGCTGCGTTGACCTAGAGACAATCGAAGTTCCTCAAGCAGTGCGCGTCACCGAGCATTACGCCAATTATCTGACTACACGCGCAATGACACCACTTCTGCGTGTTGAGTATGAAGCAGACTTTTCATTTCTTGACCCTTCCGCCAAGGCACCCACCATGCCCCTAGAAGTACATCAATCACTTAGTAGTGCACGTGGCGTGGCTGAGCTCCTACATTCATCGTTCATCAACCTCAAAGACGAAGCTATGACTAACCGAGAAGTTAGCTTGTATAAACGTTGGATGGGCATTTCTTTCGCCACCTTTGAAAGCCTGCTAGCCCAAGAGCGTAACGGGGGAAATAGTAATGAGTAGTTCAAATCTAGAGACTTTTACCCACCAGTTCAGCCCAACTACATACAATGATCCGACGGAAAGACTCGTACACTCAGGTGGCATGTTTGCAGGCAGAATGATGGCGTCGCAAATCCTTAGAACACTCAAAGCGGAGGATGAAGCAGCTAAAGAAGCCTACAGAAGCACCCATGATCAGTTAACTGGACTTTATAACAGAAGGGGGCTCGAAGAAGAGGGTGCTCGTCGTATGAAGTTAAGCTCTAACTTAATTGTCTTGATGTTCGATATAGATAACTTTAAGTTCGTTAATAATAACTTCGGCCACCTTGCTGGGGATCAACTGCTAATCATGGCTGCACGAATCATCAAACAGACTGTCCGAAGCGATGATATCGTAGGACGATTTGGTGGCGATGAAATTGTTGTGGCAGCGGACACGGCTCCTCGAAACCCTTCAGATTTTCATTTGTCGCCTATGCAGCGTGGTGGATCAATAATTAGTAGGGTGCAAACAAACCTCGGCCAGGAAGTTGAAGCAGCTGGATGGGGCGGCGGTAATGTTGGTATCAGCGGTGGTATGGCAGTCTACAGCCCAGCTTGGCACAGCGACTTCGCCAGCTTAGTCCGTGATGCCGACAGCCACCAGTACATTGAAAAAAATGCTCATCACCTGAACGACCAATAGGTTCTAACGAAACAGTCCGTGCTTGCCAGATGCTTCGCCAAACTGACGAAGTAATTCCTGCTGCTGTTTAGAAAGTTTTGTTGGTGTATCGACAATAATTGTCACAATGTGTGCACCGCGCCCATTACCACGCAAATGGTGGACGCCATGACCTGATAGCTTAAAGTCAGTGCCGCTCTGTGTACCGGCGGGAACTTTAATTCTGATCGGTCCATCTACAGTTGCAACATCAATTTCAGTACCAAGTGCAGCATCGATCATAGAAACATGCTCTTCACTGAGCACTAAGTCGCCTTCACGGGTGAACTTCTTATCTGGTTTAACCCGGATATGGACATATAGATCGCCGCGAGGGCCATTTGCAATAGCTTCGCCCTGCTCGCTAAGGCGAATAGTTGCGCCATCATCAATACCAGCTGGAATCTTGATCTTGATCTCTTTAGTCTTGCGCTGCGTGCCCTTACCGTTACAGACGGTACAGACTTTTTCGGGAACCTTGCCGGCGCCCTTACATGTATGGCAGATTGTTGCTTGTTGTATGTCACCAAAAACTGTTCGAGTAACGCGCATTACTTGCCCACTACCCTTACAAGTATCACAAGTCTTTAGATCATGACCTGGTTCGGCAGTGGTACCCTTACAATGCTCACATGTATCATTAATGACGATGTTAACAGTATGTTCCGCCCCAAAGATTCCTTCTTCGAAGCTGAGGTCGAGCGTTGTCTCCACATCTCGGCCACGGCTTTGACGTTGATGGCTCTGTTGCCCTCCAAAGAAGCTCCCAAAGATGTCGCCAAGTCCCATGTCGCCAAAATCAAAGTTTATGTTCTGACCTTGGCCACCAAATCCGGCGTACGGATTGCCGCCTTCACTCGCAGCACTACTACCAACACCAGCATGACCAAACTGGTCATATCGCTGTCGCTTTCGCTCATCCTTTAGGACTTCATAGGCTTCATTAGCTTCCTGGAACTTGGCTTCATCACCACCTTCTTTATCAGGGTGATGTTCAATAGCCTTCTTTCGGAAGGCCTTCTTTATTTCATCGTCCGAAGCGCCTTT
>CAZIBG010000026.1:8319-12284 GCA_964536985.1 uncultured Candidatus Saccharibacteria bacterium | reverse complement strand
GTAGGGGCGCGGTCGATGTTTTCTGTATCAAAGACATCAAAAACACCGGCAGTTCCGGGTTGAGCAACTAACAGCCAGCGACGGTCCGGACTCTGAGTAGAGAAGGCTGGAGCAGTGTCATATAACTTCGTTTGTGCGGAAGTTAACTTAGTCGGGAACATACGGGGATAAACTAACCGCTCAATACTGCCACCGTCTAACGAAACTGATTTCTTCCAGGTATCATAGCCTTTTCGCCTGAGCTCGATGTCGTACTTACCAGCAGGCACTGTTAGGCGTTTGTCGGTGCCGCCACTATCCTTACCGTTTAGGAAAATAGTGCTAGATTCTGGTGCCGAATCAGCAAAAATCAATCCATTCTGAATGACCTTGCCGGTCTTTCGATCAACATCATAGCCATTAGATAAGACCACCAAAATCGTAGATGCCAAGGCAATAGCGATACCAATCAAGAAGTAACCGAGGAAAAGTCGGCGAATGTGAGCTTGTCTTTTGGCGGGGTCGAGAAAATCCATATTTTTGTTTGATCAGCTTGAATATAATTATACCATCGCTTGGCAATGTATTGATATCTCTTTTTGACTCTAGAGTCAGTAACAGGTACTATTAGGTACATAAGCGCAATGAAAATCGCATACCAAAAAGCAGAGATACAATGAGGGTCAAAAACAACACCGTAACCATCAATGGTCGAACATACGACGCCAAAACTGGTGCCGCAGTAAGCACTGCCTCGGCCCCGAAAAGCAACCCAAGTCCTGTTAAAGTCAGCTCTCCGGCAAAGAAGATAGCCGTAAAAACATCGGCCGACGAGACAGCAACTACTCCCGTGCGAAGTATTCGCACAGCATCATCGACTAGGCACCAACCTCAACGTTCACAAACCCTCCGAAGGACATTAGTTAAAAAACCAACAGCGCCGACCCCAACACATGCCGTTGCCGGCCTTACCTCCCAGCCTAAAAAAATTATCATCTCCGATGGCGCCGCAACAAAGAGCAAGCCCGTGATCCTAGCACACCGCCAGAGTCCTTCAATCAGTAAATTTGGAACACGTAGTCAGCTATCCCAACGAGTTACACACGTACCCGTAGCCAAAGCTCCGGCTGCACATAAAACAACACGACACTACGACATCAATGACACACCACCAACTACCGCCCATGCTAAACTCAGCACACCCTTAAAGGAACTACACCATGATCTGTTCGAAACCGCTCTGCAAGGCGCTACAACCCATAAAGCAAAGCGACTCAAAAAGCCACGCCACCACAACCGTGCCTTGCGTATTGGTGCTAGCGCACTGACGGTGTTATTGCTGGTAGCTTTCTTCGGATATCAGAATATGCCAAGCATGGCCTTAAAGCGAGCCTCCTCAACTATCGGTTTTAACGCCAGAATTCCAGGATACAGCCCAGCCGGCTACAAGTTAAGTGGCCCCGTCGAGTACAAAGCAGGTAACGTAACATTATCGTTCCGCTCTACTACCGATAGTCGCAGCTACACCGTTACTCAAACAGCAACCGATCTTGATAATCAGGCGCTGGCAGCGAGCTTCTTGAATGGCAAGAGCTATCAAAAAGTCACAGCCAATGGCCAACCAGGATACATCTACGATGATTCTAATATCACTTGGGTCAACAACGGCGTATGGTATAACATCGCCAGCGACAGCCGTCTATCGAGCGACCAACTGATCAATATTGCATCTTCATTGCTCTAGTATCCACCGCAACTAAGCCCCACGGGTTAGACCAATGACCGAAGTTAGTCTATAATAACAGGGATGAAAACAGTTAGAACACGCTTTGCTCCCAGCCCCACCGGCCTCCTTCATGTAGGTGGCATTCGAACCGCACTTTTCGCATGGCTGCTCGCTGAACAGCAAAATGGAACATTCATCTTGCGGCTAGAAGATACCGACCAGGCCAGAGAAGTCGATGGTGCCGATCAACACATCATGGACTGCCTCCATGCACTTGGCATTAATTACCAGGAAGGGCCAGACATTGGTGGCTCATTCGGACCATATCGCCAAAGCCAACGGCTCGAGACTTATAAGCCTTGGGCCCAGAAGCTCATAGACGCCGGTCGCGCCTACGCCGATCCCTACACCCCAGAAGAAGTAGAAGCTTTTCGACAAGAAGCTCGTGATAATAAAAAACCATTCCTTTACCGCAATCACCGCCCAGAGAATCCACCTGCCTGGGATGGGACTACACCTTTGCGTTTAAAATCAGATCCTAAAGCGTATAGCTGGCACGATGCAGTGATGGGCGATCTATCTGCTGGACCAGAAGCAATCGATGATTTCATACTCATCAAGTCTGATGGCTTTCCGACCTATAACTTTGCCCACATCGTAGATGATGTAGAAATGGAAATCACTCACGTTATCCGTGGTCAAGAGTTCGTCTCTTCAACGCCAAACTATCTAAACCTCTACGAAGCTCTGGGCGTAGAAATGCCGATCTTGGCTACTATGCCTCATATTCTTGGCCCGACAGGGAGCAAGAAGCTCAGTAAGCGTGATGGCGCAAAAGATGTTCTGGATTACATCCGTGAAGGTATACTTCCTGATGCTTTGGTTAACTTTATTGCATCCTTAGGCTGGAATGATGGCACCGAACAGGAAATATTCACCATTCAAGAGCTTATATCTAAATTTAGCCTCGACCGCGTTCAGAAGAGTGGGGCTCGCTTTGACGAACAACGCCTGCAATGGCTCAACGGGGCACACATCCGAGCCATGAACCTAGACGAACTATATAAAGCGGTCGTGGATTTCTGGCCAGCAAGCGCTAAAGATGCCGACGATGATTATAAGAAGAAAGTGCTTGGACTCATCCAGGAGCGACTTAAATTTTTCAAAGAGATCCCAGAGCTAACTGAATTCTTCTTTAGCGAACCTGCAGATAAAGACATCTTAGATTTACTGCACGACCCAAAGAATAAACAGCTCCGAAAGTTCGATGACACTCTGATCAAAACCATCCTACAGGCAGCAGAGAAGTCACTTGCTGAATCGGATTTTACGGTTGGCGATATCGAAACACGTATGAATAACCTATTAGTTGAACTCGAGAGCAAGCCAGGAATTCTATTTAGCATCATACGTATTGCAATTAGCGGCAGTCCTGCGTCACCGCAACTTTTTGACACGCTCAATCTAATCGGAAAAGACCGCTCACTGTCTCGTATCCGACAAACTATCGAGCTAGTATAGTTGCACCAACTTGGTAGGCACTAGTGGCGTAATCTCGGCGCCTATCCAGCATGTCGTCAGTGGCATGCTTAACCTCGGCAGCGGTTAACCGTGTTCCCGGATCGGTGACCACTCCCATTAACCTCATGGCTGCATTAGCCCAGACAGCGGAAGTCCTTGAAAACAAAATGTCTAGGTTACGAGCCACCACATCTTTGGCAGTCGTCTCGTCTCCACGTTGGGCAAGCGTCATACCCACCCATGATTTGCTGACACCAAACAAAGCCAGCTCAGAGGGTGTATAACGAATAGTTTCCAGATGCGCTGTCTCGTCATGCTCCCGCCGCTCACCAGCTTCTGGCGTCAGCCATATCAGATGTGCGAAACCATCAAGAAATGGCGCCCAACCAACGGGTCTAGGACTTCCTGTACTGGCAACCCTTAAGCACTCCGTAGGATCTTGCCCAACAGCGGCCTGGATGCGTGCTGACTCAGTGTTATATAAATCAAGATTGGTTAAAGAACGCTGCGACATAGCTTCCAGTTATACCCTGACTTTATAGGTTCGGCAAGTGCAACTTCAGATAAGCATAAGCCTTTGGTACAATACCTTAATGGATAAAAACAAAAGTACTCTTAGTGAAGATGTTCTGCTGGATAAAGTAAGTCGCGATACTGCCAGCTCCGATGACAAGCCAACCAAAGAATTCAAAAAGCTTCTGGATGCCGAACAAGCACCACCTAAAAAGAAAGACCGCCG
>CAZIBG010000026.1:0-8219 GCA_964536985.1 uncultured Candidatus Saccharibacteria bacterium | reverse complement strand
AATTCAAAAAGCTTCTGGATGCCGAACAAGCACCACCTAAAAAGAAAGACCGCCGATACATGCATCATTTCAAAGTATGGTTTAAGGATCTTTCCAAAAAACAGAAAATTCTTTTCTGTAGTGTAATCGCAATTGTATTACTAGGTGGAGTTGGCGCAGCCGCTTGGTTTGTAACTCGACCAGATTCAAAACCCGCTCCAGCGGTAGCAAAAAAAGCGGAAAAACCCGCTGACGCTCCAGCGGCAACTACCGAACCGAGCAGACTGACTGGAAAGCAAATTGTGCCAGAGCTCAATAAGCGTGGTGTTACCGGAATCATGATCGAGAACAGCCCCGATGCCCGTCCTCAGTCCGGACTTACCCAAGCCGGCGTAGTTTTCGAAGCCATTGCCGAAGGCGGCATAACTCGTTTCCTCGCACTCTACCAGGAAGACCAGCCAGAATATATTGGCCCCGTCCGAAGCGTTCGGCCATATTATCTTGATTGGCTCCAAGGGTTTGATGCTCCCATTGCACATGCCGGAGGCAGTAACGATGCACTAGCCAAGATAAAAACCGATAAAGTTAGGGATCTTGACCAGTTTGCAAACGCCAAAGCCTATCAGCGTGTTAACAGTCGTTATGCGCCGCACAACCTCTATACCTCCGCCGCTAAACTTGACGCACTAAAGGAATCAAAGGGATTTGGCACAAGCGAATTTACCGGTTTTGTTCGCAAGGTAAAAGAAGAACCCAGCAAAGCACCAACCGCCACAACTCTGGACTTCGAAATTTCTGGATTCTACTACAACCCTCGTTATGTGTATGACGCTGGGACTAATACCTACAAGCGCAGCGAAGGTGGTAAGCCACATACCGATGAAAAAACCGGCAATCAGATTGCTCCAAAAGTTGTCATTGCCAATATCATGGCCTACAGCGTTATAGATAGCGTTGGACACAGCGGCTATAACACCGTCGGAAGCGGCAAGTCATTCATCTTCCAAGATGGAACCGTCACCATAGGGTCATGGGAAAAAACTTCTTCTAAATCACAGATGCAGTTCTTGGACGCCAACGGAGCAGACATCAAACTCAACCCCGGCCAAACCTGGATCAGTGCGGTTGGCAACGCGGCTGGCGTCAAATACACACCATAACAAGCAACAACCCGTTTACCGCCGTATACTAGTGGTATGGAACCAGAGGAATTAGAAGGGCATGGTGTTTCTGAGCATACCGGTTTTCCCAACGCGGCAACCGATGCTCGCTTAAACGCGCTTGACCTTAGTAAACTACTGGTACGTCATCCTTCTAGCACATTCTATATGCGAGTAAGCGGCGAAAGCGGTCAAGATGTTGGCATTTTTGACGGCGACATAGTTGTTGTCGACAGAGCACTCAGTGCCAAGAAATCCGATATTGTTATCTGGTGGGACCTCGAAAGCTTTGCCATCAGTATTGCCAGTCAACTACCGGACCAAACCATACCATGGGGAGTTATTACTCATTCAATACATGCTTATAGGGGGATTGATACAAAATGAGTCAGGCCGTATTTGCACTAGTAGACTGCAATAACTTCTTTGTAAGCTGCGAACGCGTCTTCCGTCCCGACCTGGAAGGCAGACCAGTTGTAGTGCTTAGTAGCAATGACGGCTGTGCTGTAGCGCGTAGCAACGAAGCCAAGGCCCTTGGTATACCCATGGGGGCGCCAGCATTCAAATATAAAGAATTATTTAGGCAACACGGAGTTACCAAATTTTCGGCTAACTTCGAACTTTATGGCGACTTATCGAAACGAATAATTCGCATTCTGACCGAGTTAACCCCTAGAACAGAAATATACAGCATCGACGAGGCCTTCCTTGAGCTATCCCAGCTTGCAACTAAAGACTACCAAGCCGTGGCACGCAAACTCCGCGACAGAATCTGGAACGAAGTTGGCATCCCAGTCTCTATCGGTATTGCCCATAGCAAAACGCTCGCCAAATTAGCCAGCGATTACGCCAAAAAACACCCAGACGAGCAGGGGATAACCGATGTCATCAATAATAGTGAGCTCTCTACGTTACTTTCTAATACTCCGATAGAAAACGTCTGGGGAGTAGGTCGTCGACTTGGGCCAAGACTCCGCGCCGAAGGGCTAGCGACCGCTCAGGATCTTGCCACGCTCAGTACACAGCGAGCACGTCAGCTGATGGGCGTCAGGGGAGAGCAAATGGTCAGGGAACTTAACAATCAAACCTGTTTTGAATTTACCGCCCTAGACACAAAACCAAAGACAATTGCTCGAACTAGAACGTTTGGCGAAGATACTAACCAATTTCATGATCTAGAAGCGGCGATCGCAAACTTTGCTACCCAAGCTGCTTTCCGGCTTCGAGCCTCACATCAGCTCACTCGTAAAGCTGGTCTTTTTATGATGACTAGCCGCTTTAAGCCGGGCTACAAAAGCTGGAGTAAAACTATTGAATTTAGTACACCTACTGCCGACAGCGGGGAACTAATTAACGCCCTGGTAGCAGAAGCAACTAAACTTTTTCAGTCAGGACAAATGTATCATCGAGCAGGGATCTGGCTAGAAGAATTTGTTGGTGACGGCAGTCTACAGACAGACCTTCTAGGCGAGGTAGACGTCGATAAACACGTCCGCTCGAAACAGCGCATGGCCTCCTTTGATGCCCTCAATAAACGATACGGGAGGGGAACGATTGCATATGCCGCCGAACACCTAGCAAAAGCATGGCAGCCCAAACAAAAGATCAGGAGCCCTCGCTACACAACAAACTGGAGTGAACTTCCAGTAGCTCGCTTCCGCTAAACACCAGCGAGCGGGTATACTGGTAGGGTATGCGTATCAAACTCTCTCAAAAATTCAGGCGTAAGTTCAGGCGAATAGTAACCTCTCGCCAATTTCGTCTAATTTTTGGTGGTTTCGTTGGGACGCTCATTGTCTTCAATGGCGGACTATATCTGTATTATCGTAACCACCTCTATCCAGACAGCGCTATCGGTAACTGGCAAGTTGGCAACAAAAGCTATCAGTACGTCAGCGACCTAAAACTTGTACCGACAGAGATCTTTTTTAAGACTGATTACGCTAATAAAACAGTCAGCACAAAGGATCTTGGAGCCACACTAAACTGGGACAAAACTCGTCAACAAATTCAGCAGAACAATCCCTGGCTTCCTATGGCCGGGCTCTTTGGAAGACATCAACACACTATTGTCATTGACTACGACAACACCGCATTAACCAAGACACTCGCAGAAGTATCAAGACACTTCGAACTGCCCAGCACTAACGGCAGTATCGAAATATCAACAGGAGTACCAAAGCTTATTAGCGGGAAAAATGGTGCCACTGTCGACCAAGCTAAACTTAAGAATCAGCTGTCTCGTGGCATGAGCGATGGATATGTTCAAGTCCCAACCAAACCAGCTCAACCAGTCATCTCCGACAAACAGCTCCAGCCACTTGTAGATCAGCTAACCGCCAAACAGCAAGTTAGCCTGTCGTTCACCTACAACGGACAGACAAAGCAGCCCTCAAAAGCAGAGATACTTGGCTGGTACGACATAAGCGGCGCAACGATAACAGCATCGAATAGTAGGGTGGCGGCTTACGTAGACTCTGCAGGTAAATCGTTTGGAATACGTACCAAGAATACCGCCGATATTGCGGCTCAGACCCTTAAGGCCCTCGACAAGCAAACTAAATTATCAGCAACCCTCATTGCAGCACCAAAAGCAATCAAGCAATACACCTTCTGCGTTAGGTCGCGAAACGCCGACCAGACCTTTATGGCAGATTTTGGGGCTAAATTTGTTAAGACGCTCAATGATTCGCGGAGTTGGTCCCTGGATGGACAGGTAAGCTTTGCTCAAGTGGAAAGCGGCTGCAACTTCTATGCCTGGTTATCGGCGGCCGACCAGATGTCAACATTTGGAGCGATCTGCGATAGCCTTTGGAGCTGCTCAGCACCACCAAATGTCGTGATCAATTTCGACCGTTGGCGTTATGCTAGCGATGCCTGGAATGCCAACAATGGCAGTCTCGATGACTACCGGAGTATGGTAATCAATCATGAAACAGGACACTGGCTAGGATTCAGGCATCGATTCTGTGGCGGGCCAGGTCAGCAAGCCCCTGTAATGCAGCAGCAGTCAATTAGCCTGCAAGGGTGTGTATTTAATCCCTGGCCAACGACCGCCGAAAAGGATAGCCTGCGAAGTATGCTTGGCCTATGAAGATCCACCTTATCACAATCGGACAACCAAAATTAACATACGCCAAGGCAGGGTGGGAGGAATACACCAAGCGTTTAGGACGCTATCATCAATTACGCGTCACTCATTTATCGGACAAAAATAATAATGCTGTCAGTATATTAGCTGCGGCTAAAGGTACGAGCATCGTAGCCTTGGTCATCGATGGCCCCCAGCTCAGTAGTCCAGAACTATCAGCTTACCTGGAAAAACAAGCCATTCTTGGTGCCGAACTGTCATTTATAATTGGTGGACCAGATGGGTTGCCTCCCGAGGTTATTTCTGCTGCACAAGAACAACTCAGCTTTTCCAGGCTAACATTCCCTCATGATCTCGCCATGGTTGTCCTCGCCGAAACGCTCTACCGTGCAAGTACTATTGCAGCTGGCCAGCCATATCACCACTAAAAACAGGTTGCTCATCGGGTTGTACAAATGGTTCAATTTCAGATCCAAGGACACTGGCTCCAATAACAACTGCAGTATCAGATGCAGGAGGACTAGTGTCGTCAACAGTATCTATAGATTGAATCAGGCCTATTGAGGCTGCCGTCAGCACAATCAAAGCGGTCGTTGTGGTTCCAGCATCTCTTACGGCGTCAGTGGCGCTTCTAGCCATTTCAGCCGCCCGTCCAAGAGCTCGTTGACGTCGAATGCGACGACGCTCACGTTCTGACAATCCGCCCCAAATACCAAACTTTTCGCCGTTAGCTAAAGCGTATTCAAGACAATCGCCACGCACTTCGCATGCTTGACAAACTGCCTTTGCTTCTTTTGTACTTGCTCCTCGTTCCGGAAAAAATAAATCCGGATCGACCCCTAAACAGTTAGCTGCTAATTGCCAGCTATGATCTTCTTCTTCGTTTAATGCTGCCATAAATAAACTATACGCTCACGTACTTTTGAAGGCCAAAAAAATATGTAGTGAAAAAGTATTCACTGCTATTGCTAACTTAAAAGCCTACTCTAAGCACATGAGCAAAAGACCATTCAAAGATTTCGATTTACCAACTAAGCACATCATTAGCGGCAACCACTGGAAGCCACCAAAGACACGTGATAAAGCTGAAGAGGAGCGACGCAAGGGATTACCCACTGGAACATTACTGACCGAGTATCAGCACCGTGGACTGAAAATAGCCACCACCATCCTTGGCATTGTTCAGGAACCACGTGATATTGAATCGGCCAATTCATTTATTACACCAGCCGGTCTTAATACATCGTGGTACAGTTTTGCCCGTGACTCATTAGAAGTTATGCGCCGCAGACTAAAGCTCGCAGAGCTTGCAACAGCCGATCCCGAGCAGCGACCAACGACCTATATGCTGCATCACGAAGCCACCGACCTGTTCGGCAGCGCAGTCGACAAAGCAAGAGGTCTGGTCATAGCTACTCAAGAAGGATTGGAGACGGTCGACGACTACAAAAAAAGAATCGCCCAAACTGTTGGCCACGCCTCTCTAGTACTAGATAGCGCGCCAATAGGCGATCAGGTAGGTTACGGCGAAGTAGAGGTTAGCGACTTTGATCTTCAAAATATGTCTCGCCTTAGAGGTCTCCAAGCCCTGGAACGTGCCCGGACACTCCATGAAGCTACAGGTGAAGTGCCAAGTATCGGCGGCTTAGCCGATCCAGACAGCGGCATATCAGTTTTCTTACGCAGGCAAGCCACCAATGCTGTAGTTGATGCCTACGAAGAAGCCTACGAAACAGCTGCCTAATCGTTACAGGTCAAAGGTTTTCTCAATAAAGAAGAGCTCGCCAGCCTTATGTAAGTTCCCGAGCGTCTTCATATTGGGGAGCATTCGCGACTCGGTAAAGTCGGGATTGTCTTCCCAGAAATACTCTGCAAACTCATCGTTCTGGCTAAGATCCCCGGCTGCATCGTCACTTATCAAAAAGGTGAAGTTTGTGTAGCTTTCCAGGGCATCGTTGTCGCAAGTCGTAAAGAAGCCACTACCAAGTACACTGAAGTTGGCATTGATTCCAGTCTTCTCTAGACAAGTTTCGTGAGCAACCTCCAGGACAGACTGCTCGGCATTTGGCAGGGCATGCATAAACCCAACTCGATCCAAGAGAGGATGAGTCTTACGACGATACAGTAGCCAAGCTTTATCGGTAGCTCGACGAACGGCTAAAAACAAAACTGGCTCCGCCTTATCGGCAGCAGCCAGTTGTTTATCCATGATCCGCTTTCCAAGCCGACGACCTTCGGCAGTCAATCGGTAAGTGCCATCATCACTTTTTTCTACAAAACCAGCCGACACCACCTTTTTAAGGTGGTAGTCGAATAGCTTGTTTTCTAAAGACTCTGGCTTAAGCTCACTAAAGCGCAGACCTTCGGCAAATGCCAATCGATAAACAATTGATTTCTGAATATGATGTTCGAGCATACCTACAGTATACGTCCGACATCTATTTGCTCGATACTTAAATATCTATATACTTATGGTTATATATGAGAAGGGTGACGTGTGCACGTCAATGTAATACAAAAATTCTTGAGGGTTCGTACTGCAGGGATAGCGGTTGGTATAGCACTAAGTATTGGTTTGTGGATCTCGCCAGCAACGGTTTTGGCTGCCACGCCAACGGTGGCCAATATCATAGCCAATCAAAATGCCACTATCGATACAGCGTTTAATTTTAGTTTCGCATCCAATACCTTTAACGATCAAGATGGAGATAGTCTTACGTATACATCACAGTTAGAGGGTGGTGGCGCATTGCCGGCATGGTTGAGCTTCGATTCTGTTACCCGAACTTTCAGCGGTACTCCAACAAATAGCAATTTAGGTACCGTTTCAATTGATGTCATTGCAGACGACGGCAACGGAGGAAGCGTAACAGATACGTTCAGCATTCTCGTATCCGCGGTGCCTGCCTCAACGTGCGAGACATACAATATGACTACCGGTGCCGGTGGTGTATGCGAGATCAATGACTGTTTTGATGATTTATTTAGCTGGGCAGCAAGCCCTGATGAAGCTTCGATGGCTCGTTCCTATAAGTTAACGGGTAGCATAATTTGCCCTGGAGACATGACTACAACACCAATCGGATCGGATACATTACGGTTTACCGGCACCTTTGACGGGGGCGGCCACACCATCCAGTACTTGAACATTGATGGAGCAGGGGGCTGGAATACTGGCTTATTCAGCAATGCCTATGGCGCCACCTTCAAAGACTTGTCGTTTGACTACGCAAATATATCTCCCCATGGATATACTGGCAGCTTGGTAGGTATTGCAGCTGAAGGCACTACTATAAAAAACGTTCGTGCTAATGGTATATACATAAACTCTACCGGCGGAACAGGAGGCTTGGTTGGCCAGCTCGTTGAAAGCACCATCAGCTATAGTTCGGTTACCGGATCACAGATAGACGGTAATGGCCAAGAGCACGGTGGTTTGGTCGGAAGTGTTGACGGCGCAGGATCTTTAGCTATATCCAACTCCTACGTCAGCAGTACAACAATAGCGGGAGGGGGCCTGACGGGTGGTTTGGTCGGAAGTGTTGACGGCGCAGGATCAGCGACGTATACGCTCAAGCATCGCTAACCGTACCTAATGGCGTGATATCTGGTGGCCTGGTAGGGTATATAGCCGATGGGACTATTAGTAATGCTTACGCTGCTGGGTCTATATCTGGTGCTAACTTTAATTCTACCGGTGGTTTGGTCGGTGATATCGACAGTGGAGTAACAATACAGAATTCTTTTGCAGCCGTTACAGGCTTTAGCGTATATGCATTTTACGGCACGAGCGACTTTGCACCCCCAACGCTAATCAATAACTTCTACCAACCCGGTATAGCAAACAACCAAGTATGCTTTAGCGGAACCGACGGGTCAGAGCCCAATTGTGGCTACGACGATGGTGGCGTGGCTGTTGGCAACTGGCTCGATGCAAGTCGACAACCAACCAGAAGCTGGGACACATGGCACACCTGGAACCTATTTCC
>CAZIBG010000025.1:0-12559 GCA_964536985.1 uncultured Candidatus Saccharibacteria bacterium | reverse complement strand
AGCCTGATCCATCGCCTACTTAAAGATCCTGAAACAATTTCAGTTGTGTCTCCCGTAACTAGCGAACATATTGCTCAGGATATCATCCGTGCAACCAAAGATGAGCGTGTTGCTATGCTTGCCGAAATGCTTGCCGATCCTAAGTTCGAGAAGGTTCTCGTCTTTGGTGAAACCAAGTGGGGTGTACAAAAGCTTGCTGACCACCTAAACAGCATTGGGCACAAGTCCGAAGCTATTCATGGTAACAAGAGTCAGCCTCAGCGCCAACGAGCCCTAGACGCGTTTAAACGCGACCGAGTTAAGGTTCTTGTGGCTACTGATGTTGCTGCCCGTGGTCTAGACATCCCTGATGTCAGTCATGTCATTAACTATGACCAGCCTAACAGCTACGCCGACTACGTTCACCGTATTGGCCGAACGGGCCGCGCCGGCAAAACTGGCCAAGCCTTCACTTTTGTTTCGCACTACTAATAGTACTGTGAAATAATTTACTGCCAACGATACAGGTATTGCTTATAGTGATACCTGTATTAAATTGGAGGGTAAAATGAGCCATATACTTGATAGCACTAAACTGAAGTTCGAAGATCCATATAACAATCAGGGTGGACCCACCGTTCGAACCAATCGCCGCGAGAAATTCTTTAGTAGATTGTTCAGTATATCCAGATAGTACTCAAAAGTCGTACAATAGTACTGAAATAAGGAGTATTTATGAGATTATTCGCGCACCACAATGCTGAGCATACGTTCTCTAGCAGTTCAATCTACATTATTTTAGTCGTTGCTACACTGGCAGCAACTGCTTGGGCAGTAAAGCTAGCAGTGGCCCGGAGAATAAAATAATGAATGTAAGTCTTAAAGCCGATGACGCCAAGTTAACGATGACCGCAAAAGCAGTCATGAAAGGTCCTGACATAACATCAGGACAAGCAACTTTTACTGAATATGATGTTGATGGCTGGAAATATGTTCACATTCGTTTAGAACTTAAAGGTAATCTCGAACCAGGCAAGCATGCCGTCCATATTCACGAGAAAGCCGCCTGTGACTGTGACGGTTTTAAATGCGCTGGTGGCCACTTTGATCCAGGTCCGAATGGCAACACCGATCCAGACGCAAATCACGGCTACCACGCTGGTGATTTGCCCAGCATAACCATTGATTCTGATGGTAACGGAGTGCTAGAGACGATAACCACTCGAGTAACACTTTCTGACGGTCCAGTTTCTTTGTTATCTAAAGAGTCAGCACCCGAAGGTACATCGTTAATGGTACACGGCAATGTCGATCCTTATACACCAGGAGAGACTGGCTCCGGACACAGTGGCGGCCCTCGTCTAGCTTGCGGAACAATCGAGAAGAATAAGTAGCTTAACTGCCAGGCTCCCAACTAAGGAATGCAGGGTCAGCTAAGTCTGCAACAACAATAGCCAAGCTATTGAGTGAAGTGTATATTCTCTCCTCACGGCTACCAATGTACAATTGCACTTCGTTAGTCGCATCCCCGTAAAAGAAAAAGTTATCAATTTCCATATAACTACCTGGGGGTTGTGACCCCACATGTTCTACTATTACTCCATCTGGTAATGTATAAGTCGGCTGTGACGAAGGCCCAACTACCAGATCAATACCAACTTGCTTTATTGCCCTGCTGCCCGCCGATAGAATGATTGACCCATCTTGCGGAAACGCATCATAAATTGAGTCTTTCAGACTGGCTACAGCCTCACTACGTACTACTTTATATCGTACAGCGTGCTTTGGAGCTGCCAAATCTTTCTTAATTAACCATGCAAGAAATGCCATACTCTTGATCGAAGTCTCAGAGCTTTCCAGTTTATCCTCGATCGTAGCCAATGAGCCTTCTGACCCCGTTTCGAATGCCATAATCTATCCCTGCGCCAGCTCACTATTGTCTTGGCGCCATTTTTCGATCTCGGCATGATTACCACTGAGCAAGACATCAGGTACCTTCATGTCCATAAATACTTCTGGCCGAGTGTACTGCGGAAATTCCAACGTCTTTCCGTCGCTGAAACTTTCGATCTCGGCACTCTTTTCTCCACCGAGTACTCCTGGGATCAAACGAATTACACTATCAACAATAATCATGGCTGCAATCTCACCGCCGGTCAGTACGTAGTCGCCAATGGAGACCTGTAGGTCAACAACCGACGTTATACGCTCATCATAGCCCTCATAGCGGCCACAGATGATAATTAGCCCTTGGTGCCCGGTTGCAAGCTCCTGAGCCTTAGCCTGCACCCAGCGATCGCCTCGTGCGGTCATTAGTACTACAAGTGCCGTCGGGTCATTCTTTTTAGCCGCTTCTACGGCCGCAAACAGCGGTTCTGGTTTGAGGAGCATACCGTCACCCCCACCATATGGAGTGTCGTCCACAGTTTTGCGAGGACCGATTCCAAAATCTCGCAAGTTTATATAACTGATGTCCAGGATTTTTTTATCCTGAGCTTTCCAGAGCATACTGGTATCCATGACACCAGGAAACATTTCCGGGAATAGTGTGATTACTTGTACCTTCATAAAATTACGCTTTCTCAATTGTAACGTAGTACGGTTTACATTGCGTAAAACTAAGTCTTGGTGCAAATTCCACTTTAGCTACAGCGGGGTTTTGGTCTAAAGTGCACATATAACTTTCTTCGCTCATTAAGTTTTGTACGGGCTCAGGAACAGTGAGCAGCAGCAGGCCTCCGGGCATGGCCATGTCAAGTAATTCACCTAGTCTATTCAAGTAAAAACGTGTACTAAATTCGTGTAAAGCGGCCACCGGAAAGAATGTAGTCAGCGAGAAACCATCAGGTGCATGTCTATCCCTCCAGGCACGAATACTCTTCCAGGTGGTGACGTCAGAAAGATTGCCAGAAACATGGCCTAGTTCCACGACACTTCTGGTGGCACTTGATCTAAAGTCCTGAAAGTTGGTTACTAATCCATTTCGCATAACACCAAGCTCTAGTAGGTCTTGTACGGCCCGTCCGTTACTTCCTCCTGCCACATCAAGAACGGAATGATCCCCGCCAGTTCCGAATCTTTGCTTCAAGCCATCAATAACGTCTTCAGGATACCCACCAGAAGCACAAGCAACTCTTTCGGCATATCTAAGAAAGGTAGAATCATTTACGCCCCATTCGTCATCCGCCAACAAGGGGCTGTATTCGGCACCATCAACTAGACCTGGTATCTTGTCTGATACTGTATCGATTTCTAAACTCATTAGACATATTATAACATAATATTGATGAAACAAAAAGAACCCGTTTTACCGGGTTCCGTCTGTCACATAAAGCTCCCAATGGTTGTTTTGCCATTGGCTCGCAAGAGCTTATTTACATTCGTAAATTTTTGTCTTTGTAAGACTGTAAGTAGTCTACCTCTAGATGTCTAGATCGTCAAGATCTTGAAGCTCTTGGCGTGTGCGCTTTGCTCGTTCGCTAGAAGTGTCTTCCTGGACGGGCTCTGGCATTTCGGCCGCTGGCTCATCAGCTTCTTCGATGGATCCTAGGAGCTTATCTTCGGCACGCTCTTTATAGCTGCGGCGATCACGTTGTTCGCGTTGTGGCTTCTTTTCACGGGGTTGATCTTGTGGGGCTGGTTGTTCTTTTGGTTTTTCTGCGGGCTTCGGTGGCTCAGCATGCGCATTGTCTTCTGACTGATTGTCATTGGCTTTTGCATCGCGTTCGGGGCGAGGGGGTCGCTCGTAGTCTTCGGGGCCATTATCAACGATCTTTAGGTTATATCGGGCATCGTTCTTTGTACCGAGTGCTCGTAGTAGTGTACGAAGGCTCTGTGCAGTTGCACCACGCTTACCAATAATTCTTCCGAGATCTTCTGGATCGACGGTTAGTTCTAATAAAACACCCTTTTCGTCTATACGACGTTCGATAATAACTTGGTCTGGCTTACCTACCAGTGATTTAACAATGTACTCTACAAAGTCTTGGTCAATATTACTGCTCATTTTCGGAAACTCCTGTTTACTCTGTATCTTCCAGTATATCAGAACGCCGGCTGCCTGTGCTCTACGTCCTGAAATAAAAAACCTCGGTTTCCCGAGGCTTTTGGATTTTTATCTGTGTATTAGCTTTTAGCTTCGTCTTCGGTTGCTGGAGTCTCTTCTGCAGGAGCCTCTTCGGCAACAACTTCTTCAGCTGGTGATTCTGTTACTTCTTCTACAGCTGGCTCTTCAGCTGCTTCGGCAACAACTTCTTCGGCAACTTCAGTCTTAGCTTCCTCTTTAGGCTGGTTCTTGCGAAGCTTATCGGCATGACGGATTGTACGTGTCTTATCTGCAGAAAGAACAACCCAATCCGGTAGCTTAACGCCTTCTTTCTTAAGAAGTCGTGCTACTCGCTCAGATGGCTGTGCACCATTTGAAAGGTAAAGTGTAGCTTTTTCTTTGTCTACGACAACAGCCTTGGTGTGTGGATCGTAGTGTCCTAGTTGGGCGACTACACGACCGCTTGTAGGGGTTAGACGGCTGTCTTGAACGACAACACGAAACATTGCGTGTCCTTTTCGTCCGGTTCGTTGCATTCGAATAGCTAACATGTGTGTGATTACTCTTTCTTGATTATTCTAAGTACTGTCTCTGAAGAGAAAGCTTAAATTACTAAAAACTCTTAGAGCTATTTTACAGATTACCACCCCTATTGTCAACACCGGTGTCATTCCGTCCAGCAACCGCTCTTAGAACAATACGGTTTGGTTGAATTTCTGCTCTATGAGGATGAATGAAATCAACTGAATTTCGGAATAACACTCCCTCCCCAGGAGCATAGACAACTTCCGTAGAGGCAATCTCTCGGATTTCACGCCTATGGATATTGCCGGATGGATGTTCTATGTAATCCCATTCTGTTGCTACAAAAAGCGTAGCCGACGTTTCAGATAAATTGACTACTACGCCATCCGGTCTTCCGATATCGTCATGAAGCCCAACAGCTCCCACCATAATGTCAGAGTTTAGTTCTGTGTTATTAGGATTCACTTCTGTTAGTATGGGCAACACTGTGGTTTCAATTTGTTGCACAGTAGCAAGATCATCTTCGCCGAGCTGCAAATTATACCCGTCAAACGACATGACGGTAGATGCAGCGCCTAAGCGTTGCAATTTAAATGAGCTCCTAAAATATGGTTTCTTTACCTGAGGCATTACTGCAGTTATTACACCAAGAATCGAGGATCCCAGTGCTGTAGCGATTTCCTCAGGAATAATCCTTACAACTTCTAGCCCAGTTAATTCAACAGACGGCATTATTTATCGGTGTAAGCTGCGAGTGCCGCTTCTGCCGCTTTTTGCTGACCGGCCTGCTTGCTCGGACCCGTACCCTGCCCCTTGAGCGTTCCATTAACATATACACCAACGGTAAAGACCTTGTCATGGTCCGGACCCTCTTCGCTCATAACCTTATAAACAGGAGTTGATCCTTCACGACTTTGGGCGGCCTCTTGGAAATGTGATTTAGGGTCCATCCATGATCCGGTGTCTAGAATCTCTTGGAATGTAGTAATCAAAGTCTTATGAATAAATGTGCTGGCTGCATCGTAGCCTTGATCCAAGTATATTGCACCGACTACCGCCTCGAAGCTGTTAGCTAAAATCTGTGCGCGTGCTCGATCGGTGCCTCGTTTTTCGCCTCGGCTAAGTCGAAGTAGTGGCTCAAAGTTGCTTCGGCCTGCCGCAGCACTAATACTTTCGGTACGAACTAGCGAGCTACGCCAATTGGTTAGTACACCTTCGGGATCCTTGAAATTCTCGTAAAGATAGCTGGTTACAACCAGCTCTAGTACTGCATCACCTAGAAATTCCAGTCGCTCGTTGTGTTCGGAGGCAGTTTTGCGGTGCTCGTTAACATAGGAGCGGTGAGTAAATGCACGAACAAGCAATTCAATATCATTAAATTCAACGCCCAGTACTTCTTTTGCGAATGTCTTATATTGTGAGTAATCCATCTTCTCTAGCCTAGTTTGCCATCTCTGATCTTCTTTAATGCTAATAATATCAGCTTTTGTATGTCATCGTATTCTATTTTGTCCAATGCTTCGTTTGCCGGGAACCACTTGATACCGTTCATCCAGTCTTCTGGAGTGATGTCGTTGGTGTCGCCTTGTGCTTCGATAAGAAATATCTCGGTGGTCATTAAGACGAGGCTATTGGTTCGACGGTATCGAAAGTTAATCTTTCCTAGCCAATTATGGACATGGACTTTTTTAAGTCCTGTTTCCTCGCCAACTTCACGTGCAGCTGTAGTCTTGGCATCTTCACCTTCTTCGATATGGCCCTTTGGTATAGTCCAGCGGTCTTTGGCGTCTTGAATAAGAAGGATTTCGATTACATCTTCGCTTGTACGTCGAAATACAACGCCACCGGCAGTTGGTTCGCGAACAACTTCGCTAATCGCTGGGCGGCGCTTAACATACTTCTTAAAGGTATTGAAAGAGCCTTTGATCGGTCCTTTTATGGGGTTTGAGGGTCGTTTCATGCCTTAACCTCCTTTTTTAGCTGGAGCTCTGTAGGTAGCACGAGGGACTTATCCTCCATGCTGCGCATAATAGTTCCAAGTACTCCATTGATAAACTTAGAGCTATTCTCGCCACCAAAGGCCTTGGATAGCTCGACGGCTTCGTTAATAACTACTTTTGGCGGAACATCGCTTTCACTTAGCAACTCGTAAAGGCTCATCTGAAGTACTAACCGATCCATACGAGCAATCTGATCGATAGGCCACTCTGGAGCAACTGGCTGCAATACGCCGTCTAGGTGCTTGGCGTACTCAACAACCCCCCTAACGAGGCGTTCTACAAAAGCTTGATCTTCGACAGTGTCGCTGTAGCGACGAATGTTCCGGGCTAGGATTTCGGACAGATCTAAAGCTTCATCGCCACAGTCGCGACGAAAATCAAACTCGTAAAGAGTTTGGAGCGCCAAGATACGGCCAAGATGACGATTTGATGCCATATATGTTAAATCCTAACTAGCTACAGTTATCTGTAGACACAACCATTATAACCCGGTTTGCTTGTTATTTGCTGAGCTCTTTTGAGCTTTCACGACGGGTCGTAAAAATTTTAACGGGTGATTTGCCGTTAACTGCTCGTGCTAGCTTGAGAACAAGGTGACTTCGGCGTGTGCCGGTTCGTCGGGGACTGGTTCGCTTCTTTGGTTTACCCATAGAAAAACAGACTCCTGCAATACGTTAATTAATAAGTTACAGCCAAGTATACCCCAGATCACCTCAAGAGACAAGCATAAGCTACACTTGACAATATACTCATTATCTGCTATTATGTTTCGATGTTAAGGAACCACAACTCATTTCGACAGCGTCTTGGACTTCCATTCGCCATACTTACAGTTGCGCTTGGTTCGAGTGCTTGTGTAGGTGTGACTGCAGAAGACATTACTTTTGCCCCGAAACCGGCTCCAGCAGTGACCTGTAAAACTGATCCAACCTCTGGATTACCACTTATGGCAACAGAAAAAGACCCTCTCACACATCAGAATGTTGCAAAATACCTCGAACTAGACTCAGAATCTGGTCCTATGGATATGGTCGTTGCAGCAATTGGCGGTTATCCAAAAGATAGCGCTGGACAGTCCATTACTGCTGCCGCTGAAACTCCGTCATCTCTTACAGTGCTGGACGCCGCAGCCGATTTATATCGAGAGGCTACCGGTGCGCGTTTTAAGAATAGAGATATCGGACGAATTCTTTTTCAGGCAGAAAATGTTAGACTGCCTGTACCATTTTGCGAAGAAGGCTAAAGCCTAAAACAGACTCATTACTAATCCGTCCGTCATTTGACGGGCGGTTTTTTATTCTATAGCCTGTACAAATGAACGGATCCTCTTTTGAAGGCAATGACTGGCCCGTAACTCAGCGTATTGGACGCTACTGGTGCCAATATCGACACGGCGAAGTACAAGCCAGTGAATCTGTCATGCTCCAAAGGCAGCGTTGGCAATGGCAGCGCATGGGCCGAAGAATACTGGCATGCACCAGTCTTGCGGTTATGAGTATTGCAGTTGCAGGTGGGCTAATTGGTAGCTGTATTTCTGATCGGATTGCAGACGAAAATTGTAAGTACTATGGCAAGGATGACTTTGGAGGCAATCTTGAAGACGCCTATGAGATTTCAGCACCAATACTTACATCAAAGTACTTACCGTATCAAAACATATATGAGTCGCTTGCCGATGGACATGAAATACGTGTTTGCGGCCAAATCAACAAAGACAAGATGGACTATGCAATTGAGGAATATCTAGATAACCACCCCGACGTAGTTAAAACGACTATACAACAAAGTTAACGAGCTTACCTGGCACAAAGATTTCTTTCTTTACGGCAAGATCTGCAATAAATGTCTGAACATGCTCGTTGGATCTTGCTGCTTCGATGGCATCTTCTTTGGTTGCGTCTGATGCAATCTGGATCTGAGCACGAAGCTTACCATTTACCTGGACAACTAAAGTTATGGTGTCGTCTTGCAAGTACTGGTCATCCGTAACTGGCCAGTGGTCTCTGTTGACGCTATCGCTGTGACCAAGCTGTTGCCATAGTTCGTCGGCAGTATGCGGAGCGAATGGCCCAATGAGCATAGCCATAAATTCAAGGGCTACCTGCCAAGCATCGCTCTTTCCGAAAGGAATGCTAGTTTTAAGTAAATAAAGCTTATTAACAGCCTCCATGCTGGCAGCGATAGCTGTGTTATAGCGGTTCTCTTCTAGATCTTTAGTGATTTTACGGGTAGCTTTATGAACGATAGAAAGTACTTGTTTTGTTTGTTCATCGGTCAATGAGACATCTTTGGCTTCGAGGTATTCCTGCGTAATATTCCAGAGTCGTGAAAGAAAACGATGAGCTCCAGGCACACCCTGAGGGTCCCAACGAGCACCGAGCTCTAATGGGGCGGCAAACATCAGATAAGTTCGAAGTGCATCTGCACCATAGCCCTGCGCGATTATATCGAGAGGATCAGGTCCATTTCCGAGTGTCTTACTGAATGGACTACCATCTTTTGCTACCACTTTACCGTTATACAACATTTGCTTGAAAGGCTCTGGGTTATCCATGATGCCAATCTTGGTAAAGAATCGGGCGATGAAGCGTGCATACAGCAAGTGGGCGGTGGCGTGATCGGCACCGTTATAGAAATCGACTGACATCCATTTGTTGACAACATCGCTATTGAAGATCTGTGACTGATTGTGCGGATCAAGGTAACGCATCATATACCAGGCACTATCTACGTAAGTATCCATGGTGTCAGTCTCTCGCTCTGCAGGGCCGCTACATTCAGGACAAGTTGTAACTAACCAGTCTTTGGCTCGAGCCAACGCGCTTCGTCCATCACCACTTGGCTTAAAGTCAGTAAGCTCCGGCAATATAACCGGAAGGTCGGCTTCCTTAAGAACAACGGAGCCACAATCTGGGCAGTTAACGACCGGGATTGGTGCACCCCAGTAACGCTGTCGGCTGATGCTCCAGTCTCGCATCTTATAGTTGGTTTTTTGAACGGCATGTTTTTTGCTGGTCAGATCGGCAATTATTTTTTCTTTAGCTTCTTCAATTAATAAACCGTCGTACTCGCCAGAATTGATAAGTCGGCCGTCCTTTGGCTCCTCAAGCTGCTTGCCTTGCGCAATATCCAAGACTTCGTTCATGCCGCCGGTAACTCGCTGTGATCGGTATTCTTGTTCGTTGACCCACTTAATATCCTGATCGTCCTTGTCTACAGCTAAAGATAGATCTGTTTGGAGTGAGTTTAGCTCCACAACAACAACATTAGAATATGCAACTCGGTTGACGTCCTTATGTTCAGCAAAAAATTCTGATGCAAAAACAGGACCAACTGAAGTAATGCTTTTGATGTCGACAAGTCCGGTTTCTTCTATTAGTTCTCGCCGAGCTGCTACGACTATGTCTTCGCCTTCGTCGATGCCGCCCATCATTGGCGCCCACGATGCGCCGCCTTTAGGCTTATTAATCAAGTAAGTATCGTTATCTGGGTTTTTAACAATCATGCAGACAACATTGCGAACTATCAGGTCTTTATCGACCCGGTGCGGGTTATCGATATCGACATATCGCCCAGCAACAACTTGCTTGATAGGGAGGTCGAATTTTTCGGCAAAGGCACGGTCACGCTCGTCGTGAGCAGGAACGGCCATAATTGCTCCCGTACCGTATCCCGACAAGACATAATCAGCAATATAGATAGGAACTTCTTGTCCATTGACTGGATTAATTGCGTAAGTCCCCAAGAAAACACCTGACTTTTCTTTGCTTGCCTGTCGCTCTACTTCGGTTTTTTTAGCCGTTGCCTTAACGTATGAATCTACTTCTGCTTTACGGGAAGGACTCGTCAATGATTTTACTTGTGAACTGTCAGGCGCCAAAACCATGAACGTCACACCGTACAACGTATCAGGACGCGTCGTAAACACGGTGATTGTTTCGGAAGAGTCTTTTACCGCAAAGTTTACCTCAGCCCCTTTACTCTTTCCGATCCAGTTTTTCTGGGCCAACTTCACGCTCTCCGTCCAGTCTAGGTCATCAACAGCATCTAGAAGTTCGTCGGCATATTCAGTGATCTTAAAGAACCACTGCTTGACTTCTTTTTTCTCGACAATAGGGTCGTCTTTGCCATCATGGCGCCAGCATTTACCATCGACGACTTGCTCATTGGCAAGAACAGTCTGGCACTTCGTGCACCACCATTGCCATCGGCTATCCTGGTAAGCCAGACCGTGCTCATGCATCTTTAGGAATATCCACTGCGTCCATTTGTAATATTCAGGTTCACTGGATGTTATTTCTTTTTCCCAGTCATTACTCCACCCCATAGCCCGGTATTGATTGCGGTAGCCTGGGATAATTGTAGCCATGCTTTGTTGAGGAGAAACCCCTTGCTTAATGGCAAAGTTTTCTGCAGGCAACCCAAAAGAGTCCCATCCTACCGGATGATAACTCTCGAAACCTTGTTGGCGTTTAAACCTCGACTTTACATCTGGAATAGTAAAGTTTTGCGCGTGTCCGACATGAATGCCGTTACCACTTGGGTAGGGAAACATACCGAAAGCAAAGTATTTTGGCTTAGAACTGTTGAGGTCAACGGTATAGAGATTAGTCTCTTGCCAGATTTGTTGCCACTTTGGTTCGATTTCTTTGGGATTATAGCGCTTCATCTGATTAATTATACAGAAGTTACCGATGTTTTTACAGGGGCGAACCAGAAACGCTTAGGCAGCTTGGTATTCTGGACTTACGGCAATATGTAAACAAGCGTTCTCGGTGCCAGTAAATTCTTCGACTAGATTAATGACCCCTTGGTTATGCATTATCCGAGCCGCGGCTACCGCAGCGTCGGTTACACTTGCAACATACAAGCTCTGGCCCGTTATAGCGTGATGAGTATCTCCATAACGTTGCTGCAGCTGACCGGCAATAGCTAACTGACCTGATGCACGCCTTGGGTCGGATGCCGAATGTGCGATTCCGTCACTATATACATAGTAGTAGGCGCTTACATCCACATCGAATGCCATCCCCACACAATGAGTACTATCTGGAGATGCTAGTTTTTTGCCCTGTACGATTAACCTATTCTGATAAGCTTGCGACCTGACCATTGAGGTAATAGCCAGTCGACGTGGTGAAACCTCGTATCTGTTGCTGTCTTCGTCGAGTATATCTCGCCATAATTGAGAAAAGTCATGTACCGCCTGCCATGCCCTGGGTCGCAGGAACGGGGTGAAGCCAGGAGCCTGCACTTCAAAACGGGCAATACGTCTGACATCCAGACTGTTATGAAGTTCTTGCAATTCACCTGCAACGATGGCTGCCTGTACGTCTTCGTCAGATTGAAAGCGTGGTGCATCAGCAAACCACTGTCGCTCTCTTGCTAAACCTCGTTCTAGGGCCGCAAAGTCAGCATCCCCGGGTACGGAAAGCCCTGGAATTATCAAGCCCGATTGACGCTCTTCTTCGAATACCGACATATTAGAATTGTTTTAAGTAGTTGGTCGAAAAGGCTGTGGCAATTTTTTGCTTAGCTTGCCAGCGTGCTTCGCCATAGCCCACAAGTTTAGTTACTAAGTCGGTAGTTGCCATGCCTGATGCTCGCCAGTTGTGACGATACAGATCGCCTGGCAACGGATTGATCTCGTTAAAGTATGCTATTTTTGCTTTTGTATCTACCAACATATCTACACGAGCTATTCCCGTACATCCAACCGCCTTATAGACATCTAGGCCTAATCGTAGTGCTTGATCGTATAGATCCTTAGGTAGATCTGCAGGTATTTTGCTGTAGCCCTGCGCGCCCTGCTTGCCACTACCCTTTTTGCCCTTTTTGCCACCTTGCATATACTTGGTTTCAAAATCAAAGAAATCTTCGCTGCTGACCATAGGCTGTTCCAATAAGGATGGAACGGGATCTTCGTTACCAATAATTGGTAGTGTAACTTCTACCAAATTATTAACCGCCTGCTCCACAATAACTTTGTCGTCATAGTGTGCGGCTACTT
>CAZIBG010000024.1:7298-12863 GCA_964536985.1 uncultured Candidatus Saccharibacteria bacterium | reverse complement strand
TGGGCCTTTATCCGCGTGCGACGAACATCTCTGAAGCATGCGACTTGACGATTTTGGTATTTCGCATGCTTCGCTTTATATATTTTCGGCATGGATGGTACTATGCTTTTATGCTGGAGGGAATATAGTGGGTGCGTAATCGCTGCGTAGTTATGATCTGCTACCGAATACTCGGTGTGCTTCAAGATAAAACCTCGTCGCAAGCGACAAGGCGACTTGTCATTTTATAAAAATGCCAAGTACAGTTGGTTCATCTTCGCCAACCTTATGCCATATCTTCTCGCCAGCATATTGTGATTCGACCAAGGCTTTCTTTGAACTCGTATAGAACTTTATATCAACCCCTGAGTAGCTTAGCTTCTTCTCGATGTATTTATGGAGCGTTTTTTTAGTACTGGCCAGCCCTGTAACTAGGAGTACCTCCGGGTATGATTTACCGGTATCTTGCCATTCATCTGAGTCACAATGCTTTATATAGCTGGCTATCTTGCGTTTAACGAGCAGGAGCTGAGCAAGGTCATCAACTGAGTCTAAGTAGAACTCCTTAACACTTTTAGGGTCTATGGGTCTTAGATTGGCATCAGGGAGCAGATCAGGCATATCCTCGCGTCCACTGAGCTCTATTTTGGTGTAGAAGCTAAAAGTATCCGGATAAAGCCGACGTACGGTGTTGTAGAGCTCGAAGATGCCCAGAGAATGAGCGATAAACTGAGGTTTAGCCGTTTTATCCTTGTACAGGTTGTTAAGCACTGTTGGCTTAAAGATATTTAAGGATTTTAAGGCATTGATACCGTCGGGAAGGATGAAGTACTCAGCGTACCGGCGGTCTATGCGATAAGTATCGTTGTAGTGTCGTCCGATATACTTCTGATCATACAGTACTCTTAATCTATCATTATGCGTAGCTTGATACTTATGACCTTGTGCTGATTGTAGTAATCCTACTGTTATGAATCTAAATTTGTAGAATAGCTTGAGTAGTAGTATTTGTTTGTCATTGAGTGGTCGTCGGTATTTAGGTTGCTTAGAAATTGTATGTGGAGATGTAGTGTTAGTCATGATGTTGTGCGGTGATTGTTATGCTTTGTGATTGATAGTCCATTCGCTCTATAGAATATATAAAAGTAAGGAGAATACAGAGGGGTTTATAACAGGTTAGCTCTTCTTAGATAGACACTATACGCTGATAGTGCGTAGTTATCCACAGGAATATGTGAATTTTCGGCTTAAATCACTTGTAACTATTCCTATTTAGGTAGTATACTATTCTTATTAGGAATAGTCATTCTTGAGAGGGTCAAGCAATGGGAAATGTAAAATCTAGCAAACGAAAACTACCTGAAGAGCTTGCTCTGTCTACCCAGGAGCGCATTAAGTTAATCGCTAATATCATTATTGAGATCATTGACGACGAGCAAGTCTTTAAAGGTAGCAGCCATGCAGCCCCAACAGGATGACAAGAACGCCGTTGTGGCGATCCGAGTATCTACGACTAAGCAAGGTACAGACGGTGATTCGCCTGAAGCTCAAAAGGAGCAAGCTGAACGCTTCGCCCAGAACAAAGGTGCTACGATTAAAAAGTTCTTCGTGTTCCTAGAATCTGCTAGCAAAGATCAGCAACCCATGCAGGAAGCTATCGACTACTGCATAGATCCTAAGAACAAGATCGATCTTTTCATCATTAAGTCCATCGATCGCTTTACTCGTGGTGGCTCACTACCATATGACCTCCTTAAAAGCCAGTTAGAAGCACACAATGTGAAGTTAGTAGATATTTATGGCATTATTAGCTCTGAGAAAGTAAATACCCTTGATCACTTAGGTTTTGAGTATAAGTGGAGCGTCTACTCACCGAGTAAGAAATCAGAGATTATGGAGGCTGAACGATCTAAGGACGAACTGCGCGACATCATGAGCCGCATGATCGGTGCCGAGATCCGTTATACCCAAATGGGCTTTTGGATGCGCCAACCACCATATGGCTTTGTGAGCGAGAAGATTGAAACTCGAAACGGTAAACGTTGCGTACTGAGACCCCACCCAACTGAAGCTGACCTTATGCGTAAGATGTACGAACTACGAGCCCGTGGCACGCTACACGACGAAGAAATTGTTGAAGCCATTAACCAACTTGGCTTCAAGACCAGAATCCATTATGTTCGTGATAAGAAAGACCGTACTAAAGTGGTCTCACAGCGTGGAGGAAAACCGTTAACGGTGAAGGCTATGCAAAAACTGATACGTAACCCTATCTACACCGGCATCAATAGCGAGAAATGGACAGACGGCAAGCCCATAAGGTGCGTCTTTGAAGGTTTGGTATCAGTTGAGCTATATAATCTGGCAAACAAGGGCAAGCATTCCATAACGGAAAATATCGATGGCAAGATTACCATCCATAAGAAACGCCCACCGGAACGCTTCGTTAATAAAGGTCATAGAAACCCTGAATTCCCATACCGCAAGTTCGTCCTGTGCCCCGATTGTGAACGTCCGCTACTTGGTAGTTCTTCTCGCGGCAAAATGGGCAAGCACTACCCAGCCTACCATTGCAGTAACTACGGCCACTATTTCCGCATACCTAAAGAACAGTTTGATGCAACTGTTGAGAGCTTTATTAGTAACCTTGTTTTCTCTCAGGAGACCGTAGATAACGTAATAAGTGTGATCGAAGCTGAATGGAGTAAACGCCAAGATCACGAGCAAAAGGCCATTGTAGGCATCGAGGAACGTATTAAACAGCTTCGAACTGAAGCTACGATAACAGTTAGCAAGATTAAGATGATTAGCTCTAAAGCAGCTATTAAGTATCTAGAGGAGGATATTATGAAGATAGAACAACAAATTGAGTCTCTTGAGGCAGAGAGGATAAAGCAAGCAACCAAAGCCAAGCCTAATATGAAGCAGGTCTTGACAAGGGTCAGGATGCTGATGGAACACCCTGAAGAACTGTTACTCAAACAGATTGACCCGGTCAAAAGAGCACAGTTTTTTGCCGCGTCTCTCAAGAAATTCCCGACTTACAACGACCTAAAACCTGGAACTCAAAAAACACCCCTTTTTACAGGGGTGCATCCGGTTTTCCAGCTAGCTGGACTTGAAAAATCGCTTATGGTGACCCCGGCGGGATTCGAACCCGCGATCTTCTGGATGAGAACCAGATATCCTGGACCACTAGACGACGGGGCCGTCGCGCAGAAAGGTGATTTCTTATGTGTACATATAGAAATACCTTTCGAGCAGACGGTTACGTATTGCGGAGCAATACGGGGGCCAGCCAGCTCTTAGTGCCAGCAAATATTACCATATTAACAGGGATGAGTCTAGATAGGCGCAACTGTTAAACTGTGACATAATTCTTATGGTATTATGCCAAGCCTGATACACATTCAACCTGTATCGGCAACTCCCGAAGCACTAGGGTGGGACTTGCTGTTGTATACCTTTACTCGGATGGGGTTGGTTTTATTTGGTCAAAAACTGGAGACGACTACGTGATCTGGCTAGGCGTCATCGTTGTCTTCTTGTTCTTTATCTGTCTCCAGCTATGGAAGATTGGTAATAAGCCGACTATGCCCGTCGTAAAACAAGATGGTGACAGGCCATCGGCGCTAGGCGACTCACGTTCCGAAGGAATTCTAGAGGCAGTATCGGATGGTGTGGTGGTTATTAATACGCAGGGAGCTATTACACTCTTCAATACTGCGGCAACCTATCTAACTGGCTGGAAATCCAAAGACGCAATCAATATCGACTACCGTTCCATCTTTAAGCTATGCGACGAAAAAGGCAGCCCATACCCAGAAGCCAGCAATCCTTTTACAAAAGCGCTCAAGGAGCAAAAGCCGTACCGCGACAATAATGCCAGTATCGTGATCGAAGGATCAAACAAACAGATTTCACTCAGTATAAGTATTTCGCCACTAACAAACAAAGAAGGTGAATTTGTCGGCGTAGTAGGAATTATGCGAGACGTCAGCGAAGAGAAGATGGCCGAACGCCAACGATCCGAATTCATCAGCACAGCCAGCCACGAAATGCGCACCCCAGTAGCCGCTATCGAAGGGTACTTGGCCCTAGCCATGAACGATAAAGTTAGCAAGGTTGATTCTAAGGCTCGTAACTACCTTGGTAAGGCGCATGAGTCTGCCCAGCATCTAGGTAGCCTATTTCAAGACCTACTCACAAGTTCCAAAGCCGAAGACGGCCGGCTCACAAGCCACCCTCAGGTTATCGAAATGGGCAGTTTCTTGGGTAAGGTAAGTGAAGACCTCAGGTTTGTAGCCGAAAAGAAGAATCTAGCCGTCGAGTTCGTTGTAGGCGTAAGCGGTGCTAGCATCGACAGTAGTGGTGAGTCAGGCAGCATACGCGTAGTTCAGCCCTTGTATCATGTCTACGCCGATCCAGAGCGAATACGAGAGGTCATAACTAATATCTTCGATAACGCCGTCAAGTATACCGAGCACGGTAAAATCTCTCTCGGCCTAACCGGAGATGGCAATGTCGTACAGGTGTATATCAAAGATACTGGGAATGGAATCGCTGCAGACGACATCCCTCATTTATTTGAGAAGTTCTACCGTGTAGATAATAGCGATACTCGGGCAATCGGTGGAACCGGCCTTGGGCTGTACATTTGTCGTAAGATTGTTGAGATGTATAACGGCCGAATCTGGGTAGAAAGTCAGCCGGCAAAGGGCAGTACTTTTTATATCAATCTCCCTCGCTTGAGCCGGCAAAAAGTTTCTGAACTTGGTGGGCCCCTTGCAACTCAAATCGTACCTGGCATGACAGTAAAGAGTGACAAGTCTGAAGAAGATTAGGTTGCTAGACCATCGCCTGTCAGGGATGATACAATAAGCAAAACATAAGCATATAGGGATCAGTAGCAATATGGCAAAAGTAATGCTCGTCGAAGACGATAATAACCTCCGAGAAATTTATGGAGCTCGGCTCTTAGCAGAGGGTTACGAAATCGTTGCAGCAAAGGACGGCGAAGAAGCCTTGGCCATGGTCGTAAAAGAAAAGCCAGACCTGATCATTAGCGACATCATGATGCCTAAGATCAGTGGTTTTGACATGCTTGATATCTTACGCAGCACTCCTGAAACCAAGAACACTAAGGTTATTATGATGACCGCCCTCAGTCAGGCCGAAGACAAAGACCGAGCAGGCAAACTTGGTGCAGATAGATACCTAGTAAAGTCACAAGTTACTCTGGAAGATGTCGCTAAAGCTGCCGCCGAAGTGCTCGCAAGTGACGGCGTTGCTACAGCCGAAACGCCAGCCGTAGTAGCCCCTGCTTCACCCGAACCTAGCGCAACCCCAGCAGAACCAGTTGCACGTGCAACTCCAGCCCCAACACCGGCAGCAGAGCCAGCAGCGGCACCTGTGCCAACACCTACGGCAGATCCTGCTCCAGTGGCAGAACCCGCCGCCGCTCCTGCACCGACTCCAACCCCGACACCTACACCCGAACCTAGCGCAACCCCAGCAGAACCAGTTGCACCTGCAACTCCAGCCCCAACACCGGCAGCAGAGCCAGCAGCGGCACCTGTGCCAACA
>CAZIBG010000024.1:0-7198 GCA_964536985.1 uncultured Candidatus Saccharibacteria bacterium | reverse complement strand
CAGAGCCAGCAGCGGCACCTGTGCCAACACCTACGGCAGATCCTGCTCCAGTGGCTGCCGCCCTGGTACCGTCTCCAGTAGCTGAACCCGCCGCCGCTCCTGCACCGACTCCAACCCCGACACCTACACCCGAACCTAGCGCAACCCCAGCAGAACCAGTTGCACCTGCAACTCCAGCCCCAACACCGGCAGCAGAGCCAGCAGCGGCACCCACCGACAACAGCCAGGTCCTCGCTGATACTGTTGCAGCAGTAGGTGGCACGCCGTCCGGCGCCGCCCCAGAAGGCACGCCGAAAACATCTGTTCATACCAAAGTGATAGAGCCCATCAACGATATTTCAGTTGCGCCGCCAGATCTAAACGCATTACTTGCCCAAGAAGAATCAAAAACTGTCGCCGGCCCAGCTGCCGTAGTTAATGATGTTGCAGACCCAGCAGCACCTGGTCCAATACCAACTCCAACACCAGGCGCATAAATCTAGTACTATACCTACATGCGTATTAATAAGTTCATTGCCAGTTCTACTGGTTTGTCTCGCCGAACGGCAGACGCGGCCATAGCAAACGGACGGGTCACTGTAAACGGATTATCCCCAACATCTGGGCAGGATGTTCAGCCTACAGACAAGGTTACACTCGATAGCCGAGTGCTTGTTGCGCCCACAAAACACACAACCATCTTGTTAAACAAACCGGTAGGGTATGTTGTTAGTCGCGAAGGACAGGGCAGTAAGACGATCTATGAGCTACTTCCAACTGAGTTCCACACCCTCAAGCCTGTAGGGCGTCTCGACAAAGATTCATCAGGCTTGTTACTTATGACCGACGACGGAAATTTAGCAAATGAACTAACTCATCCGAGCCACCAGAAAGCCAAGATCTATCAAGTAGAGCTCAATAAGCCCCTTACCGAAGAAGATCGGGAAGCTATCGTCCAGGGTGTAACCCTAACTGACGGTCTTAGTGCACTCCAGCTGAGCGGAAATGGCAAAAGATGGACCGTTACCATGAGTGAGGGTCGCAATCGACAAATTCGCCGGACTTTTTCCAAGCGTAACTACGATGTCACATCACTACACCGAACCAACTTTGGCCCCTATAAACTAGACCGTCTAGGTATTGCAAAATACACAGTTTTATAGTATTGTATATTGATGATTTTAAGCCCCCTTGCTCAAGGTGAGTATAGTATTGATCGCCTTTGGACTCCTGGCCTCAAGGCCAGAAAAAACCTGCGGCGACTAGGTAAGGCTAGTGTGGGGTCCGAGCTAGAGGTTGACGAGCTCAATCTTCTTCAATACATCAACCAGTCAAGAGCCCAGCGCATCCCAGCCTACGACAAGGCAAACTACCGTGCTGAGCGAGCCGTAGAGAAGCGTCGGGGCAATTGTTTGGCCGTTGCAGAGCTTTGGCTGGGTCAATTAAGCTGCACACCTCATACAAGCCTGTTCCTATGGACCGGTGGACACGCCATGGCGGCCGTAAAAGGTCGCAAGAACTGGTGGCTTGCCGATGACACTGGGTATTGGAGAGCGGGGGCAGATCAGAAGAACTACATATCAAGACAATTAGATGTGTCCGAACACACCGAACTCTTTGACGCGATCACAGAAGAAGCGGGTGGCAATGCATACGTAGAACGATTTGCACTTGGTGAGACCCCAACGGAAACTCCACAGTGGCAAGCTATTGAAGGTAGTATAGGCGACACAAGCACTCCATATGCACGTACGACAACCATCTTAACCCCTTCAGAAGCGGTACGTTTTATATCGGCATACGGTGACATAACCCGACTCGTCATGAACAGAGCAGACCTCTGGCAGCAGTACGGTGATCAAGTAAAACAAAATCTTCCTATCAATATAGCTGCAGCTCAACTTAGGGCAGCTGAAATAGCTCTTGCCGCTCAGCAGGAAGATGCACAAGAACTTGTTGGTGTAGGCTAGTCAACAGAGGTTATTTGTGGTAAAATAGTCATCAAATGGCAAAGAAACTACCTATCGTCGCCATCGTTGGCCGCGCCAACGTTGGTAAATCAACCTTGTTCAATAACATCCTCCACCGTCGTGAGGCTATTGTTGCTAATGAGGCTGGAACAACTCGTGACAGCATCATGGCCAAAGCAGAGTATGACGACCACCAGTTCTGGATCGTCGACACGGCGGGTATTAAAGATGCCGAAGACGACTTTGAATTCACCATTCAGGAACAAATCCAACAAGCTGCCGATAGCGCTGATATCATCTGGGTTGTTATCGAAGCTACCTCTATTATCACCGACGAAGACCGCCGTGTGGCCAAGATGGCACTTCGTTCTAAAAAGCCAGTCTTCCTAGTCGTAAACAAAGTCGATAAAGCGCGAAAGAAAACCTACAAAGACTTTGAACGCCTGGGTATCAAACCAATCCACCTTATCAGTGCTACGCAAAATATCGACGTTGACGAGCTTCTAGACCGCCTAGTTAGCGTTATCCCTCAAGCAACCCAAGAAGAAGCCTCAGATCGACTGAGAATCGCTATCCTGGGCCGCCCAAACGTAGGGAAGTCACAGTTATTCAACACGCTCGCTAAAAAGCAGCAAGCCATCGTAGCCGATAGGGCAGGAACAACCCGCGACATCAACCGTGCAACAGTGAAATACCAAGGTCGAGAAATCGAGATTCTCGATACAGCCGGTATTCGACGTAACGGCAAGATCGAGGTCGGTATCGAGAAGTTCAGCGTCATTCGCTCTCTTAGTGCTATCGAACAAGCCGACATCTGCCTAATGATCATGGATGTTAACGAGCTAAATACGCAGCTCGATCAAAAGATCGCCGGCATGATCAAAGAGTCAGGTAAGGGACTAATCCTCATTATCAGCAAGTGGGACAGTATTGACCAAGAAAAAACACCGTACACTCGAGACGAGATGGCTGCCGAGCTTCGTCACAACTTTGACTTTGTGCCGTGGGCACCACTTATTATCACCAGTTCAGTCACAGGCCAGAACGTTACCAAAATCTTCGAACTAGCCCTAGAGATAGACGAACGCCGCAAACGCAAATTCACTACAAGCGAACTCAACCGTTGGCTCCGTGGCGTGGTTGCTATGCACCCACCGGCCGGCCTCAAAAACCGCACACCAAAGCTCAACTACATCGTGCATGAAGATGACAATGCCATCCCGAGCTTCAAAGTATTTGGGTCTCACACCAAGTTCCTCCACTGGAGCTACAAGCGTTTCATGGATCGACAATTCCGCGAAAGCTACGACTACACCGGTTCACCAATTCAGTTCTGGTTTATAGAGAAGCACGTTACGCACAAACACGGCACCCGCCCAGCCGAAGACTAGCCGTGAGTATGGCATACTAATAGGCAATGGGATTATTCAGTAAAAAACCACTCCAAAATAGCAGTAACGCGCCGTTGTACACAATTGGCGGTCAAAAAACCGTTTTAATAGTTGGTCTCGGCAACCCAGGCAAAGAGTATGACCATACGCGCCACAACATTGGCTTCGATGTCGTAGACGACTTTGTCTCGCATAAAGAAGAGTTTGGCCCATGGATCACCAAAAAAGATTTGCACTGCCACATAACTAGCGGGAACCTCGGTGGGACCCGTGTAATAGTCATCAAACCATCTACCTTTATGAACGATAGCGGACGTGCAGTACAAGCCGTTCAGAACTTCTACAAAATACCGATCAAAGATGTTTTGGTAGTCCACGACGAACTAGACATCCCATTCGGGCAAATACGCACTCGACAGGGCGGGGGCACCGCCGGACACAACGGATTAAAGTCGATCATCAGCCACGCAAGCGAAGATTTTGGGCGCCTGCGTATCGGCATAAATGCCGAACACCGCACCAAGAATGAAGAAAAAGACTTTGTACTTAAAGCCTTCAGTAAAACAGAGCAGGAACAGACCACAACTCTTCTTGTAGAGACTAATGCCATCCTGACAGAATACGTCTATGGCGGTGCACTAGTAGCCGAAACACGTAGTTTTCTGCTTTAATTAACGTATGCGCAAACTAGTTAGCCTGGCACTTGGCATTTTGCTAGTTCCTCTAATTCTCGTCACACGGGTTCACGCGAGTGTACAAGATTTTGTTATCAAAGATTTCTCGGCAAACTATTACCTAAGCCGAGACGATCAAAAGACCAGCCAACTAAAAGTCGAGGAAGTCATCCAGGCTGAATTTCCAAGTTCCGACCAGAACCACGGTATAGAACGAGCCATCCCTGAAACATATCAGGGCCACACAACTAGCCTTGCAGTTACCTCCGTCACAAACGAAGCCGGTGAAGCGTACCCCTATACAACGTATCAAAGTAACGATAATACCGTTCTTCGTATTGGCAGTGCCGACAGCTATGTTCATGGATTAACAACCTACAAGATCAATTACACTTTACGGAACATTATCAGCTTCCAAGATCAAGACGAATTCTACTGGGACGTTAATGGCGACCAATGGAAGCAAACTACTCAATCCGTAACTGGCAGGATTCATATCCCTTCAGAACTACAGTCCTCATTTACGGGTCAAAAAGTTTGCTTTAGCGGTACAAACGGACAGAAAGCTCAAGATTGCACAATATCATCTATAGAAGAGGATGGCCTCGTCGTAGTTACTGCGAATGCGACAAATGTAGGCCCCGGCAAGACCCTCACATTTGATGTTGGGTTCTCTAAGGGTACGTTTGTCCTAGGTCCGGAAGCTGCAGCAGAAAACAGCCGCAATGTGCTGGCCGCTATTATAGCTATCGTTATTGTGGGCACACCACCGTTGCTTACCTTCATCATCTGTTTCTCTAAGTGGCACTCGAGCGGCAGAGATCCAAAAGGCAAGGGCGTGATCATACCTGAGTACGTAGCTCCTCGAGGTCTGAGCGTAGTAAGTAGTTCTTTCATACTTGAACAATCAGTCGACCCTAATGCAATATCAGCAGGCATCATCGAACTCGCAGTCCAGGGCTATTTACGGCTTAGTGAAACAACAAAGAAAAAATTTATAGGTAGTGATACTGATTACCAGATAGAGCTCATAAAAGATGCCGCGGGGTTATCCGCAGAACAGCGTCAGATCCTTACTTCACTATTTGGTGAAGCAATGCCGCTTAATTCGAAGATAAATGTATCAGACCAAAAGAATAAGCTCGCTGACACCGTTGAGAAAATAACTAACTATCTAGCCCCGGCTCTCACCCAATCTGGTTACTTTAGTAGTGATCCACAAAAGGCGGCACAAGGGTTTATAGGTGTTACGGCCTTACTGTTCTTTGGCGGTTTTATTGCTCTTAAGTTCTTTATACCGCTCGGGGTTGGCATGCTTCTATCGGCAGTTATCACGTTCATATTCATATTCCTCATCCCAGCTCGAAGCGCACAAGGAGTGCAAATGCGCGACTATCTAAAAGGGCTCAAGCAGTACATAGAACTGGCCGAAGCAGACCGTATAAAGTACCTACAAAGCCCACAGGGCGTCGAGAAGACCCGAATCGATCCAAACGACCCAGCTCAACAAATAAAGCTGTTTGAGAGCCTGTTGCCGTATGCCATGCTCTTTGGCCTAGAGAACGAATGGGCCAAACAGTTTAACAACCTATACACTCAGCCGCCAACCTGGTATGCGGGCAATATGAATGGTTTCAACGCTGTGTATCTCGCCAGCTCTCTAGGCAGTTTTAGTGCAGCCAATGCAGCCTCTTTCACCGCACCGAGCAGTTCAGGCTCAAGCGGCTTCGGTGGTGGTGGATTCTCCGGTGGTGGCGGTGGCGGCGGTGGCGGTGGCGGCTGGTAGTCGTTCTGGATGTATCTGTAATACAGGCGCGACCCAGTCCACCGTTATCACGCTCCTGTCTGCATTAGCAGAACCAAGGTGCCATGCGCCATCGATGTCAACCTCTTGGCCATCTAACACCTCTAATTTCTGACGCACAACCATAAGGTCCCCAACACCATATTCACTAGTCATAGCGGGTAAGTGTAAACCGTTAAACTTCTGATTACTCGATGCAAATAACGCCCGCGGGCCAAATCGAGGTATTAAAAACGCCAGACCAGCAGGGCGGGAGTCCTGGTGTGCTTCCATTTCCTCAAGGTTGCTAGCACCTAGCTCTTCATCATGAATGAGTAGTAAATTATCATTATATGCTTCTAGGCCAAACGCCCCGAACGCATCTTCAAGCTCGGGTGCAGAATGTATAAGTAACTCTAAGTTAAGTGGCAGTCTTTTCTGAATACGTTGAATACTTTGCTCGCCAAGTAACTCAGCAAACTTAACAGCACCGTGCTCAACAAGCTGTTCTTTGGCAGAAATTCCCACTTCTTTCATAGTCTATATTGTAACACGTTTATGCTTATTTTACAAGCTTTAATTGTACCCCTAACTGGGGTAGGAGGCTACAGGGAAGATACCCGGGTAGACATCAGCTACTACGACGCTACTTAGGATCTGCATCGATGTAAAAAGAGCAGATCTCGAAGTATTGTCAACTTCGACACGAGCACCAGTAGCAGGGCAAAGCATACCCTCGTTACTCTTATATACGTCGTAACGTGGACGAACATCTAGCTGCCCCTCTGGGTTAACAACTGCTGTAAAGAAATCTTCGGATACACCTCCAAAATCGTTATTGCCTCGGCTTGCCATCTTTCGCACCGTCATAAGCTTACTGTCAATACTAGAGGGATCGGTACCCGCGGCCATAGATTCGAGGTTAACGAATCCAGCCGCACGACTACCCGCAAACGCAATCTCAAACACATGACGTGTTGCCGCGTCCACACTTCGCTCAACAGTAGAACGATAGTGAGTCAGGTCTGGCCTTTTGGTATATATGGCGCCGATTGTTTGCAGTGTCTGTAGCTGGGCAAAACGCCCTAGGCTAGCGTTTTCAACAAGTCTTCCTCTATCTACAGTAGGGTCTTCAATCTTTAGAAGAGCAATCTCTACTCCCATATCCATTTCCATCATCTCAAGAATGAAGTTGTATGGGTTAACACCAGTGTTACGTGCCATTTTTGCAGCACCACTTAAAGTAGCCCGAAAATCTTCTCGTGCCGCTTCGCTGCCAACTTGCTTCTCAAACAGCTTTTCAATAGTGTCTACAGTATTACTCATAGATAAATAACCCTTTAAGTATAAAGAGCCTACAGAGGGGGTGGGCACCGCTGTAGGCTCATTACACCCTTCAAC
>CAZIBG010000023.1:0-13734 GCA_964536985.1 uncultured Candidatus Saccharibacteria bacterium | reverse complement strand
CTTACCCAGCTAGAGTGGGAAACCATGCGTAAGTTTATGTTTATTGCAAAGCGTGTAATGCGCAAGCAACATGGCATTCGAGGCATGCAGTTTGTTCAAAAGGATGGCTCCGAGGCGCAAAGTACTGTTGGCCATTATCACTTCCACTGCATCCCATTTGGATCGTCTGAACTCAGCACCTGGAATTACCAGAAACTCAGCAACACTCCGCTAGAAAATGTTGAGGTCTACAAAAAATCCCGAAAAAAAATACTAGAAACCGCCGAGAAGTTTGACCGTAAGTACCACCAGCCTGTCGCGCTGCCAGTTGTCTGTGATACGCTAATCTTCAATACAGAGAATCAGGTTCTACTACAGGAACGAGTGCCCGATTTAGCGCTTGAGCATGACTACCTAACACTGCCGGGCGGCCTTGTAGAAGACTTTACCAAATCATTCGAGCAAGAAGCTGCCCGCGAAATCCTAGAAGAAACAGGACTGGTTATTAAGTCTGCCGACCTCCAGCTACTCAGCTCGCAAGTCGGTAATATCAAAAGGCTACGAACCTCAAAGTCTTTAAATGCCAAGTACCTACAATCAAATCAATTTGTCTGGAATACATTCATAGTTAAAGGTATCGATCCAAAAGTAAAACTAACGGCTAATGATGATGCCCAAAAACTAGTATGGATGTCGGTAGACCAAGCCGCCGAACATCCTCGTATATCCCCCGGTATCAAAGAACTACTGCAGAAGGTTAACAATGCCAGATAACTTTATCACCGACTGGTCTGATATCGCTTTTGGAAGTAAAAAAGCCGTGCGAAACCTAAAGGCCACTTTTATTGCTGCTCCGCGTGAACTATCAACCGAGCGACTGATCCAGCTCATTAAACTATTTCTGCCAGATGGGAATATCGTCCTGGGGATTAGCAAGGAACCATATGTCAGCGGCTTCGAAAACCAACCACAGTTCCGCATGCTCAAGCTTCAAGATGTCCAGGGCACAATCACAAAGGTGAATAGCGCAAAGCTACCAGCTAAGGTTCATGTTCTTGAGTATTCTCAACGGGAACTCCCATTTATTCTCGAAAAGCTGACCTTCAAACGAGTGATACTAATCAATGGATCATGGAAGTATTCTTTCCATACATTACCAGCTTTTTACGAGTTAGCCAAACAGCGCATTATTCCCGAATATCTATCGCCGTTTTGTGATGAGCTAGAAGCCCAAGAATATGCAAAACGTTTAGACAAAGAAATACAAAAACGATTGTCGCTTCCAGTAAACTCCACCCAAATATTCAGCCAAGAACAAATGCTAGAACTTGCCAGCCGAAGTGCCGAACAATCCTACGATAACGCATCGCAAACAGGTGCCGCAATCGGCAAGCCAAAAGGCAAGGGCTATCAGCTGCTACAAACTGCCTACAATCAGGTCGTACCATATCCGACGTTTGCCATGCATCACGGCGCATCCCGCGAACAGCATATGTCTCCACCCAACGATCTTAATCACTACGACACCGTCCATGCCGAGGTACAAGGGATAATGAACAGCCTTGCCGCCGGTATTAAACTGCAAGGTACAACGCTGTTCATCAACGTACTACCATGCCCGGTTTGCTGCCGCGTAATTATTAAATCTGGGATTAGCGAAGTTGTGTATCAACTCGACCACTCCGACGGCTATGCCGTAACGATGCTCGGCAAAGCTAATATTGCGGTTCGCCGATTGGTACTGTAATGCAGTCCGCAACTATTATCCGTGCCTTCAACGCCTATGGCATCACTCCAGAGTCCATTGCACCCGTACAGACTGGCTATCGAAGTCAGGTGTACATTGCCACCGACCAAACAGGCAAGAAACATAACTTGTTACTGTATAAATCAGAGCCATCAGTGCTTGGCAAAATACGTACCGCCAATCGACTCTCCGACTACTTAAGCCAGCAAGGTCTGCCAACGCGGACCACCACAGACAGTCGCATCCTATCCCTCAGGTCAGGTAATAATGTGCAGTATGCCTGCCTTTATAATTATCTGCCGGGCAACACCATATCTTGGGAGGCTTACACTATGGACCACATCAAACTAGTCGGTAAAGCACTAGCCATTATGCATTCTAAATGCCTACAATTGCCACAAGATGATGCCCCCTTAGCCACCACCATATGCCTGACAACTCTTTCTCGAATGGAGACATATTTTAGTGACCAAGGAGTAGCAAAGGCAATCAATAACAAGTTAAGTGTTTTTATTAACAGCAAAATTATCAACTGGCTTGGTCAGGAAGTATCGTCCATCCCGTCTACTCATGACCAGTTACTTCACATGGATTTTGTCCGGGGTAATATTCTTTTTAGCCCTGCCGCAGACAAACCAGATCAGTTACAAGAAGGCAAAGTCCGCATGAGTGGCATTATCGATTTTGAGAAAGTATGTTTCGGTAACCCGGCTCATGACATTGCCCGTACATTGGCGTTTCTATTGGTAGACTGCAAGTACAAAACCATTGCACAGGTACGTAAATATTTCTTAAAATCCGGATACCAAAAACGTGGCAGTGGAACAATCGAAAATTTAGAGCAGATAGATAAGTTGGTGCTGTTCTATCTGTTGCACGACTTCTACAAATTTTTGCTTCATAACCCTTACGAATCTTTGCAAGATAACGAGCATTATATCCGTACGCGGGACATACTGCTAAGCCAAAAGGTGTTACAGAAAATATGAAAGTAGCTATTGTCGCTCCCCATATTTTCATGCAAGATGCGTTACTACGTAAGGTTATATTCTCGCCCGGGACATTGGCTATCGATCTTGCTAATGAACTAATCAGCCAAGGCGTTGACGTAACTCTGTGCACGCCAGGCGCGGTGACTACTACTGCAAAAAATCTAACGGCGGATCTTTCTTTATTCGAGCAAGAGCTTCAGCTCCGTGGCGATGACTATATGGACTTACTGCGTAAGCATCCGCTTACATTTATAACCTTAGCCAGGCAAGTGCAGGGTGAGATTTTGGCCAAGGTTTTTACCAAAGCCAATGACGGCGAGTTCGATATTGTTCACGTCTACATGAACGAGGAAGAGCTTGGCCTAACATTTGCGGCACTGTGCAATAAACCAGTCGTGTTCACGCATCATGATCCCTTCAACTTCTTAACGCGTTACCGTAGCATCATGCCTAAACACACGGACCACAATTGGCTTTCTATCTCTTTGGCTCAGCGTAACGACATGCCGCCTATTACCAACTGGGTTGAAAATATTTATCATGGCCTCCAGCCCGATGCCTTCAAGCCCGTCCAAAGTCCAGTCAACGATTACATTGCCTATATTGGCAGGATCATCGAACCCAAAGGTGTACATCTGGCCATCGATGCCGTAAAGCTATACAACCAACAAAATAATGCCAATTTAAAACTCAAGATCGCAGGCAAACATTACAGCGGCGATAAAGACGGATATTGGCAGCGCATCTTGCCAGAAATAGACGGCGGAGTAATCCAGTATGTGGACTTCATCGATAACGACCAAGACAAAAATGTTTTTCTGGCAAACGCCAAAGCACTAATGGTGCCTTCTATTTTTTCTGAGCCATTTGGCATGGTCAGTATCGAAGCGCTGGCCTGTGGCACCCCAGTTATTGGCCTAGATAGTGGCGCCATACCGGAAGTCATAACGGATGGTAAAACAGGCATAGTGGTCCCCAAAGTTATGGCCGATAAGACACTAAACCAATCAGCTACAGTTGCAAAACTAGCGGAAGCAATCGGCCGGATCGATTCGATAAAGCGGAGTGACTGTCGTAAAGATTTTGAAGAACGTTTTACTATCAGCAATATGGCAGAAAAACACATCACAGCTTATAAAAAACTGGTCTCGAAAAGTTCTACAGAATAACCAGCGGGGCTTTGATGTGGGGCAGGAATTCGTAATTCTCGAGTGCAAAATCTTCGGCTTTGAAATCGTCGATCTCTTTAGCATCGCCAGAAATCACTAACTTTGGTAGTGGCAGCGGTTTGCGCTGGATCTGCTCTTTAGCCTGCTCTAGATGGTTGTTATATAAGTGAGCATTGCCGATAGAGACTACCAGCTTACGAGGCTCTAACCCGGTTATCTTAGCGACCATATGGAGCAATAAACTGTACTGTGCAATATTGAATGGCAACCCCAGGAATACGTCGGACGAGCGCTGATATAGCTGCATGCTCAGCTTACCTTTAGTGACGTCAAACTGGAACATGGTGTGGCATGGCGGAAGACGCATTTCTTCTAGGTCTGCTGGATTCCAGGCGCTGACGATAATGGCCTTGGAATTTGGGTTATTACGAATTTGATCAATGGCCCATTGTAGCTGATCAATCGTCTCGCCAGTTTTACTGTGCGGATCTTGCCAACGACGCCACTGCACTCCATAAACGGGGCCCAAGTTTAAGTCTTTATCGGCAAAATCATCCCAGTAATGAATGTTATGGTCCTGCAAATATTTAATATTGGAATCGCCCGATACGAACCACAGCATTTCGTGCATCAGAAGATTAAAAGGCATCTTCTTAGTCGTTAGCAAGGGGAAGCCATGACGCATATCAAAGGACATCTGGTAGCCAAAAATCGACTTAATTCCGTGTACACCACGAGTTGGCTTACTTTTTCCATTCTTAAGAATCTCAGCCATTAGCTGAAGGTATTGATACTCAGGATGGGAGGCCACTGAAACCTAGTCCTTCTTTTCGTCTAAAAAGCTGAGATCGAGCTCACTATCATCAACTGAATCATCAGCGTAATACGCGTCTGCATTTGGTGTATCTGCCATGGTAATCCTCCAATGTTATATTTCAATCACAGTATACCAGTTTTTGAACGCCGCGGTTTTGACGTAAGATATGACTATGAAAGTATTTATTATAGCCGCCCAAACTCTTGATGGTTTTATTGGACTAGATAGTGGCCATCTTGCCGACTGGACATCAAAAGAAGACAAACAACTCTTTGTGCAGCTCACAAAAGAAGCTGGTGTTATGGTTATGGGATCAAGCACCTTTAAGACTATTGGCAGGGGATTACCGGAGCGCAAGACCATCGTTTATACATCCAAGCCAGAGACATTAGCCGATGTAGAAGGCGATGTAGAAGCTACTAGCGAATCACCTCAGGACCTTGTCAAACGGCTTGAAGCTGACGGTTATGACTCGGTTGCCATCTGTGGTGGTGCACAAATCTATAGTCTATTTCTGAAGGAAAAACTTGTCACCGATCTGTACATATCGGTTGAGCCGATTGTGTTCGGTAAGGGTGTTCCACTGTTCGATAACATCGACGTAACCAACCTTAAGCTGGTTGAACAGCGACCCCTCAATGACCAGACTGTTTTACTGCACTACCAAACAGAGTACTAGAGTAAGCGCGAGCAGTTGCATATAGATCGAATATGTGACTAAATTAGTACGTTACAAGCGGGTGGAGAAGGAGTCAAGATGGCAACAAACGATGCGTTCTTTGTTATCGAAGACAGTCAAGGAACTAACGGCCGCGACCAGGTAAATCTTCTCGCCGAGCGGCTTCGTGCCGACGGTTACGACGTAGCCACATTTGCATTTCCTCGAATCGACGAACCTTCGAGTTATTTTGCCAAACAATTCCTAGGTGGTGAATACGGCTCAGCGGCAACTGTTGGGCCATATACTGGTTCACTCTTTTTTGCACTCGATCATTACCAAGCAGGCCTGGAAGTCCGAAAGGCATTGGCAAAAGGAAAAGTCGTTCTAGCCAGTGGACTAGGCGGTGCAATCATGGCCGAGCAGGGGGCCTTGCTTGCCAATGACGAAGAACGACGTGGCTATTACATCTGGCTCGACAACCTGGAGCATGTAATCCTCAAAGTTCCACGCCCCATAAAAAACTTTATCCTCCGGATCCCAGCCGCCGTTGCTCAGGAAATAGCCGACAGAGAAGAGGGGGCACTCTACCCCAACGAAACTCGTCACAATCATAACCCACAGTTTGAGCATCAGCAGGCGATGAACAAAGTTTATGACGATCTAAGCCAACTTTTTCCGCGTGATTTCCAGCGCATTGACTGTGTGAGGAGCGGTAAGCTGTTAAATGATGCGACCATCACCGATATGCTGTTGGCCATCATCGGTCAGTCACTACCAGAGAAATCGGAACTTCAAGAACTTCATGAACAAACCGAAACTCCAACGCAACCCCAGACAAAAGCCTCTTTAACTGAATATAACCCTCAGCAACAATCTTCCTCATCACCTAAAGTTCATGTTCCAAGTGGATTGTTTGGGGATGTCGCCGAACATTTCCGGAGTGTAGCCGACAAGATAATCAAAAACCATCAGGATATTATCACTGGCATCGAAGATTATCTTCATACCTCTGGTCATAAAGATGCAACATCGATTAGCGCCCAAGCCAACGCTGCTGCCCGATTAGTAATACCGGTCGCCAGTACACCCGCATCACCCGAGCTACTAAGCGCACAACAATCTGATGCTCAAAAAACAGTAGCAGAGCTAGCATCCAAGGCACTCCCTCCAATGCACAGCATCGACTACGAAGCTGTAAGATTGAGCAACTTCGCACCCCGCAACGAAATAGATCTGACAGCCGATATGCTTTACGAGCAGACCAACTTGTCACTTTCGGAAATATCTCAGGAAGTTGCCAAGCTGCCGTATAGTGACAGAATGAATATCTTCACAGCCTATCTTAAGACTAAAGGCCCAGCATTGGATAACGCTAGTTATAGCTGGGATATCTTATGTGATTTTGGAGTATTTAAGAAACTTCAAGACAGCCGTAATTACCAAACATTACAGCGACAAGACCTGTCACCTCGATTTGGGTACGACATGCCCGACCTCATCGACCAAGCGGGACTTGGTGACAAGTACGAAGAATGTTTCGACCTAAGTGCAGAACTTTACAGCTACTTGCAAGAAAAAGGTCATCCCAAAGAAGCCCAAGTGGCAACTCTACTAGGGCACCGCGTGCGTTGCACCTTCAAACAAAATGGCAGCCAACTTGCCAATTTACTGCAGAACACCGATGACGACATCGAACTACGCAAACTTCTAGATCTGCTCCATCAAAAGCTCGCCGAAGCGCATCCAATCACTGCAGATTCACTTCAGGTTAAATCTCGTAACCCAAATTAGCTCGCTCCTGTCGGTAAGTGGCCTCAAACAATCCCCCACTAACAGCAAGTTTAGTAACTGCATCATAAAGAACGGGTACAATTTTTCGGGCTGGGCAACCGAACAATGCAAACCGGCGATCCTGGGAGGTAAGATGTGCACTTGGATGAGTTCTAGTGGTCCAGTCACGTAGGTTTTCTGCTCGTACAGGATCCAGTCCAACTCTCCCGCCGTCAGACTTAAACCATCGTGAGTTGAAACGGAGACCTTTATATACGGCCTCGAGATCCTTTGGCTTCTTTACAGCCAGTGCGTATGCAAGTCGGTAATCAACATCGTTGTGTAAGCCAAGCCATTCAATAATGAATCCCTTTGACTGAAGAGCAATTTTTCCCAACTGGGTATTCGGATCTTCGAATTCCTCGTGGACCATGACGCGTGGTATAACTTCTGCAAAGGCAACTATCGTTGCTACGCCTTCAGCGGCGGCATACTTAGTATGACTAATAGTTTCTTCATCAGATCCTCTAGTCAGAGCAGAGAATTCCGATAAATCTAAGTTGTCAATATAGCTGTCTGTTACTTGGCACATTCGTTCGTTCAGTTCATCCCAAGTACTAAATGTACCTGATTGCAAGATATCCGATTCATCGTCAAGTACTAGATCGGTGATTGACCGTGCAATACTTTGTTTCCTTTCCAGATCTTTTAGCGTCCCATCATTCGTGTATGGGCAGCGTTGTTCAGGAAAAGTAAAATCAATCGCACCGACATCTACTGGCGCGACACTTGTAACGAGCAACCTATTACGGGCACTGGCAGTCTCTAAAGTTGGTAAATATATAGTTTTTTGCATAATAAATAAAAATGACTCCCCTGGAGGGAGTCTGGCCTGTCAAAAATGAGACAAACTACTCCCGAGCTTCCTCCACGAGAATACAGAGCACGCCGTTGTTGCCCTTAGTAATTTGCTGATTTGATGTGGCGTTAAAACCCATAAGGACTTTTTATACTCCTTATTGCTCTTCACGTCAACTACACTGATTGACAAACAGGGGCCGCTTGCAGTAAAATAGGTCTATCGTTACCAAAGACAGTAGCCGCCCTCTGACTTGTCAGAAAGCTTAATCCGCTACCGAGGTAGAAACAAATGTTTCTTGCTCTTCATTAGTCCTAGGTACGCCTAGGACTTTTTGTTTGGCGGTAACGTAGATCAACCCGAATTCTCGGGGGTCGATTGATCAACTTAAAACTTTCAAGGAGCCAATATGGCACTAACCAAAGAAAAGAAACAACTTGTAGTAGACGAAGTAGCTGGCTTGCTAGCTGATTCTAAACTAACAGTTGTTGCAGCTTACCAAGGTACAACCGTTAAGGCTTTGCAGCAATTACGCCGCGATGCCAAAGACGACCAAACTGCGGTTAAAGTTGTCAAAAACCGTCTTGTTATCAAGGCCATTCAGCAAAACGAAACCCTTAAGGACGTTGATACCAGCGCCCTAACTGGTCAGTTACTGTACGCCTTCAGCAACACAGACGAAGTTGCTCCTGCAAAGGTACTTGCAACGTTTGCTAAAACTAACCCTACACTCGTGTTCGTCGGTGCTATTAGTGCAGACGGTAAATTCATGACTGCAGACGATGTTAAGGCACTCGCTTCACTACCAAGCAAGACGCAATTAATCGCTGGAATTATCAATACTCTCAACGGCCCTGTAAATGGTGTCATGAGTGGTCTTTCCGGTAACAAACTCCACGGCCTCCTCGATGCTATTGCAGCAAAGAACGCCGCTTAATCTAACTCCCGAAAGGAATTAATCATGGCAGATCTAAAGAAATTTGCAGAACAGCTCGTTGGTTTGACTGTTCTAGAAGTAAACGAATTGGCAACAATTCTTAAGGACGAATACGGCATTGAGCCAGCTACTGCAGCTGTAGCTGTTGCTGGTCCTGCTGCTGACGCTGCACCTGCAGAAGAAGCTAAGAGCGAATACAACGTCGAACTTAAAGACGCTGGTGCTCAAAAAGTTGCTGTAATCAAGGCCGTTAAAGACATTACTGGTCTTGGTCTTGGTGAAGCAAAAGCTATTGTAGACGGTGCTCCAAAGACCGTTCTAGAAGCAGCTAAAAAAGATGACGCTGAAGCAGCCAAGAAAACTCTTGAAGCCGCTGGTGCAACTGTAGAACTCGTCTAATTTAGACTCACCTACAAGTAAAGGAACCCCAAATGGGGTTCCTTTTGCGTTATTGCTTAAATTACTGTTTCGTGTTATAATAACTCCTTATGACCGCAGTTTTGGGCCCGGAAAGCCAACCCTTACCGTCATTGGAGTCCGCACCGACTCATCACCCTGTTAATCCAATAGATCCAGGTATTATTTTAGACGTCTCCAAAAAAGGTGACGCTATTGATGCTATGAGGATGCCATTGAGGAGGTTCAGTGCCTACCCTGCAGTTAAAACAGGTGCCCTAGCTGCAGCGACAACTATGCAACTCTTTACTGATGGACCGTATCCCCATGTACGGTTTATCGGGTATGGGCTGGGTGCTGCCGGCATGGCCGAAGGCCAACGACGGATCAGAGAAATACGTATAAAACGTGCCACCGAAAGACGTCTTGGAGCACAATCCGGATTATCCGCCTACGACGAACCAATCGAATTATTTAGACACACCCGAAAAGGAGAAAAGGGCCGCATAGATCTATACTGGGGCGCTCAAATCGACCCAGAGGTAGACGTGGAATCAGACATCCGAGATCGACTCGAGTCCATGGCGATGCTCGCAAAAACCAGTGGGCTAGATCGGGACCGCATGGTAATTCCAGCTTCCATCGCAAGCTATTTATCCGAAGAAGAACAGGGCATGTTCAAACCGGTGCCTACATCCAACTGGATGAAAAGTATCAAAAAGCTTGGTAACAGAGTACCGATTGACACGACTGCACCCAAAAAAGCGGGCACAAAGAATAATGGAGTACAAAATGTCCTAGTGCTCAGCCCTGACGAATGCCTTGAGCTCGCTGCCAAACTAAAACATGAATCGTTATCGGATATTAATATCCTAGAATACGCACGCGATCTATTGTTAAAAGATCAACCTCGTAATGGCTTTTTGCAACGCTACGCCAACAGATTCGATGAGCTATCTAACAGTGGAAACATTGGCAAGCGTCAAGAGGCGAGCAAAACCCTTCGTTCAATAATTAACGCCTCTCTTTTTGATGTATCTGTTACTCGCGGCCCTAACCACGAAACTGTTCGTATAGATACAACAGGAAGCGTATCTTCAAAGCGACCATCAGTCAGAATGACAGGCAGTCACAGCATAGAAGCTGACGATAACGAGCCAACAGTATTGCATACCGAAGAATCGAATACGCTCCTAGCTCAACTCGGTATCAGTACTACAGATCTGGCATTATTTTATAATCACCCAGGAAAACTGACCAAAAAAATGCGCATTCAAATTGCGCAAGTTGTCATGCTCTACGAACTATCCGGATGGCAACAACCCTTTGTACCAGATCAAGCAATGCGGGCCTCAAAACGAATAGGTGTTCAGAGCCAAGACACGGAAGACATATTTCACCAGGGACTACAACTATCTACAGCACTTGATGCCAAAATGATTCGTAAGAAGACGCTCAAGAAATTCGATAATAGTATCTACGCTGGTTTACCAGATATACATACAGGTAGAATCAAGAACCGAAAATGGGTACGTGCCTATGGGGCGCTGGCTTTAACATTATTGATGGCCACACAGGGCTCTAAAATTATAAGTATGCCTGCCAATATGGCACGAGAAATGACAGCCCCGTCTGCACAAGAGTCGTACCTAAAAGAAATGACGGGCAACATAGCAGAAGCTTGTGCAAGAGCCGAGCAGTCATATGGCTACGCTTGTGATCCTAAAGAGCTATTAAAAGAAATGAAAAAGGGAAACATACCACCCGAACTTGAAGAAGATTTTGAGAAATATCAGCATGATCCCTTAAACGACGCACTAGCAAGAGCCAATGAGATTGACTCCCAAATGAAGGAAGTTCTAACCCGAAACAATATCGGCGGTGACTACATGGACAGTGAAGAAGCAAAAGGCCTAATAAGTGATCGAAGGGATGCAATAGGCGATAACTCTGATGCCCTCGAAAGAGCCAACCAAGGAGAAGCTGGCAATATCGAATATCCAGAAAACAAACCACTCTGGAAAATTAATGGCAACGGACAGGCTACAACAGGGTTCTGGATACAATCTACTTACCGAGATTTGATCACCAACCAAACAGCCACTAATGGCTATGTACACTGGATTAGCAAAGGAGTGAACGAACTAGACGATTATGATTTTGCTCCACGAGCAATAGTAACGCGGCATCCCGATGATGCCGAGAAGGACACATCTTTAATACACGTCAGCTCCGTATTGCCGCACTATGAAGATGGAACGTACCGCAACGACGGCCAAGAATATGTCTCCATACCAACACTTGTCGGTACTAAGCCGGCTGCCATAAGGGTGCAGACCGAAGATATTGATACCGGAGCAAGAGAAATCATAAAGGCACGCATAGTCCAGCTTAACGATGGTACCTTTACTGCGGTTTTTGAAGACACCGAATACCATGACACACCTGTTGTTATTGATTATTGGCTCGAGAAGACCACCGAACAGACTCGTCTTCCATATGGATCAGTTAAAGGCAGGGGACCAATCACTATTAATTCTTTTTACTACGGTAATAGTGCATTTAACTTCGAACTTGGAAGTGCAAAAGCCGAAGTAGACAAGCATATACCTGGCCTACCATCTGGTGGCATGCTGCGCACTGCAGCTCTAGCCGACACTATTCGAGAACACTTTGCATACAACGGTTATCCATTTACCCAAATTGACGGCAAGAACGACCGTGCCACAACCGCACCACAGTACGTAGAGAGAGCCTTAGGACAGGAGCAAGCGAGCTATGGCACAGCGAGCACAATACTCGCCTTAGATAACCCAGACCATATCAATGTCGCTTCCGGATACCTTAATCGGACTTCTCAGGATCAATTGTTTGATACCTTGTCGAGCAACGAAAACAGTCAATGGGGAATCGACGAAAGCGGAACAATATACAATCCAACTCCCAAATATAGTGGCGTAGACGGCACTATTTATAGTGGTACAACGGAGAAATTCGAGAAAGGTGACTTTGAATTACCTAGAGCGCCTGGCGCCAATACTGTCGATGTAGAGGGAATCTCTGGCGAGTCTAGCTCAGACAATTCTGGCGGAGAGAGTTCCAGCAAGGACTCACCCCTAGATAGCGATAATTCACCAAAAGCAGAACAATCAGGATCTGAGAAGGCTAAAGAAAATAACGACAGGATAAAGCATATTCTTGAAGCTGCAGGAGTAGTCGCAGCAGCAGGAGTATTGCTATATAATCGCCGGGCAATTGCCGAAAGCGCACGAAGAAAGCGTCGTGCAGTGAGAGTTACACGAGCAAAGTTGGCAAGTCGTAGACTCGATCACCTTCTCGATAAGCGCACTTCCGAAGCTACTACAGCGATTGGGATAATAGAAGATACCGCATACTTGCCAGCAGGGCAGCCGGTTGTTCTTCGTAAAGAACTAACGCCACTTACATCCAAGGAAATTCGTGAGCGGTTGCATCGCAATCGCCACCCAGAAGCATCTAGTAATAAAAAAATTGCCATCCACAGAATAACTGCTGCCTCACAAACGAACGATCAACTACGTGAGGATAAACGAACTCGACGTTTGGCTGGTAGAATGATCAAGCTAGATCGTATTCAAAGTATGTCATCCAGAAGTCCTAAGAAAGTTCAGACCCCAAGTCGTAAAGATCGAAAGTCTGCTCGATCGGTCGAAATTGCCGCGATAGCCAGTAGTACTCTTTTTCAACAACCTACAGGCACAAACCTTACAGATCAGTCCGCAAAGCAAGTTGTGCGCTCTCTTAAAACTAACCCTGTAATGCAAAGCCATAATCGTCGTACTCGACGTGCTGTTAGACGATTAGTACGTATCGGAGTAAAAACAAAAGCCTAAACTTGATCGACTGTTTCTACGGGTTCATTCATGCAAACTCCTGCAGTTCCTGCATTTCCGTCAATGGACACCCCACAACTAAACGAACATCCTAAATGTGGGCAGTACTGGCCGGCATTATTAGCCCCTGCAAATGAAATGCCTGTTTCCATGACCTCGCTATACTCCGTTTCACCATCGCGAACATCAGTCCATAACTCACTCAGGCACACGGCGCCAATACCGCATTCTCCCTTTTTAACAATGTAGCCGTCAAACTGTCCTCGAATTTTGACTACCGTTCCACACTCGCGTTCACATGCCACTTCATCTCGGGGAACCTTAAACCAGGTCGGTGGTCTCAAACCGTCAATTGCTTCTTGAGCGGCGACCTTCGGATCTTCAAACCCCGAGTACTTTTCGTCAACTGCACAACCAGCCAACTCCAAAAGGCATCGCGGATCTTTCTCGGTAAAACCTCTTTTAATTCGCTCCCGGAGACGATCGTCACGTTCAAAACTACTCATGACGATATTCTAGCAGTTATCCGACGAGT
>CAZIBG010000022.1:0-14744 GCA_964536985.1 uncultured Candidatus Saccharibacteria bacterium | reverse complement strand
AGCCATGAAGATAGCTCATCCTTAGGATGGGCTTTTTTCATGGTTTAGCAAGAATTAATCTGAACAATCCTATGGTAGAATTACTGGTAAGAGCCTCCGCACTTTAAGTGTCACTGGATGCCATTTACTATTTAAATAAGGTCCTCAAAATAAACATTATGAATGAAATCAACATTTCCCTGGAGTACGGCACCATAGTTCATATACTTGCCCTCGGATTTCTGGGATTCGTAGTAAGCATGGCTCTAACTCCTATTTACACCACCTTTGCATATAAGTATCAGTGGTGGAAAAAACAGCGTAGCGAAGCAATGGGCGGCATTGCAGCACCAGTCTATAAAAAACTTCATGCCGCAAAACATCGTCGTAACGTCCCAAACATGGCTGGAATGATATTTGTAGCGACAATAGCAATAGTAACCGTTGCATTTAACCTAGAACGCAGCGAGACTTGGCTGCCACTAGCAGGAATGCTGGGCGCTGGAGCAATTGGCCTTGTTGACGACATTATTGGCCTCCGGAGTGGCGGAAAAGGAATCGCTGGAATGAAGGCTAAAGTTAAATTACTACTTTATAGCCTAGTCGCAGTCATTGGTGGCTGGTGGCTCTATTCTAAGCTGGGAGTAACCAGTATTTATCTGCCTGTGGTTCATGACGTTAACGTAGGAATTCTTATCATTCCAATATTCTGGCTGGTAGTCGTTTCGACCGGTAACGCAGTAAATATCAGTGATGGTCTAGATGGACTTTCCGGCGGACTTCTAATCTCTGCCTTTGCTGCATATGCCTTAATAGCTAGCCTAGAAGGCAACTACGCATTAGCCGCCTTCTGCTTTACGACTGTTGGCGCTCTCCTGAGCTACACCTGGTTCAATATCTTCCCAGCAAGGTTCTTTATGGGTGATGTCGGATCGTTCTCTCTTGGTACCGCCTTAGGAATTGTTGCCATGTTGACCAACACCATCTATTTGCTCCCGATCCTTGGAATTGTATTTGTTGCTGAAGCTGGCTCGGTAATTATCAACCGGACTTCTCGTAAGCTAAGGAATGGGAAGAAGGTATTCTTGTCTTCGCCAATACACCACCACTTCGAAGCCATCGGCTGGCCAGAGACAAAGGTTACTATGCGCTTCTGGATCATCGGACAAGCAGCTGCACTTCTTTCGATCATCTTATATCTAGTCGGAAGAAACTAGATACCCAACCTATGAAGCTCGCCATAGTCACTTGCTACAAAGACCCTGACTATGTGCGAGCCACTGTCCTGCGTAGAATTCTTGATGCCCAAGAAGATATTGATCTAGTAATCTGCAAAAACAAACATAAGGGCCTGCTTCGCTATCCAGAGGTTATTGCTAAAATTATCTGGATTAGAACAGTTCAGCGTCCGGACACGTATCTTGTAACATTTCGTGGGTACGAAATACTTCCATTTGCTGCATTCCTGACCTGGCCTAGGACATTAATATACGACGAACTGGTAAATCCATTGGAGTGGTTGCGTGAAGATCGTCGTGAAGCATGGGCAAAGTTTATCCCACAGAATCTGCTACATGGATTTTATCGTCTGTTAATCCGTCGCTGTAGCCTCGTGATTGCCGACACTCAAGCTCATGCATCATATAGTGCAGAGTTGCTAGGACTACCGGAAGACAAGTTCAAGGCGCTTCCTGTAGGTACTGATGAAAGAGTATTTAATACGGATATAAAGAGTATAAAGAAATCAAAACAATTCACCGTGTTTTACTATGGCTCAATGTTGCCGCTTCATGGTTTAGAAATCGCTATGCAAGCCGCCCTTCTGCTAAAGGATCGTGGTATTGACTTTGTTTTTGTAGGAGGCGGCGAACAGGCAGCCACTTTAGCTGAAACATACATGCAAAAAGGTGCGCGCATAACACACAAAAAATGGGTACCTTTTAATGATCTAGCAATAGAAGCAGTAAACGCTGACCTCACTCTTGGCGGACCATTTGGTGATTCTCCGCAAGCGCAACGGGTAGTTACCGGCAAGACATATCAGTTTCTGGCATGTGGCGCACCCGTACTTGTTGGACAGAATCTATCTAGTCAGTCATTTATCAACAAAAAGAATGCGTTAACGGTTCCTTTAGGAGATCCCCAGGCCTTAGCCGACCAGATTGAATGGGCCCATACACATCCAAAACAGTTAAAAGCTATCGCTGCTGAAGGGTTAAAGTTGTATGAAAAGGAATTTTCAAATGTTGCCCTCCAAAAAGAGATGCAAAAGCTACTTAAAGCGATTACGTCCGTGAAACGCCAAGATAATTACAAAGAGTAATCCGAGGAATACCAGATAGACTCCTCGATCTATGATATTGGCACTGATAATAGTGGTTTGATCAATACGGTGCAAGTCTCTAGATAGATATAGAAACGATTCCCTGAATCCTAAAGCGCCAGGAGTCAGAGACACGAATAATGCAAAGTTCGCAGCACCCGTGTAGACCAAAGCTTGTCCGAAGCCAACGCCTCCTTGTATCGAACGAATTTCTATAAAGTAAATTACTGCCACCAGAAGTACTTGTACTAAGCTCAATGCGGCCAGTACAGCCAACTGTCTCCACGGCAATATGTTGGGTATATAACGTTTAACAATTTTCGCACTAAGAATCCTCGGTAAGCTCAAGTAGGCTATAAGTAGGCCAAATGCTAGTATGCCGATTATCCAGTAGCCAAATAGTCCGCTTAGCAGGAAAAGACCACTCATGACGCCAAAAAAGACATAGTAAAGCAAGCTAACGCCAATGTATTTAGCTATATTGACGCCATACTTTTTCTTGAGATATATGGTCCTAAACCCCGGTCCACTTTGTAGTGGTCCAAAGAAGTTAACAACGCTGGAGTACATAGTCAGAAGGAGATTATCCTTCCCCGGGATATTAACCCCGCAGATCCTTGTCATTACCTTATATAGAATAGCCAAAAGCCCCGTCATGACACCATACAGCAGGATGACAACAATTATAGTAAGTAGGCTGGTGGACCTTAACTGGTCTATGACTTTTGGATTGCTGCGGATAAATTGCCAAAAGACCAGTAATGTCAGCAAGATAATAGTGTACGCAGCCACTTTACGTAATCGCTTAACGGTGGCAAACATTTTGTGTAGCATACCAACATTCTACACTGTTATACTTTCATTACCGTAATGCATAAAATTATATCCAAGATCTTCCGATTTATCAGTTCAAATGTATTTTTTTACCTAACTTTACTTTGGTTCTTTATACAATCTGGCTGGATTGCAATATCGGGGCTATACCCGATGGCGTATGACGAGAGATACCATCTTGAAGTTATAAAGATATACACCAAACGGATACATCCATTTTGGAGTGGTGACCCATCGGGTCCGGCGCCATATGGAGCGCTATCCAGAGATCCTTCGTATCTGTATCACTACATTATGTCTTTACCTATGCGAGTCATAGAACTTCTGACCGATGACCCCAGACTGCAAATTACCATTCTGCGTTTTATTAGCATTGGTTTGTTCATAACTGGAATCTATATTTTCCGTAAGGTCTTGCGATCGGCTGGATGCTCTAAAGCGCTCAGTAATGTAGTGCTGGCAATGTTTGCAGCCACGCCATTAGTATCCTTGCTTGCAGCACAAATTAACTATGACAACCTACTCATCGTTGTCTTTGGCCTAGCTCTTTTACTAATGCAAAGAATACTTGCCTCACTACCTAAAAATCTTGAAGCCAAGAATCTGATGCTTCTGGCGATAGTAGCCATGGCAGGGGCACTTATTAAATATGCTTTTCTGCCAATACTTCTGGGTATCGGATTAGTGCTGTTAGTTGCAATTTTCAAGGGCAAGAAGAATACCATTGATAGTAGGTGGCAAGAAATACGTAGCTCATTTACATCAATACCTAAACGACTTCGTATAGTTTTATGTATTGCGTTCGTACTACTATTTGGCTTATGTCTTGAGAGGTACGCAGTCAATCTGGTTCGCTACAAGACTCCCGCTCCTGAATGCGACCAAGTATTAACAATCGAGCAGTGCTTCGCTAACGGCCCATGGCGCCGAAACTACCAGACGAGGCGGTCGAAACTAAACGGAACATTAAAACCAAGAGATACTAGCTTCAAGCGTTTTGCTATTCACTCATGGTTAAGCGTTACAACCTATCAATTATTCTACGTACTTAACGGTGAGCAAAGCGGATATGCACTTGGCTGGGCTTATAGCAACCCGCGCAAAGCATCTGTTGTCGTATTCTTGGCTGGTACTGTACTGTATATAATATTTCAGCAAAGAATACGCAAGAAATACCGTTTTGACTCGTTGATTATAATCACGCTGTTGTATTGCAGCACATTACTTCTGCAAAACTATTCCGACCTACGGCATCTTGGCTATCCGTTTGGTATTCAAGGCCGGTATCTGATACCCATATTGCCTATTGTTTACGCCGTTGTGGCTTCGGGATTTGCCGTTGCACTTGGAAAATGGCAATCAGTAAAGACGATTCTAGCCATTATTGCTATCCTAGGACTTATCACTCAAGGAGGCGGAGCTGGCACCTTTGTACTGCGAAGCGATAACACTTGGTACTGGAATGACGCAAACATAATCACCGGCAATAACCGTGTGCGACGTGTTTTGCAAAAGTTTATAATTGAGTAGCGATACTCCAGTTCGGCACCAGCGCCCCGTCATCTCCTGGCTTTAACGTCATAATGTCTATTAACTGTTGTTGTTCGCTACGTGACACGGTAAAGAGCTCTGCACGCCCATCACGATCATAGTCAGCCACAAAGGCCGCACCAACTGCCACCGATGGAGTTTCCTGTTTCCCTTTGGATAATACCCCGGCGAATCCATCAGAACCACTAAGAACCGTAACTTCTGTATGTGTCGAACGCCTGGTCATCACATACAGGTCAACGCTCCCATTTCCATCATAATCAGACACAGTGTATTGGACTTCGGCAGCAGGTTCGCTTGATTTACCAGGTATTGTCCAGCTAGCAATCTGATCCTTGAAGCCATCCTGTCCACTCATGACTTTGATCTGGCTTTTGGCAGAACCATCGGTTTGTATAACATAAAGGTCGGTATATGCATCTTGGTTGTAGTCCGCAAAGCTAAAGCGCATAGTATCGTCCTTAACCGCGTTAAGTGAACTGACCCACGGCTTCTCCCAGGAAGTATTCTGATCCAGTGAATTTGAACGACTAACTTCGACCATGTTGCTATGGGTCGCCATGTATTGCACAGCATATACATTTGCACGTTGATGGTCCGTGCTTGGAATTACGTCATAATATATGCCTTCAGTTTTTTGGAGTGAAGCAGATTGTTCTGCAAGAGCATTCAGTGTTTGCAACTCCTTATATACTGGCGGCTGAGGTTCTACAGGAGCCGCTGGCGTTACCGCCGGTTGAGTCTGAACTACAACTTCAGGGGCCGGTACTGGTTGTTTGTCAGCAACATGAATATACTTATCTGCCCTGACATTTGTTTGGGAACTAAATTGCCCTGTACCGCGTTTATTGTACTGATCGACATTAACCGATCCGTCAATGTTAATCGCAGTTACAAACGCAACATGTCCGAGCTTTCCCTCCCATTGGGCTATGCTGCCGATTCCTGGTGTTTGATTAACCAAGTACCCTAATCTTGCAGCAGCATTATCCCAATTTGTAGCATTGCCCCATCGTGGTATATCTATCCCAAGATCGATTTTTACTCGCCAAGCGGCATAGGATGTACAGTTGCGCACATCGTAATGCCAGGGGTCACTAAGATAATATCGTATGCCTCCCCTGAAAACGGTGTGCCCCTTGCCACATAGATCTGCAACTTTCATTTCCGGCCGACATCTTACAAATCCCCAGTCGTACGTTTTTTGATTAATAAGAGTTGCATCAGCCCAAGGATAGCCACCGGTATCAGCTGCAAAGACTTTAGTGTTAATGCATAATGCCGTTACCAGCACAAATAGAACACTCCAAATTATTGATTTCTTGCTCATGATTACCTCTGTTATTTGATCTATATACAAAATATAGTCCCGACAACTATCGATCAATAATTTTAGAGTTAATTTAGATTAGAGCAGTTTCAAAGCGAATTGACACTATGATTAGGCTTATGCTTGAATACTTGGAGATGTCAAAAATACAAAATATCGCTCATTTACGTTCTGGCCTCAGAAAAGCCACCACCATCCACTATTTTCTAGCGGCAATTATGGCAGCTCAGCTGGTACTATATGACACCGGTAAATTAATACCACCCGAGGTGGTGCTAAGGCGATGGATCGCCTTGGCCGCACAAGCAGTGGCAATAACAATCGTTTGGTATATTAGCCGCAATCGTTCGGGACAACTTACTACGCTTAAGAAGCTTGTTGCTACATTAGTTATTTCTGATGTCGCGTACGCTTCATTCTCTATATACACACAACGCGGAATGGCTAGCAGAGCGGTAGTTTTGTATGTGATCCCTATTGTAACCGCAGCATTATTGGCACGTAGAAGCGCTGTTCTCGCAACCGCTGCGCTTTCGGTGGCAGCCTATGTAACTACGGCAATAGCTTATTTTGTTTTGAATTTCAACGAAGGATATAAGCTAGAACTTTATGGTGAAGTTGGATTTTATGCTGCTATATTCGTGCTTATCTCAGCACTACTATGGACAGTAAGTCGCCACGAGAAGAGCTAATCCTGAAGTCGGAAGCGGACAACCTTGATACTACTCGCAAAATCCTCATAAATACTTTCGAGGTATGAAGTATCAATTCTACCGCCCGATGGTATGTGAATATGTTTTCGTGCCATTTTTTTGCTCCTTTTATTTAGTTGGTATCTTCATAGTAGACCTTATTCCTGAAGATTTACCGTAAGCGATATTACAAAATGAGCAAGAGACTGGTTCGAGTTGCTATAATGCCTTGATGGTTGAAACTACTCAGGCTGAATTTGAGAAAATAGTCGCAAATGCAATGGACAATATACCCGACAAGTATTATCAACATATTGAGAATGTAGTTTTTGTAGTAGAAGATAAACCCTCTGATGAACAGAGACAGAAGCTCAAATTACGTTGCGACCAATCATTGTTTGGGCTGTATGAAGGCGTGCCTCTAACTAAACGCGGTTCGGGTTATAACTTAGTTCTGCCCGACAAGATAACTATCTTTAAATTGCCTATCGAGATGTGCAGCATTGATCATGAGTCGCTCGTGGCTCAGGTTAACAAAACAGTTTGGCACGAAGTAGCTCATTACTTTGGGCTTAATCACGATCAAATCCACAAACTCGAAAAGTAGTTTAATCGCTGTAGCGATTTCCTTTTACCCTAAAGTGCTTAAAAATTAGTCCATCGAATAGCAAATGGCTAAAGTAACCAGCCACTGCAGCTCCATAAACGATCATGGCAGTCGTTAGAATTGACGACTTATTGATGTAAGGGACAAGTATGATGGGTAAAGGAACAAGGATCATAGACAGCTTACTGTGCGTCCAGCCACGATGCTTACCAAGGATAGGAGTCATGCCTAAGAGTCCTAAATAGGCCGCTGCTTCTAATCGCCCATTGGCAATTAAAAGTACGTCAGCAATAAAGGCCATGGCAAAGAAAATATCTTGCCCCTTACTGTTAGTATCTACATCTGGCCAAAGGGCAAAGAGCACCGCTATAACGAATAGACCTATGAGGAATTGCCAATCGCTGAGGATACCGTTTGTTTTTGCTAGTATGTTGCCTGGCGCCGATTGCAGGGCAAGTAAGTATGCCGTATTTGCTAGGAGACCACCGACTATATGCCCTCTATAGTTAGCCATTGCAAATTCCCTTATTGATCCTTACTAATCTCATTCCAGAATGCTTCGGCCCAGTTTTTGTACGAGCGGTTATTCGGATGGAAGTAGTCAGCAGCATATCCGAGAATGTTATCCCGCTCCTTGGTTATTGTCTGAAGATCAACCAACTGTAGATCCGGTCTTGTCGGCACGATACTATTAATGATCTTAGTGGCCTCGTAGGCTTTTGGACGTCTAGATGGTCGGCTTCCAAAGTACGGCATATTTGCAACGTAAGTGTTCTTAGGAAGCTTGCCCACTAAGGTAGTGAACTCTTCCCTGAATGTTTTGTCAGTAAATGTTGCTATATCGTTAGCACCAATCTCGATGGTCACAAGATCGGGTTTTATATCTTTGATTGCACTCAATTGCGTACGTAATACATCATTAATTTTTGCTCCTGAGCGACTAACATTTACAACGCGAACAGATTTACCAGTAGATTCGGCGTATTTTTTTGCAATCAGTCCAACATAACCATTCTCTGGGTTGCTGGCGCCAAGTCCCTGTGCGGCACTATCACCAAGAGCAACATAGGTCAGCTCGCCAGCTTGCCGTGCCCGTACCGGCCAGTAAGCATGATAGCGAGCTACATTGCGGTATAGAATTAATAGTGCAACTGCTTCAACTAAGATTACGATCCCTGCAAAAATGGCTAAAGCGAGCATAATTTTCTTTCTCATATACGGTTACGTATTATAAATACCAAAACTACCAGCCCAAACAGCCGTCTAAGATAGCAGCTTCCCTGGAACAGTTCTAGCCACGCCCAAGTGAACAAACTACCAAAAGCAATAACTTCAAAAACCTTAGAAAATTGACCATTCGATACCTTAGAAACCAAAGTGAATATAATCCATGAAATGAGGGGTGGGTTTGGCTTTTGGAATATACAGAGCCTCCCATGCTTGTCATGGATCAAGCGACCGCTAATGCGACCGACATCCATCTAGAAAGAACCGAGCTGCGGCGGGTTTTGGTCTGCGCCACTGGCAGCAATTGGGTTGGTATCGTCTACGGCAGGTGCTACAGAATCTTCAACAGGATTTGACACACCGCTAAGATCCACAGAAGGAACGTCTACAGGAGCTGATGCATCTGGTGCTGGCAATACTGACTCGAGTTCAGGCGAAGAAAGATCAATTGGCGCTACGCTGCCATCGGGGCTAATTGTACCGCCTGGAGTCGGTAGGTCTACTGGTTCTGCAGGGGTTACTGGATCAGCAATTGGCGCCAGTGCTGGGTCAACTGGTGCGGTTGGATCTTGTGGTAATGCAATTGGATCTGGAGTGATTGGCTCTGCAGTTACAGGTACGTTAGTTTGGTCGTTTGTTAATGGATCCATTAGTGTTTTCCCTCCACTAGTGACTAGTTTGTATTCTTAATCAGTATATCACGCAGTAGTTGCCGACTGCGATACAATGTATAGATGCAGCATCGACCACTCGTTTTTCTTGATATCGAAACAACCGGAGGAAGCCACCTCAATTCTAGGGTCCTAGAAATAGGTGCTCTCAGAGTCGAAAATGGACATGTAGTTGCCACCATGAATCGACTCATTGACCCACAGGAATCAGTACCCACTTTCATTACCGGTTTGACGGGCATATCAAACGAGATGATCGTTGGCGCTCCCACATTCTCTGAGGTTGTTGATGAACTCCACGGACTTCTTGATGGAGCAATATTTATTGCACACAACGTCGCTTTTGACTACAACTTTATAAAGATGGAGTACCGCAACATACAGCGACCGTTTAATATGGACAGGCTATGTACAGTGCGTTTATCCCGGTCCCTATATCCTGCTCAAAGACGCCATAATCTTGATACCCTCATCGCAGCCCATGGGTTTACCGTTTCGAGCCGCCACAGAGCATTGGATGACGCACAAGTTCTGTTTGACTTCTATCAAAAATCAATTGCTGAGCATGGACTGAAAGCACACGCTGCAATGAATAAAATCCTGACTAAAGCACGAACGACTAACTAAACAAAGTTCCTTCGAAGGTCAGCTCTTTTAGAAATAGCTGGTGTCTATCTTTAAGATCATCCTCAGCAAACGCCTGGATCATTCGTTGGTGCCGATCAGAATCTTTGACGAGCTTGATGTTTAACTCGATTACACGGGGGTCGACTTGTAAGGCTTGATTATTTATTCCAACAAGCATAAGAGTATCCAGACTTCTTACCCGAGACAGTGCGACATAGCCCATGCCAGGGACAAAAGACTTACTGAGATCAATCTGAGCTGCATCAAGCGTCATGCCCTGACTCTTGTGTACGGTAATAGCCCACGCCAGTCGAAGCGGTAGCTGGTTGATCTCCGCTACCACATCTTCGCCTTCTTCCACTCTCCAGCTGCCCATGGTAGCCACGATCTTTTTGCCATCAAGCGTAACGATTACGGGCATGCCATCGGCGTCGAAGTCCCTAACAACACCCAGCGTGCCGTTTACATAGCCTTTTGCATAGTTATTTTGAACGAACATAACTACAGCATCTTTCTTGAGCTGTAACTTTTCTGGCGAAAGACAACTGGTCATTAGAGCCTTGGCGACCGCTCTATCGCCCTTATGGGTCATGACAAACTCATGCTGTTCGCCGGGCAACTGTTCTAACTGTGCCTGATTTATGGCATCAACGTCTGTGTTATGCGTAAAAAGTTTGGTAGGTATTATCTTTGTTTTTAAGCTTACGTTTTTACGAGCCAAAAGCTTTTCCATAGAATCTTGGCTAACTTCGCCGTGGCGCATTTCGTTGAGTAGCTGACTCAGGTCATCGTCGTCCTGACGGTGTTGTTCTGACAGGTAGCAAACATGGATATCCATGGCCTCCCATGCAGCCGCTGATGTTACATATTCCGCACGACCACCTCTGGTGACCGGAGGAAGCTGGAAAAGGTCACCGCACAGAATAACCTGGATACCTCCGAAGGGTTCATCTTTACCATGCATTTTTCGTAGTACCGCATCAACCATGTCGAGTCTAAAGTGATGCAGCATCGACACCTCGTCGATGATTAAAACACTTGCCTCCGCAATTGCCTCACGTAGATCTCTGCGCTTAAACATATGTTCAAGATCAACGGGTGATAAGTAATCTTTAATACCTATGTGTGCCCAAGAATGGATAGTTTTGCCATTCATATGTGTTGCAGCGATACCCGTGGAGGCGGTGATGGCAACGTCCACATGATTACGCTTGAGATATCGGATGTATTTATTAAGTACATAGGTTTTGCCGCTACCAGCAGCGCCCGTCAGAAAGACGTTCTTGCCTAGTTTTAGAATGTTTAGCGCCTCTTTTTGTGTCATAGCCTTACTATTCTACAGTATTCTTTAGGACAACTTTTTCATATGATAAGATTAATGTAACTATGAGCGGTTTAAGCCAACTTTTAATCAAATGTGCCCTATTTATTCTGATCTATATGACCTTTTGGTTTGTAGTTTCGGCACTTCGCAAACGAAATGATGTAGCCGACATAGCTTGGGGACTTGGTTTTGTGGCAACAGCAATTGTCGCATCAGTTCTGAATCATAATCTTGGCAGTCTTGCAGGTTTGAGTCTTTTCTTGACTACCATCTGGGGGACACGATTAGCACTCCATATTTACCTTCGAAACCGCGGTAAATCAGAAGATTATAGATATGCTAAGTGGCGCCATGAATGGGGCAAATTCTTCTTTATCCGAAGCTATTTGCAGATATTTATTCTGCAAGGACTATTGCTATTATTGGTAGTTCTACCCGTCATCCTGACCGTTGGCCTACCTCACGACATTTACTTAAGTTCTTGGGCAGCTGCAGGTGTTATTACCTGGGTATTTGGCTTCTATTTTGAGGCAGTTGGAGATTACCAACTGAGCTCATTCATAAATGACCCTGCCAACAAGGGAAAGCTAATGGATAAAGGATTGTGGCAATACACAAGGCACCCCAACTACTTTGGTGAAGTTACCCAGTGGTGGGGACTATGGATAGTACTCTGTGCAACGACACTTCCAAATAACTACAAACTGCTAGGGCTTATTGGTCCTGTCGTTATAACTACATTAATATTGTTTGTATCTGGCGTTCCGTTACTTGAACAGAAGTATAAAAACGACAAGAATTATCAGAAGTATGCCAAGAAGACAAACAAGTTCTTTCCTTGGTCTCCAAAGAAGTAGTAAAACTTACATAGATATGGTAGAATAAAGGTAATAAACCGCCTTTTAAATTTGTTAAAAGCGGTTCTTTTATTAATCAGTTATCAAAGGCTTAGGAAAATCAATGGATCCAAAGAAAATTCGTAACGTTGCTATTATTGCGCACGTTGACCACGGTAAGACAACACTTGTAGACGGACTGCTAAAGCAGAGCAACGTCTTCCGTGATAACCAAGCCGAGATGAACCAAGACCTGATCATGGACAGCAACGATCAGGAACGTGAACGTGGAATCACCATTACTGCCAAGATCACTGCCGTTAAGCACAACGACTTCCATATCAACATTATCGACACACCGGGTCACGCCGACTTTGGTGGAGAAGTTGAACGAACACTCAACATGGCAGACGGTTGCTTGCTTATTGTTGACGCTCAAGAAGGCCCAATGCCACAGACCAAGTTCGTCTTAACAAAAGCGCTAGCACTTAACCTCAAGCCAATCGTTATCATCAACAAGATCGATAAGCCAGGAAGTCGAATTTCGGAAGTCGAAGACGAGCTTGCCGATCTATTCCTCGAACTCGCTGTTCACGAAGACCAACTCCACTACCCTATTTACTACGCAATTGGTCGTGAAGGAAAAGCATGGAAAGAAGTTCCAACCAACCCAGAAGCTGACGGTGATCTGATGGTCATCTTTGAGAGCCTGGTCAATGATGTCCCTGCTCCAACCGTGCAGCCAGATGAGCCATTCCAAATGCTTGTGACAGCCCTTACATGGGATAGTTTCCAGGGCAAATATGCTGTTGGACGCATTAGTCGTGGCAGCTTAACTGCTGGGCAGCAAGTAGCAGTCTGTAAAAAAGATGGCACCTTTGCTAAAGCCAAAATTGATCGTATCTATAACCATCAAGGACTCGCAAAAATAGAGATCAAAGAAGCTGTTGCAGGTGATATCATCAGCGTGACAGGAATGGGCGACGTCCAAATTGGCGAAACAATTGCTGATGCCGACAAGCCAGAGGCACTACCAGTACTTGAGGTAGAAGCACCAACACTCAAGATCTACCTTGGCCCTAACACCAGTCCTTTCAAAGGCAAGGAAGCCGAGTTCAACACCAGTCGCCAGATCTCTGACAGACTGAACAAAGAATTGGAAACCAATATTGGACTAGAAGTAGAGCAAGATGGAATCGGATTCCTCGTTGCCGGTCGTGGTGAACTTCACCTGAGCGTTTTAATCGAGACTATGCGCCGTGAAGGATTTGAGTTCGAAGTCGGCCGTCCACAAGTTGTCACCCGAGAGGAAGATGGCAAGACCATGGAACCATTGGAAGAAGTAATTATCGAAGTCGGTGCTGAACAAGTTGGTGCGGTGCAAGCTGAACTCGGACAGCGACGTGCCAACCTTAAAGATCAGTTCACAACAAACAAAGGCGTTACAAAGCTTATTTACGAAATGCCTACCCGAACACTTCTCGGCCTTCGCAACACCCTCATGACTGCTACAAAAGGCACTGCCATCATGAACAGTTTGATCATTGGCTACCAAGAGCTTGGCCAGACACTCAACCAACAACGCGCTGGGGTACTTATTGCCTTCCAGACGGGAACCACAACTGCATATGCTCTACAGACCGTAGAAGAGCGTGGTACATGTTTTGTAGGACCTGCTGTACAGGTTTACGCTGGCCAAATTATTGGACTCAACACTCGAAGCGACGATATGGAAATTAACGTCGCCAAGGAAAAACACCTAACAAACATGCGTAGTAGCAGTAGTGATGGCGTAGTCCAGTTAACACCTCCGATTGTATTTAGCTTAGAGCAATGTCTAGACTTTCTCGAAAACGACGAACTGCTAGAAGTAACTCCGAAGAGCCTGCGACTACGTAAGCGTGAACTCGATCCAGGTAAGCGCAAGCGCGCAAAAAGCAACGCTTAGCCCAAATTAGCCCTCGTTAATATCATTCAAGTACTTTGCGAATTGGCCATCCCAGTCCGCATCTCGAGCAGCGATCATGTCGTCATGCGTAAACGTTGGTGCCAACGGAACAGATGGCATGTCATCAGCTGTCATCGCGATTTCAGCGGCTGCAATAGGATATGGCGCCTCAACGAAATCAAGTGAGCAAACGCTCATAGCAGCGATGATTCCTGCTCTGCGTTCTATTACTGCACGGCGCTCTCCAGGTGATACCAAACGGTGGAGAGCGTTAAGAATATTTGCGCCCCTTTCGATAACCCAATCAGTAGTCATTTTTTTTGCCTGAGTAAAGTCTGTCTCTTGGCGTTCTTCTACATCGAATGGATTGGTGATTTTGCGAGGAGCTTGACCCGAATTATGTCCAAAAAAGTCAGGGTGTTTCTCTTCTATCTGCTTTCTTTGCTCCCTGCGTTGTCGGGCAAGATCAGCGTACATACGACCAGCAAGTTGAGTTTTTTGATCAAGAGTAAGGTTTTGAAATTGTTCACGACTTAAGATCGGAAAAAATTCTTTAGTGCGACGATACGTCCAGTCACGGTTCTTAAACACCTCACCCTCAACCTTAACCAGATCAAGATTTGGGTGCGCTCTAAAAGATAGTTCGCCTAGTTGTTCGCTATAATGATTTCGTCGTTTCACATTTATCCTTCTGGACAAGTCAGTAAAATCGTACAAGAATTGTGCGGTTTCGCTATTGACTCCACGTAACTCAAGCGACCAAATACAAGCTACGTTTCACTGTCCAATTTAACT
>CAZIBG010000021.1:0-18502 GCA_964536985.1 uncultured Candidatus Saccharibacteria bacterium | reverse complement strand
GGTCGGATTGATTCTACACACTTAGCTTATTCTGATTACTCTAGCTAATTGGTGACTGGGGTGGGTCTTGACGGGCCTGAGGTGCCGGAGTGGGTGCGGCTTGGAGTACGCCCGGTGTGTTTTCAGCGCCTGGCATTGAGCTTCTGGCACTGTTTACCAGCCGCGTGATACTTTGCGCATCGAGGGACGGAATATCTGATATATCAACATAGTAATGGTCGGGATTACCCGGATCGAGATATACATCTATTGGCATTGCTTTGCCCTGGAAGCTCGCCATAACCAGGCCGATCATGCCGGTTAGCGAGTCGCTAGTATATTGCCTGACGGTGCCACTGGCATCGGCTGCAGAGACTACCAGTTTATAAGTAGATGATCCGTTCTTGGAGCCAGTTTGCTTAATATCAGTCATGACACCTGTGACCTTTTGACCAGTTTGAATCAGTTGTTCTATTGCCTGACCTCGCTTCCGGGATCTTACAAAAAGTACTGGCGCAAGAATTAGCATAATCAGGCCAATGGCCGGGAAGATCAGTAATAACACCATGGTTGATTTGCCGGCTACTATTTTGGCGTTAGCTGGACTTGAGGGACTGTAAGCCACTTGCATTGTGCTTCCAACAGTCGGGTAGGATGAGGTGCTAATAGAACTTTTAACCTGATATGTGGCGCCGTTTACGGTATAGCTCACGATTGGGGTGTAAGCGCTGTCATTCGTGGAACTACGATCCGAACCAACGACAGTACCGTCAACGCGCGTCCATGTGCTATCGATCTGTGAGCTAGCTACAATGATGCCACCAATTCCGAGGAACATTGCGCCCAAAATAAGTAGTCCGATTAAAGAGCCTACACCAAAGGTGTTTCGTTTTGTGGTTAAACTTTTACCGAGCATTCCGCCTAGAGAAAACTGCATATGACCTACTTTTTATGTTTATCTTTTTTATGCTTAGCGCCATGTCCGCCTGCCCATAACTGTCCAAGCGTAATTAACACCGCTCCGCCAATTAGTGCTGGCTGATACTGGGTAAGCTGGCTCCAGATACTATTGTCATATATTCCCTGCTGGGTACCAGGTGGCAGCATTGGCACAACCAAAAACAATGTCACAATTCCGGTTAGCAAGGCTGGAAAAATATTAATGAGCCATTTACTTCCGGCAATTGTTCGATTAAGGAAAAGGAGCGTTAGTACAACAGGAGTCAGAAGAAGTCCAAGCTGTACGGTGGACTGTGTTGAGCTATTATAGCCACGCATAAACGTTTGGACCATGTCCATGGATGCATCACCAACAAAGTTACTTAGCACACTTCCGACGCACAGCGCCATAAAGACCATGGCGGCTTTAACACGGAAAATAGTAATCAAAAGTGTTGGCACTGCAACGATGCCAATAATAAGAATAAGCGGGTTCACCGTCTCATCTTATCAGATAACGACTGGTTTCTAAACTCCTGCTGGCGGCAAAGCACGTCGAGTAAATACCTGGATAGCACCAACTGGAAAGTTTGGATCGGCCTCTCGGACGGTTACGGTGTCGGAAGAATCATGGTAGTCGCCAGGAACAAATTCAACGGGGCTGGTTTTGTCGCCCAGAACGGCACCCATATAGGTGCCTTCGATAGTTCTGGATTGGATATCCGTTGGATCATATGGCTCACCCGGTTCCATGTCTTCGGCAAAATGCTCCAGAACATCATACCGTCCGTGTACTGCACCGATATGGCTTCGGCGAATTGCCTCATTAAGCTGCTCAAGACTTTTGACTGTTCGCCATTGCTTACGTAGGCCCATGTTATGCCCCTACGCGATCTTTCTTTTGCTTGCCCTTAGCGTTGTGTTCTACATATTCGATAATTTGTGTAGCCACATCACGCTTAGTGACAAGTTCCGGAGTTTTGATACTGGCCGAAGAGTTAACTTCTAGTACAAGTGGACCACGATCTGAGCGCATCATATCAACACCACAGATTGGTAGGCCCATAGCTTTTGCTGCCTTGATGGCGGCCCGCTCTTCTTGAGGAGTCAACTTAACCCTTGTACCTATCCCGCCCTGGTGGGTATTAGACCTAAAGTCATCGTCGAGGCTTTGGCGCTTTACGCCTGCCACTACGCGACCACCAACCACTAAGGCACGGATGTCTTCACCGGCAGATTCAGCCACAAATTCTTGTACCAAAAAGTTCACACCTTCCACGTAAAAGGCCTGCATTACAGCTTTGGCTGCTTTTTTGGTTTCAGCCAACACTACACCATTGCCGTGTGTGCCACGAGCAACTTTAATAATTACAGGTGCGCCGCCTACTAGGTCGATAACCTCTTCGAACTCGGCTGTTTCACGAGCAAAGACGGTCTTTGGAACGTCCACGCCATATTTAGCCATTAGTTGGTATGAACGAAGCTTATCGCGTGAGCGAACAATTGCGATTGAGCTAGAAGTAGTAAAAACACCTCGCATTTCAAACTGACGAACTACGCTACTACCGTATTTGGTAAGGCTTTGAGCAATTCGAGGAATAACGGCATCCACATCATGGATTGGCTCACCCTTGTAATAAATCACTGGGTTACCTTTTTCGATAGTCATGTAGCACTTGGCATAGTTAACCACGCGAACTTCATGACCACGTGCACTAGCAACCTCACGCAAGCGGCGAGTTGTGTAGTTTGCAGGACCTTTTGAAAGAATAATTATTTTCATGACTTCTCCTCGTCTGGAATTGGCGAACCTTTTGAAACATCGACAATGAATTTCTTACGAAGAAGCTTACGTCCGATTAACACTGGGTAGGTCTTTTTTGATCGGTCTGAAAGTGTAAAGTTACTTCGGACTCTTCGACCTGCTACCTCGATAGTAATGTAGACGCTATAGCGCTCTTCGCTATGACCAAAAGAGTTCTCGACTTCAACTATCTCAAATACATCAGTCTCCTGCTCTTTCCCGGCATTATACACCCCACTATCACCTAGAAGTTTGTAATATAGCTTACCATCCTCTTCACGTATATCGGTTGCCCATATAGATGAACGGTAAGCGCCAGTATCAATCTTGACCGGTACGTTGAATAAACCTGACTTCGGGAAGTTAGCTTCTTCGGCTCGACCAATGACTGTAAGTTCTTTATTCATGTGTTAGTTTCCTATTGGCCGGGTCGTAATTGAGGCCCGAACGACTGATATAACTTTATCGATATTATTATACCATAGATTAGTACTTTCATCAAGTACTTTTTGCTTGAATTGAAGGGTTACTAGTCGTGTTCCAGCTTTAATAATAATCCCTGGTGGCATGTATTCCTGGAGGACAAATTCCTCTGTTCCTAAGGAGTTAAGGTCGATACTACTACGCATAAGGTGAAGCTCGCCATTCTCGACCTTATAGGTGCCACTAGGTGGAGTCTGCTCTAGAATAACATCATGGTTCTGATGTGAATGAATTACCAATATTGAACCTTCTTTGTCGAATGTTGCTGATGTATCGGTTATTTTATAGGGATATTGGCCAAGTTCTAGAAGATGAAGTAAGTAAAATGGTACTCCTTCCTGGCCACGATACAATGCCGTCAATAGAGGTGTAACCCCTGTAATGCGAGGATTAATCTCGATTAAGTAGAGTTTATCATCCGAGCCAAGTAACATGTCGATACCAAAGATTCCTCGGTAGCCACTATTATGCAAATCTTTGCCGATGACTTGGGCCATCTGTTGCGCCTGGAGGTGTAAATCAGTGTCTTGATCTTCTAGGAGAATTTGGGCGCCGCCAAACTTATCTGCCGCAGGAATAGCGGTATTGGTAATATCTGGGTGGGCAATGATTTGACGCTGAAGTGGACCCGTAAAAACACCCTGTTCTGTGACGCAGCACTGAATGCTTCGCTCACGGGCCTCCGGAACCAGGTCAGAAACAACGACCCGCTTAGACTTTGAACGACTGGCTAGTCCTTCCAAAGCCCGCTTATAGCTATCCTCGTTTGTCACAATAAATGTCCCTTTACCACCGCTGAGCATTTCGTCCTGTAGCACCACAGCCTCGCGACCATCCATAATCTGATGATACGTCTCGTGAGCCGGGCTTAGATCACTTCGCTCGTGAATTACGAATGAAGGGAATGACAAATTTTCCGAAAACTTTTGCCGAAAGTGCACTTTATTTTCGTACATCGAAGTAAATTTTGGATCAACCATCAGGAACTTTCGATGTTGTAATTCCGTGGGTACTGTAATGGGTTTGTAGGTCAGGATGGCGTGCTCGGGGAGCTTGTTTTCCAGGATATCCCTGAACGATGCGACTTTAACCAAGTCTGCGGTATTAGTGGGAACGAGTTTAAGCCCTTGCGGCAATGAGAACACCGGTGGCGTATTGGGCAGGGTTGCCATATCGGAGCCATGTAAACTAGCAATTGCATATTCGGGAAGCCACTGCTCCGGACCTAAACGGTTCCAGGATACCAGCCCAATACCGACAATTTTTATCGCGCGGTCGTAGGTGACCTTCACTTAAGTCGCCCTACCGATCGGTGCCAATGCTTTTGGACGGCAGTAAGTACTTTGCTCCTGGCGTCCAATGCCTCCTCCGATAATCCTTCGCGAGGAAGCTCTTGCTCCGGTAAGTTGATAAGTGTGCTCGCCGGCGTACCAGATAAGATATTAGCCCAGCGTGGTGCGGTGGACGGATTAGACCAGCTATGTATTTTAGTCGCGACGTCAGACATGCCCGTGCTGGCCGATAAGCCTGCTTCACGAACTACCGGTATTAGCGTGCGTGCCTTAATGAGTCGTTCGGGTGGTTCTAGTGACAGCATAAAATCGGTGTAGCCTCGAGCGGTGACTTCCTCTGGAGCGACACCCATATTGCTAGCTATAGCGCTTCGCACAATATCGTTCTCTAGCAGATATTCAAGGGTATCAAAAGAATTCTGACTTGGGAGGTGACCGTTTTGGCGCTCAATACCCTCGACCGCAACCGGTTGACCATCTTTTTGAAGAGCATTACCAGCGCCCACATACATCTGAGCTGGCACATTGCGACCGTTCTCTAATGTAACCTCGGAGAAGTTGCCAAAATTATAAGACCCCTCCGACTTATGCATGAATAAAATCTGTTCTGGGGTCAGGAAGTTAATTCCTACCAGCACGCTGGTATCAGCAACTGACTCATCAGCATACAGTTCAGCAAAAAAAGCACCGCGCACGCCAGGTCTTTCGCCCCAAACAACGTCTGCGCCATGAAGCCAGCCGTAAACAGTAGGGACAATTGCCAAATCTGGCCGACCCTCTTGCTTCATTTTGTTGCGCAATGTCTGCGGGCAAAGGTTAGCGCCGTAAGCTACAATCGGTATACGTTCTTCCATGGTCGGCACACCCGCTTCGGTGAGCATATCGTTAATTGGCTGTACGCCATTACGGGTGACAACGGTCATACTAAAATCATCTGCCACTTCGATAGGCATTACATCCACGCCATCAGTGTAGAAACTATGGTCGGGTCGTTCGCCCGGGTAACGGTGCGGATCGGCATTAGGCGATGCACTACTACTGTAATAACTATCAACAGATCGGATTTCTGGTTGTGGTGCTAGTTCGCTCATTGTAATTTCCAAATCTTTTAATTGCTTGCTTGAACACGAAGATATACCAGAATAATCATACCTACAACCACGGCCAAAACTGATATAAGTAGGGGAATTAGTCCCTGTTGGTTGTTTTTTAGCTTATGCATTTAGGTTTATTGTAGCGATTTGGAGCATCACTGGCAACTGAGGACCATACTCTATACAACACAATGTAATGCGTGTTTGAGCAAAGTAACGCGTACCTTACTTCCGGCATCCAGGGTGGACACTTCGCCATCGCACTGGACAGGCAGCTTATCGATGGCCTCGAAACTATAGGATCGGACCTGAGATTCATGCGGCATGCCAACCGTCGCAGACTTGGCAAGGGCGGCAATCATCTTTGCTTTAGTCGGCTCACTTGTAATAACCTCGAAGACGCCATCATCAACTTTGGCTTTTTTAGACAACGATAAAAACTTGGACATCTTACCAACATTACTAACAATAATGCTTTGATACTGCTGCTTCTTACCGTTTATCTTAGCGGTAAAAGGCTTGAAGGCAACGAAGGCCTTAGCTGTAATAATCAGTTCGTTAACCGGATTTAGGTCGGCCTTATTTAGCTCCCTTCCGATCTCACTGGACAGCCCAAATCCAATATAGCTATGAGCGAAGTGTTTCCACGGCTTGCCATTCACTGTTCCACTAATCCGTAGAACATCTATACTGCGGACCGTTCCATTCTTGATGCGTCGTAAAACATATGGCTTGTGTAGCGCCTTATAGTGATCATTGGCATTGCCCGAAGGCAATAAGCTGGTGACTATATTTGTTCCCGATTCAAGTACATCCATAGCCCCATTAACGACCTCGTTATATCCTCCATCTCCACTCGAGGCCACCACCAAGTATTTACCTTTTCGCCCCGATAACTCAGCTACTATTTCGCGGGCATGTCCGGCATGATCGGTGGGCAGTAACTTTACATCTTCCGCCACGCCGGATCGCTCCAACCGCTTTGCAAATCGCTTGGCATTGCGCTCGCTTGGCCCGGTGCTGTTTGGGTTAAATATTACAATCGCCTCGGCGAAGTGATTTGTCATATCATCAGTATAGCAACTGTCGGAATACATGCTTGATATACTAGGAACATGATTATTTTATTGCACTCTTCTAAAACCATGAAGACCGCTCCGACCAATTCTAAAATGCAGCCGCCACAATTGATATCTAAATCTGCCGAACTTGTAAACTTCCTAAAGAAACTGAGCGTTAAGCAGGTTGGTGCATCGATGAAATTGTCACCGGCTATGGCTCAAAAAACGTACGACCTAATCCAGTCATGGAGTACCGATCCTAACAAGCAATCCCTGGCGATCGACACCTTCAAAGGCGACATATTTAGTGGTCTGCAAGCGCAAAGCCTTACTGCTAAGGACCGAGACTATGCCAATAAAACACTGGTATTTCTATCGGGGCTATACGGACTTATTCAACCATACGATGGCATCATGCCATACCGTGTAGAGATGGCTTACAAGTTCCCCAAGCCATATGACAATCTCTACAATTATTGGGGTAAGGATATTGCTGATCTCATGCCTTCTAGTGGATTGATTGTAAACGTCAGTTCAGTTGAGTACAGCAAAACTATTACTCCGTATGTAGATGCATCGAGGATAATCACCCCGCAATTTTTTACGGTTAGCCCTAAAACTGACGAGCCAACATTTGTAACGGTTCACTCCAAGATTGCTCGTGGAGCGTTTGCTCGGTGGCTCATAACATCCCGAGCGGAAGACGAAGAATCGATGCAGGGCTTCGATCTTTTAGGATACGCCTACGATGCCGAACGCAGCACCCCGGGGCAACCAGCATATGTAACCGAAGAGTTTGGTGGTATCGGCTTAAGTATCCGTTTGCAGTAGACTCCGAATGGTATCATATAGCGATGATAAGTAGACTCGAAGACTATCGTGTAAAGGTTTACGGCCGTAGTAACACTAAAGTTTTGTTTTTGTTCTGCCCATTTGGAATCAGGCGATGGCAGTTGCGTGTACCCTTTCTGCCAATCGAAAGACTAATAAAGAACGGCTACCAGGTTGTCTGCTACGACTTTAATACTCAAAAGGTTACCAGCGACCCACAGCACTCTGTAGCCATATTTGATCAAGTATTCAGTGACTTCTCCACTCGGATGCAACAATATAAAGATCAAGGGATTTCGGAATTCAGTTGCTTTGGCACAAGTATGGGAACTCTGTTTGCAAGTTATTGTGCAGCCAATAATCCCGATATTAGCCATGTCGTACTTAATTTGGCTTACGGTGATTTTACTGATCATATCCTGGCGCTTCCTAAGATGCAGTTTTTACCGAAAGATCGTATCAGCAATTTTATTCATAATGCCGGTGGCGAGAAACAGCTTCGCACGTTAGTTCAAAAATACTCACCGCTCAATAACGCTCAGAAACTTGGTAGTAAAAAGGTGCTTCTGTACCTATCTACGCAGGATTCGGTCATGCCCCACGCTTTATCACTCAAACTTAAAGAAGCGTTAGAAAAATCAGGAACAAATTTAACGTATGTCGAAAACACCAAGCACGATCACTACCAATCCGCATTTCGAAACCATCTGAAAAGCAGTGTTTTTCTAGACTTCCTGTCGAAGTAGCTTCCAGGTTTCGGCGTTAAATGTATTCTGAGTATTAAAATATTCTGGCCAGTGCTGATTGTAATAATTGTACATGCGCCCCATTAAAGCATCTGTGGCTGGTTGCAAACCAACGCTTTCAGCTAGGCGGTCGATCTGTTGCAGTGCCTCTGCGGTAGAGTCACCCTCTTCTACCAACATCTCGATTTCGGCTTTATGACCGTAGCCAGAAACAAATTCTATATTTGCCGTTATGTCTGCATCTAAATTATAGAATTCTCGAGTTGATGACCACTTAGAAACCAGTTCGATTCCGGCCGATACTAAAGCCTCGTTGATAGTCTCCAGTTCAGTATCCAGAACTACTTCAAACTCTAATCTGTCGGCGGCGTGAACGGGGTCTTCCCCTTTTGGAGATCCCTTTACAGCAAACTCTACCCTATCGTCTACCGAACGACATTTAACGATCTGCTCGTCAGTATTATCTAACAAATAGGTTAGGTCTTTTAATTGATCGGCATCTAAAAGCTTAGTTCCGGCGGCCAGAATTTGATCACGCTCGGCCTTTTTATAAAAGTAGCTTATGACCGTTTTAGTGCCAGTGTGTTCCATTTGGCTAAACTGATCCTTGAATCCTGCAACCAGTTTGTCACGGGCATCCTGGTCGGCAATGAGGTATTTTTTTTCGATTTCTCGCTTCATGCGCTAAGTATATCATTCATAGTTTTGACTAACAGAGGTATAATAGAGGGATGGATATGAATGACTTTCAGAAAAAAGCCCTACGTAGCGTCGCTATCACTCAAAAAGGGGTGCCAGCTCTAGCTCATCGAACGTTGGGACTGACTGGCGAGGCCGGCACTCTGGCCAATCAACTTAAGAAAGTAATCAGGGACAAAGATGGCATTCCTGACGCGGCAGATACTGCCGAAGCCAAAAAACGACTTGGCGATGCACTGTATTATGTTGCCGTTCTTGCTGAATACTTTGACCTAGAGCTATCTGATATTGCCGAGCAAAACGTCAAGCAATCCGAAGCGTTCATGCAAAACCGCGCCAATAATTCCTAGTATTCAGTGTCGTCGTAGAAGTATTCTTTTTCGATGTGCGATACGCCATTATCGATAAGCTCGATAAACTCATAGGCCGATTCAAAGCTTTTTTCTTGGGCTTTAAGTTGTTCTTGGGTCAGCCAACGATTAATACCACCTTCGTAGTTCTCGACAAGCTCGCCACTGTACTCGGTGGCTTCCATGAGCATAAAGAGTTTATCTTCTAGTAGTTCCTTGCTAGTTTTGTCATAGTCCCGTTTGTGGAATACCGTCCGAAAAACGAAGGTCCCGATCAATCCTGTCTCTTCTTCTAATTCACGTGCAGCGGCTTCGGGGAGTGATTCGCCCCATCGGACCTTGCCGCCAAGCCTACCCCAGAAGCCATAAAACGGTTGTTTAAGCCGCTGCTGACAGAGGTATTCAATCTCGCCGTTTTTGTTAGTCCGCTTCAAAATCAAAGCTACACTAACTTTTGGTTGACGCTCGATAGTATTGGTATCGGTATCTAATTTGTTGGCATGCTCCTTGCCCTTAGTAGTTAGGGCGTATTTGCCATACGAAACTTTATGAACGTAGCCAAGCTCGTTAAGCTTTGCTAAATGAAACTTAAAATGATCAGCTTCGAGCTGACTTTTCTTTTGCAGTTCGGTAAAACTGGCAGACGGAACAAACAGCAGATCTCGTAAAATACTTGTTTGGGCCTGGTGGATGGTTACTTCATGTGTCATGCCATCAGCATATGCTCACTCAAACTCAAATACTAGGGAACTACACTTACAAGTTTACTTTTTAGGAGATGGCTTGCTAGCTGGTTGTGTGGTGTCTGTTAGTGATCGTAGCAATACAACCGATACAACTAGTGCAATTACACCAAAGGCACGCATGGAGTTGAACACTAAGTCGTAATTATCTGCGCCTTTTAAGGACTTACCTGCCCAGCCGGCCAAGAATGTTGCGACTGCCGCAGAAAAGGCTATCAACCGAACACGCACAGTTGAGTCGGCTCTAAGTAATAAGCCGGTCGATACCACCGTCGCTAAGCCTGCAAGACTCGCTGCAATTCGGTGGATCTGTCGAGGACCTTCGTTCAGATCGCTCTTTAGTATTAGCCCTGCAACGACCACCCCAACCAGCAATAGTATCTGAGCAATGACGATATTCTTTGCCTTCATACTAGTTTACCGCCTTGATTATCGCTGTTACGTTGACGCTCATCTATCCACTCCTTAGTTATATACCTTCAGTATACGCCTAGCTCTAGTGAACAGTCATAAAATAGAATAGGGCAAAAACAGAAACAGTCATGATCACAAAAGCTGCTCGAACAAAGAAGTTCGAGACTTTGCCATTGGTATATTCACCCATGATTTTCTTACTGCCACCCACTCGAGCAATCATAAACAGTAGTGGCACTGATGCGATGCCGTTAAAAACAGCGGTAAATACTAGGGCTTTTATTGGGTCAATGCCGAGGAAGTTCATGAATAGTCCTACGAGAGTAGCTACAATAATGACAGCGTAAAAACCATGGGCTCGCTTGAATTTCCGATACAGCCCTTCTTTCCATCCTAATGTTTCGGATATAGCATAAGAGGATGAACCGGCTAGCACTGGCACAGCTAGGAGTCCAAGGCCAATTACGCCGGTAGAGAATATAAGCTTGGCGACTAAGCCAGCATTTGGGAATCCCTTAACCAAAGGTTCGAGCGCCCGTGCTGCATCGGATGCTGAGTCGATCTGCGTGATACCGTTCTTGAATAACACCGACGCACAGGCAACCACAATAAACCAAGCGGTTACCGATGCTAATGTCATGCCGACAAAGTTATCTAGGCGAATACTCTTGAGGAAATGTTTGTTTATCTTTGGATCGGATCCTGATTCGGTCAATCGTTTTTTAGTTATCTCTTCCTCGACTACTTCGCTAGTATCCCAAAAGAATAAGTACGGCGAGATAGTAGTGCCCAGCATACCAACAAAGATGTATATAGTTTCGCGGTTCAGCTGTGGAGCTGTGGCAAATGTCTCTTTCAAAACCGCCCCCCAGTCCTGTCCAACTAATAACGCCGTTACCGGGTAAGCCAGTAATGTTACGGCCAGCCATTTAAGCATCTTAGCGTACGTTTTGTAGTTAACCAGCACCACTAGTAGAATTATTATCACTGCATAAAAAATCGCCAACACGGCAAACGGAATGTCCGTAAAAAGCTGGGTTGTCGCGGCCATGGCCCCCAGATCAGCACCAATGTTGACCGTGTTTGCAACTACCACCAGAGCCACGGACATGTAGAGTAGTTTCTTGCTGTAATTTTCTTTTATGACCGATGCCAGACCCTTGCCGGTAACTGCCCCAATACGGGAGCATGATTCTTGCACGGCTAACAGCAAAGGGTACATTAATGGAAAAGCCCAGAGCAATGAATAGCCAAAACCAGCTCCGGCCTGCGAGTACGTAGCGATGCCCGATGGATCGTCGTCAGCAGCGCCGGTCACTAGGCCAGGACCTAGAACCCGCAAGAAACGGTTGAATCGCTTCTTGCTCAACAAGTGCTTGCCTATGGTTACGGCGTGACGTTCTTCTTTGCCAAGTTTTCGGCCAAAACTACGTTCAGATTTTATAAACGCATTTAGTTTTTTTGTCATAGATTTAGTGTACTCTTTTTTTCTTTTTTAACTTCTGTAGCGACTTCGATGACTTGTGCGACAATCTGTCGAATCGATACATGCCGATGAAGGTCGAAGCGAACAGCAGCGTTTCGGCGATCATGCCCGGATATGAATGTGAGATAAAGTCGTACGCAAACCATAACGGCGGCGATAACAATGCAAACAAACGGATCATTCGAGGACTTCGTTGCCAAAATGCAACGGTAATACTCAGTGATCCCAGTAGCGGCAGGATACTGTGTGGGCCTTCCCAAGTTAGGATACTGGCAACAACAATAATTGCCGCAAAGACGAACGGCGGCCAGTGATGTCGCCAACGGCCAAGGCTATGATCGTAAACATAGTCACGCGTTGCGCCCGTGACATGCAATGCAGCACCTGTATGGGCACCGAGTAAAATAAAGTGAATAGCGTATAGAATACTTGCCAAAAACTGGAGGTGGAGCATGTTCCTACGCTTATTTGCCTGGAACGTACGGGCCGTCACGATCAGCGCTAAAACACCGATTGGCTGCACAATATAGGGGTCATGAATAAACGCTAGCGACATTCTTTATATCATAACGTAAAACGTTACAGTTGGCTCTTATACCATTCGGCAAAGTCATGCCAAATCTGAACATCGTCTACCGACTGAATCCCTGCCTCCCAACATTCGGCAATCGATTTGCCCGTAGATGACAGCGACACGATTGCCGCTGAAGGGGGCGCAGTGTCAGAGGTATTTTTGGTAAGCACCACGCCACGAACCTCTCTGTTAAAAACTTTAGTCCGGCTAGCGTCGATGTAACAAATTACTTCGTTGAAGATTACTTCCCTGTCGGTCTGACCTTCCATCATTCTAAGAATTTGATCCGCCGTAAGCCAATCGTTTATGTGCTTCATGTAAGCGCCAGGAAATCCATTGAGTGCGGTGATAAACCAACCGGCATCATTCACAAACAAGGGCTTTTTCACTAAGTTGAAGGCTTGCTCGGCTTTGAGCTTAGCGATCTCTTCGATGTTTTCTGATTGAATTTCGACCAGATCAATATCCTTACCAACAACCTCAACATCAAGTGGCGCTAAGTATTGTTGGGCAACCTCAACTTTGCGTTTGTTTGAGGTCATATAATATAGCATGTCCTAAGTATACATCCTGATCTGTTATACTATGCTCTATGGCACACAATAAACACCTCTGCACTTGGTCTAGCTTTATTGATACCGCTTCTCGATTCTAGAGAAGCATCTCTTCGTTCGTTTTCATCACCCTAATTTTGGATACATCATGCAAATAACACCTATAGAAACTCCTATTATTGGAGCAAGAAGTTGTACCCTGGTCGAGCTACTGGATAAACACATTACCAACCTATCTAACGGCAGTATTCTAGCTATAACATCAAAAGTTGTATCGCTCTGCGAAGGCAGCACGGTTACTTTATCGGCAAAAACAAAAGAGGAACTTGTCCTAGAGGAATCCGAATTCTACTTGCCCACAAAGTACAGTGCGTTCGGTCATCACTTTACGATAACCAACAATACTTTAATTCCGATGTCGGGCATTGACGAATCTAATGGCGATGGTCAGTATGTCTTGTGGCCTAAAGATCCCCAGCAAACAGCTAACCAGGTGCGGGCCTACCTAATAAAAAGATTCAATATTAAAGATGTCGGCGTTGTTATAACCGATAGCACTAGTCACATTCTAAGGCGCGGGACAACCGGCATCGCCCTAGCCCACAGCGGCTTTAACGCACTTCGTGATTATGCAGGGACCAATGACTTATTTGGGCGACCGTATGCAATAACCATGGCTAACATTGCCGAAGGTCTGGCAGGGGCTTCAGTGCTGGCAATGGGCGAAGGTAATGAACGAACTCCCCTATGCCTTATCCATGACCTCCCAGCTATCGAGTTTAGGGATGAAGATCCCACACAGGCCGAACTAGACTTCCTACATTTCCCTATGGAAGAAGATCTATTTGCTCCGTTTCTTACCAATGTCGCCTGGGAACCCGGCCAAAACCAGAAACGGTAGTGATCCGTCGGTGTGAATTTGATCGCCACCACCATTGCGATCCCTAAATGCACTAGCAAAATGCTCGACAACCGTAACTTTATCGGTAACTTTAGCTTGAACCAACGACTTAACCACAAAGTCTCTTTCCTTGTCGATATCGGCATCAATCTTGTGAGTAATCTGCCCAGTTAATAATGATAGTCCGACGTGTTTATCCAAGGTTGCAGCGCCAAGCCAGTCGGCCTTGTAACCGCCTGGCAACCACCAACCTTTTGGCGTTGGCCAGAAACGAACGTGATGGCGCTTGCGGGGATTGCCATTGATCTCGATCTCAAAAGCATACTGCTGCGGCCGGCTAAACAAATACAAAGAACTGACGGGAGCATTCAAGTAACTGCGCCCCTGAATACTGGCGCGCATCATCTTTAGGCTGGTTCGCCAACTTAGTTCTTCTGCCAAGGTCCAGCCAGCTGCCTCCATTGCCTTGACCAGCTGTTCGCCACTACCTATTACCGCTAAATTTACTGGGTCTCCAAGCAGCCCGTCACCAGTTCGGACGCGGCCAATAAAGTAGTTGGGGATATATAATTTAGTTAGTCGGCGATGCAGCCTTGGCAAAATGATATAAGCGCTAAATAACCAGAACAGAACAAAGGCACCCACTGGCGCTCCACCATCAAATATATCGATTAATAAATACCGATAGATGCCAATCGCTAATGTCACTAACGACAAGAACACGAACAATCGGACCAGCCAGAATATTCTGTCGCTAATACTTGATATATAGGACCGTGATCTACTCATATGAAATTACCGTCAGTCTACATACCTTAGCTCGGCAAAGAAACCAAGCCATACTTCTTCAAGTCCTGGTGATTGCTGCCATTGCTCATCGGATACAACGCCGGCTTGGAATAGTTTTGTTCTATCTGCCAATTCTTGAAGACGTGACAGATCTACCCAAGATGCTCCCCGCGTTTCGTCATCGCTTGCAGTAATATCTCCTTCAAATTCACTGGCCGTAAACACCCACCAATTATGATGGTCACCGCCTGGTCGGCGACATGACTTATCTAGACGACGATTCTCGATGACTGTTCGCGTTAGCCCATCTAGCGAGATAGTAATGCCAATCTCCTCAAAGACCTCATCGATAGCTGCCATTTCTGGCGACCCGTGATCGTCCACGTGCCCCGCAGGGGGTGCAAAACCAAACGGAAATTTTGCCCTCTCGATTAGAGCAATCATATTGTCTCGCTCTAGAATCACTCCTACACTCATGTTGTCGCATCTATTGATCATGGGCTTATTGTAACAAACACTTACTAAGGTGCTAATTGATCCATGATTAGATCTACTGTTTGTTTGGGACTGTACAGGCCAACAATCTTTAGTTTTCCATATGATTTATACTTTTTATGACGAGCGATGTAACGCTCAATCTCGGTTTGTTTATTTATTTCTGGCCATCTAACTTTCTGTCGTTGGGCAATTAACTCGGCCGTTTGGTGCGGGTCTTTACTTGGTAGCAACAGGACAGAAAGTGCATTTTCATTTATGAGCATTGAATGTTTCGCTACTAAATCAGGCGATTGCTCATGTACTAAAAACCCGGATGGTGTCGCGAAAACAGTTTTAGTTGGATATTCTAAGAGTAATTGATCCACCAGTTCAGAATTCCGTTGGCAGTATGCTACGTAGCCGTTGGTGTCAATGTAGTCGGGAATCAAAGCTATACGTTCGCAGAATGCTAGGTCAACATCGACAAAATTATAACCTAACTCTTCAGCAAGCAGCTTGGCAACAGTGCTCTTTCCAACACTAGCCGGACCTATGAAGAATATGTTCTGAGTCACAGCTGTATGATACCAAAATCTACTTCACGCCAAAGCGTTGGATAGAGCGGGCCCGAGCTTTTGCAGCCTCAACCTCTCGATTTCGCGGCGTGGCTTGGGTCACAAGACCTTCAATGAGATGATAACTAGCATGCTCGATTTCGTCGATAGCATTATTAAAGACTTCTTCATTAGCAGCTGATGGCTTTTGAAACCCTGATATTTTCCGCACAAACTGGGTTGCAGCTGCACGCACTTCTTCGTTTGTGGCGTGTGGCTCAAAATTATAGAGTTGCTTGATGTTTCTACACATGATCCTATATTAGCAAAGAATGTCGGCGCTGGAGTTACTCTAATTTTTGCTCGAGCTTCATTATTGGGTCGTACCAGCCTTGATCTAAGACATATGTCTGCAGTTTCCGATCAGATCCAGTTATTACGGCTAAACCGACAATCAGGAATAACACACCAACTACTTTTTTGAAGTTTCCTGATGGGTTGCTCAGCCAGCCCATTCTGCTGGTTATAGACCGTCCTGCCAGTGCAATCAGTAAAAGAATAGTTGCCAGACCGAGGGCGTAGGCAACTAGATAAATAAATCCTTTAGCAAAAGATTGTGGCAATATGACCGCTACAATTAATGCATAGGTCGGGCTGCAGCTGGAAAAGACAGGACCCAGCGATGCGCCAATCAGAATATCTCTGGTAATCCCGTGTTTTTTTGAGGAGAACTGCATTAGTTCGTTAGATTTCATATACAAACCGGTCTTTAATGCAATAGATTCCCAGATACGGGGGAAGAGCATACTTAGTCCAAGTGCGAGGACAATGATCCCGGATATGGCGTTCCAGATAAACTGCGGGACACCAAGAAAAGCTGTTGTCGCTTTGAGTAGTAACGAGAAAATAACAACCGAAATTGCTAGACTCGCGACCACAACAAGCGGCTTATACCACCGCACGCTTTTTTTCTCGTCAGGTAAGGTTCCTCCAATTATTATTGGCAAAAGAGGCAGGATACACGGCGCCGCAGCAGTAAGGATGCCAGCAAAAAATGAAACAACCAGAAGATGCATTAGAGCAGTTCTTTAGTTATAGCCGCCAGACTAGGATCATCATATGCAACGAACTTCTTGAGCTCATCGCCAGTATCGCTTATTTTTACTAGTGTAGTTTGAATTGTAACGCCATATTTTTGTCGAAGCTTATTATTCGAATCGTAGTCCACTTTGAAAATGGTTACATCGGCTGGAATAGCTCCATTCTTGATACTACTTTCTAATTCACGGCACTGTGGGCACCACGGAGCGTGAAAGAAAAGTATTCTTGTGCCTTTTGTGGAAGCTAAAAGCTCTTCTGAATATTCCAGATATGCTCCAGGGTTAGAGCTTGTGCTGCTAGGAGCGGGAGCATTTGGCTTACTCGACTCATTGGCAGCCGCCGGACTATTCTTGTTCGGCTGTGGAGTTTCTTGACTGCTCTTAGTAGTAAATAGGTACACGCAGCCTGAAGCAATTAGAATGATTAGACCAATTACGACAAGCTTAAGTTTCTTTGGCATACCTATATCATATCAAACAAAAACACCTCTTGATGAGCACTTAATCATAACCAGTTCTAGAAGAACACTTGGGGCCCTGTAAGAGCTAGGTTTTACGTGATCTAATAGACTTTCTGTTCCTAAACTGTTCAACCGCCAATAGTAACAGGCTAGCCAGTACGCCCAGAGCCGAGGCAAGCAACACAACCAGCATAGTCCAGAAGATCCAAGAACTTGCGTCAATTAGGTTACCATCAGTAAACCGAGTGCCAACTCCACTCAACAATCCGAAAACTGTGATGTTAAGTAGAAACATAGATAACGACACAAGATAGAGTCTTCGATAGGCAGCCGTTCTGCTTTTGAAGGCAAAGTAGCCCGCCAGAAACGCAGGGACAGTCAGGCAAAAACCGATAAAACCCTGTATCAGTGCAAGTGATTCACTATTACTAATTCTAATTGCTTCTGCAACATATATCATCTAGCCTATGATAACAAAAACTAAATGCTTAATAGAATGTATTCTTCGTCGTTCATCTCACGTACTTGGTTATCTGTAGTTTTTCGATACTCGTAGAGCAGTGTCTCATGCAACTGCTTTTTGTAGTGAGGAAGTAGTTCAAAATCAACTATTCCAAGCCCGTTGAGATTACTAGTCTCTCCGAGGCTTTCGTCAATATCAGTCAAATTGGATATTGCAATTGTAGGCGTAAGCACTAAAGCCCCGGCACTAAAGCCCGAAAGGGTAACATCTTGCCTGTGAATAAACTCTACTATTGCCTTATCGAGCCCAGACTTCCTCAAATTATTTAGTAGCTGAATTGTATTGCCCCCACTGATCAGCATTACATCTACATTCAATAACTTCCTGCTCTCATGTGGGTTAATAGAGGTGTTATCTATCACGCTAAACTCATAACCGTATTTTTTGGCAATGTCTTTCCATTGCAAAATATAATCCTCAGCTCCAAGTACTCCGCTACTCGGCATATAGACAAAGGACTTTCTAGTGTCGGTCTTCGGGAAAAGTATATTTAAGATGGTGCTTTCATTTGTTTTAGTTAGATCAGAAAAGAGAAGTATGTTTGACATAAGCTAACTATAACAAAAGCGGCCTCGTGATATCGAAATAATTAGATTGACCAACGATAGCCGTCGGCATGAACTGCAAGCCTTTTAAATCCAATTGGAT
>CAZIBG010000020.1:0-20182 GCA_964536985.1 uncultured Candidatus Saccharibacteria bacterium | reverse complement strand
GAACTGCCGGTGTTTTTGATGTCTTTGATACAGAAAACATCGACCGCGCCCCTACGGTCTTAACCCTTCCGGCGAAGGTCTTAACACCTGCAGCTACGCCTACTGACCAGTCTTTGGAGCTTGTTGAATGGTCGACAGATAATCGTCACGTACTGCTAAAGCACACCTTTGCTCAAAGCACCGAGTTTGTAGTAGTTGACCGCGTTGAGCCCCAAAGCACTGTGAATGTTAATACCTTATTCAAGCTCCAGCCGACAAAAGTTAGCCTCCGGGACAAGCGTTTTGATAGGCTCTATCTTTATACCGATGCCACAAAACTGCTACAAACGGCGGATATAAAGACGGGGGCAGTCGCTAACTTACTAACTAATGTCACCAACTTTAAGTCCTATCAAGAGAATATCGTCCTGTACTCTTCTGAAGATCCGGCTCTTCCTGGCAAGACGACTGTAAGTATTTGGGACAATGGCAAGAGCTACACCCTGCGAGTTCACCAGGCAGGAGCCGTACTGCTTGATCTGGCACGATTTGACGGCGAAATGTTTGTGACCACAGCATCCGTTCCGGAGGGGAGAATGTACATTTTTAAAGATCCGCTGGTTAAATTAAAACGAGTTGAGCGAACCGAAGTAACTCCCTTTGCCGTTATGAAGATTGCTAACCCGGTAAAACTTTCGTTCTCTACCAATACTCGCTTTATCGCTACGCAGTCAGGCAGTACATTTGCCGTTTATGACTTTGAGGATAATCGTCGCTTTAACTTTGTAGCAAGTGGCACTGTTCCAGTCGAGTTAAAGGCTACCTGGATGGACGGCCACCGCTTGCTGTTAAATCAAGATTCTAAAGTGGTAGTATTTGAGTTTGACGGAAACAACCGTCGAACATTGAGCACTATAGCTCCCGGTATGATTCCGGTATTTGATCGTGACTACGAGCGGCTTTACACCCTGTCCCCACTTAAAACTGACCCTACAAAGACTGAACTAGTTCGCACCAGCCTAAAACTCAATTTAAAGCCTTAAGTCCTAGAACCAGTTCCGAACACGATCCCATAAGCTCGGGGCATTACTAGGAAGGACGGTTGCTTGGGCGTCAGCTGCTGTTGCCGTACTGTTTGCGTTACTGTCAGGGTTAGGACTGATTTGTTCGCCAATTACAACTAGACGATTACGGGTAGTTCCTGGAGGATCACAGGTGATCAGTGTAGATGTGGCAACTTTATCTGTGGAACCGAGGACGCCGAGTTCGCTAGGGTTTACGATCTTCTTTTCATAGATCTTGTAGACATAGCGGACCCCATCTTTGTTTAGGTAAAAGGTATCCCCTACTTCCAATCTGTTGAGTAACACAAAAGCGAACTTATATTTACCTTTGTTCAAGATGTTGTTGCTTGAGTGACCAAATATGACTGAGTTACCTTTTTGCCCTGGGCTAGGTGTAGTGGCATAGTGTACTACGCCGCGTTCTAGGGCATTCTGGACGGCCTGTTCTTCGACCGATGGTTCATCGTATACAACAGGAATTTCGACGTTGATTTTAGGGATAATTATCTTTGAAGCACCATCAACTGCAGTTGACCCGTCAATGATTATTGGCGTACTGCTGACATTTTTACTAGGGGTAATGAAGGGGGCAATAAATCGGTCATTGAAAAACCCAAACAATAGGAAGATAACGACCACCATACCCATGCCTACGCCGAATAATAGCGACTGAAAATGTTGCCGAGCTTTGAGCTTGCCGCTGGCATTAAGACTTGCTTTGCTAATCAGTTGTTCTTTTACTTCGCGGACAGTTTTTGGTCCTGAGCTCCTGTGCTTGGCTGCTGGCTGAGCACCCATATGATGGACGGTTGCTTTTTCCGAAGAGGGTAACCGCATGTCTTGGTGGGGCACTTCTGGTTGCGCCTTTACGGCTTCCTGCTTTTTGGGAGGTTCTGGAGATTCTATTTTCTTACTATCTTTTTTGTCGTGCTCGGCGTAGAACTCTTTCCATACATCATGTTTTTCGGCATCGGGCAGCCCGACGTAATAGCGGTGCCAAGCGGTCTGGATATCGGCAAGAGACATGCCCGATTCACTGATTTTTTGCATGTATGCTTGGTGCTTACTAAGGGGTTTATCTAGGGTGCGAACTTCCTGGGCCTCTTCTTTGGCGTTGGGTTCGTCTGCATACAAGTTCCCGACTTTTGACCGTATCAAATCAACCGCGGCATCATTATTGTCGCGACTACCCTTTGAATTGGTCGAGCTTGAATCGGTCATGGTTATGTATTAAGTATACAGTAACTGAGGTGAATCCGGCGCCCTATATGATATAATTTCCTCTGTTAGTTCATTTTTAATATGTGAAGCCGCAGTGGTGGAATTGGTAGACACGCCGGACTCAAAATCCTGTGAGGGCAACCTCGTGACGGTTCAAGTCCGTCCTGCGGCACCATATGTTAAAAACTAGGCGGCTCGATTATGTACTATGTTACTAATCCGACGCTCGACATGTTTCTGAAACACCGTTACCACTCCTGGATGAAGTTCGGCTGTACGTAGGATCTTGGACTTTGCTCTGGCCATTTGTATGTAGCGAAGCTGTTCTTTCTCGCTAAATGTTATCCCATGTCCACTGAGCATCTGTGAAGATAGCCTGATAGCCGTTGCTAAACCGGCGGGTGTAATGGTCAGCGCATCGCCAACAATAAGTGACTGAGCGCCTTCCTTGGGTTCCCGAACTCCCTGAAGCAGCTGAGCAAATTCGTACAGTTCACGTCCTGGCCCGTCATAAATCCATTCACGGAGTTCAGGAGCCTTGCCAAGTACGCTGGCAGCAAGCTTGTGTACTTTTGGTTCGTCCTTTGGACGCAAGCCAGTGATTGAACGGGTTAGATAGTTGAGTAGCGTCGTAGCGGGGTTTGGTACGGCGACTGCTTTCCCATTAAGCATTAACGTCCAAGTTTCTAGAACCGCAAGATCTAGTTCGGCTGCAAATGGGAATACTGCTTTTGTTACTGAATCTACTGATCCGTCAGCTGCCATGGTCACGTATCGATCGGCGAGCCATTGGCGCATTGTGGAACGAGTTGGATGCGTGACAATATCATGTAGTTCGGAAACATCGCGAAGACCAAAGAAAGAAAGGTCAAGTTCGTCGCCAATTATAGCTGCAGCTTCTGCTTCGGCCCTGTCTACCACATCCTGGTCGGTTGTAAGAACTAATGTATCGAGGTCTCGTTTAGTGCCATCTTCTCGGCGAGTAGACAGTTGAAGTTGAGCGTTCAGGACCATTGTATTCTCTCATGGTAGAATGATCAGATCTTGGTGCGAGAGTGCAATCGATCCGACGCCGCCCATTAATTGTATGTCTGGCAAATGCTCTGCCTGATGTTCAGGACTGTTTAGCCTTTCCATATAAGGTGATGAAACTACCACTGCGTCACTTTCGATTGGATTAGTCATACCATTACTGTACACACAGAAAACAATGGCGCAAGCTTAGGCTCTTTAGGCAATTATTTTTCGAGGATAGCGGTGGTTAGTGCTTCGAATGGTTTAGACTGGTTCTGGATCCACCAGACACCAGCTCGTGCTGCGGTGGCGACTCGCCATGAATCTTCTAAATCCTGAAGTGTTTTGGTGGTACTTACGGTGCCGTTAACGGCGACCAGAATGGTGTCTAGATGCTTAACGATAATATGAATCGGATATTCTGAAGTAAATTTATGTAGCGCCTCTACCAATTGCATGAGTCCCATACTAAAGGTAATTGGCATGGCAAATTTGGCGTTAGTGGCTAACTTTTGAAATTGTGCGATAGTCATAACAAGCGTGGTATTCGAACGGTTAATAATTGGCGAAGCGTTGCTCGTAAAATAGTCCACAGAATCTTTAGTCAGAACTAGCGGCATACTTGTTTTAGAAACAAACTTCTCTAGAACGATTGCCGTTTCACTATTACGACCCAAGTCACCCGCTAATAGCACTCCGTCGGCCCAGCCAGCAGTTGCCAGCAGTTCTGCAAGGGCCTTTGAGGCAAAACTTCCGCTCGGTGTACTGGGCGCAAATTCCATTCCTAGTATGGCACTCTTGAACTTAAGAAGTTGCGGTCGTATATGGTCAGGAAGCATAACGCGAAGCGATCCCGCACCTGCTTTATCTGCAACTGCATATGCTTCAGCAGGAGCTGCAAAGCCGTGAGCATGACCGCCGATGATGAGTAGCTTTCCGGCATGCTGGCGATTTTCGGGCCTGCTCCAGACTAATGCTGGGAAAAGTGGTTCACTGCCTTGTTTATGCCAAAAATCATTCATCTTATTGTTCGATTACGATGTAATCACCTTCCTCTAGTGCATAAACGGGCAAAGATTTATCGCCATAATCTTTTAGTTCTTTATATATGGCATCGTAATCAATTGGGCCTCGTGGGTCTCCTTTTGCATAGTTTGATTTAAAGTGCCCAGTAAATTTGATTGGCAATACGCCGAGTCCGTCCATGCACTTTCGCCAGTCATTAGTCCAGAAATGTTTCGCAAGAACATAACTACTGCCTGAGTTACCCGAGACAATTTTGTTGCTCCAGATTTTTGGTATATCATACTTCTCAAGCCAGAAACGTATCAGGTGATCGTCCCCGCCCTGCATGTAAATTATATCGTTGCTTGCACAATCCTGTTCGAAACGATCAGGCTTTGCCAAAGTAAAGACCGGCTGTACGTCATCATTTAAATCTTCCTTTATAGATTGGCAGTAGTTCGGGTATTTTTGTTCCCATACTTCCCGCGGCTGAGCAAAGATACAAATTAATATTTGAGGATTCTTGAGACTACCAACTACCTCTTGGTGAAACTTTCTTTTTTTGTCGGGGTAATTTCGAACACCGCCTGACTGCAAGATATATTTTGTGGCCATCTAGATGTCCAGGTCCACACTTACTGGGCAGTGATCAGACCCCATTACGTCCGGGTGTATGTTGGCATCTTTGACGACATCTTTGAGTGATGTGGAAGCTAGCCAGTAGTCAATGCGCCAACCGACGTTACGTGCTCGGGCATTTGCCCAGTGAGTCCACCAGGTGTAGGCAGCTTCTTTATCGGGGTGAAGCGAGCGGTAGGTATCAAAGAAACCGGCATCGAGGAAATTCTGGAAGCCTTCTCTTTCTTCGTTGGTGAATCCGTGCTTTCCGACATTTGGCTTTGGGTTGGCAAGATCAAGTTCGGTATGTGCTACATTTAGGTCGCCGCAGAATAGGACGGGCTTAGATTCTTCAAGTTGCTTGGCATAGGCCAAGAATGCTGGATCCCAATACTTGTGGCGAAGTTCAAGACGGCTAAGGTCGCCCTTGCTGTTTGGGGTATAGGCGGTTAGAACCCAGAATTTCTCGAACTCAGCAGCCATCACCCTGCCTTCATCATTTGGGTCACCATATTTATCGCTGGTTAGATTGTATTTTTTGGCCAGCTCATCTGGAAACCCATTTACAACTTGAATTGGTTCCACTTTGCTAAAGATTGCGGTACTAGAGTAGCCTTTCTTCTTGGCTGAGTACCAATATTCGTGATAATCGGGAAGGTCTATTTCAAACTGTTCTCGGTGTGCTTTTGTTTCTTGTAAACATAAGACATCCGGCTGTTCATCGGCGATGAATTTCTGAAAAGCACCTTTGTTTAATACGGCGCGGATACCATTGACGTTCCAAGAATATAATTTCATATAGTAAGTATATCAGTATGGCGGAGGGAGAGGGATTTGAACCCTCGAAGGAGTTGCCCCCTTACCACCTTTCCAAGATGGCGCACTAGGCCACTATGCGACCCCTCCGCGACTTGCCTATTATAGCGGGATTTACTTCTTATTTACACCCCAATCGCCCTTAAAGAAAAATTACTACATTACCTACTTGCCGGCCTGACAAATTTCAGCGTAGAATAGAGGTTACGACTTTATAAAAGTAGGGGTCCGCGCATGTCACTCATCTCTCTCAAAGATGTCAGTAAAATCTACGGTTTCGGCGACGCAACAACAGTGGCGCTGGACGAAGTCAGTCTAGAAGTTGAGGCTGGAGAGTTTGTGGCCATCATGGGTCCTAGTGGTTCTGGTAAATCCACCCTAATGAATATCATCGGCTTGCTCGACCGCCCTTCACATGGTCAGTACATGCTCAGTAAACGATCTGTTGCCAAGCTTCGGGCTAATCAAAGGGCAAAAGCACGGCGAGACCGAATTGGCTTTGTGTTCCAGTCGTTTAACCTATTACCAAAACTGAGTGTGATCGATAACGTTGCCCTGCCCCTGGCTTATAAAGGGATTAGCCCAGTAAAACGAATGCGGCGCGCAGCCGCCGTGTTGGAGCGAGTGGGATTAAGCGATCGACAATACTTTATGCCGCGAGCTCTGAGTGGCGGACAGATTCAGCGGGCAGCTATTGCCCGAGCGTTGGTTAACGATCCACAAATTATTATTGCCGACGAACCTACCGGAAACCTGGATAGCTCAGCTAGCCTTGTGGTCATGGAATTATTAAGCGAACTCCACCGCACGGGAAACACTATTTTGATGGTCACGCATAATCCGGAGCTAACAAGGTACGCCGACCGAGTCGTTTATATGCATGATGGCGGGATTGTTCATGATCAACGCACCCCTCTTGGAGAGGTAGCGACATTGGCTAAACGTGCTATGTACTTATTCCCGCGGCGCACAGAAGATGACGACCTTGCCGGAGTATCGGCTGTTATGGAAGCATTGCCTGATGAATCAATGGAGAAGCCAAAGAAACGTACCAAAGCCAAACGAACTAAGAAAACTACCCGAAAGAAGAAAGCATAATGTTGAGCGGAAACTACAGACTAGCCCTGAATCGACTACGCGGCTCTAAGTGGCATAGTATGCTGACGATGTTCGGCATTGTGGTTGGAATTGTGTCAGTCATCACTACTGTATCTCTTGGCGAAGGAGTTCGCCGACAAGTTATTAATCAAAGCAGTCAATTAGGTAATGACCTTATTACCGTTCGGCCAGGTAAATTTGTAAAACGAGATAATGCTGGAAACATAATTTCGGTTGATGCTAGCTTGGCGTATGGTTTTGGGAGCGGAAGTCTTAGCGAGCAAGATATCTCGACTATTTCGAAAACTCCTGGCGTAGCACAAACATCTTCCTTGAACTTGCTAACTGGTGGACTTAAAACAGATGGGTCGACGCTCGAATCTGGTTTTGTACTAGGAACCGACCCCGATCTACCGCAAGTACTTCGCCACAAAGTTTCGTACGGCAGTTACTTTGATGCCGGTGATCTAGACAGCTCATCAGCGATTATTGGCAAACGTGTCGCAGAACAATTGTTTAAGGAGAACATCCCAATTGGACAGGCACTCACTATTCGGGGAGAGGAATTTATAGTTCGAGGAGTATTCGAAGAGTTTGGAAGTAGTACCCTTGGTCAAGGAATTGATTTAAATAAAGCGGCATTCGTACCGCGGCCGAAGCTCAAGAATCTGGTCGGTGATGCGGCGCCCCTGACGCAGGTATTGGTCCGACCTAAAGAGGGTCAACAGAAAAACGTAGTTAATGCGCTAACAACGGGCTTAACAAAAGCACACGGTGGGAACGAAGACGTCACTGTCTTGCGACAAGATGAAAGTCTTGCAGTTGCCAGTGGAATGCTGCAGCTCTTAGGGCAGCTAGTTGTTGCTATGGCAGCAGTATCGTTGCTGGTTGGCGGTATCGGGATTATGAACATTATGCTGGTGTCAGTTAGTGAACGTACACATGAGATTGGAATTCGAAAAGCTATTGGTGCTACTAACCGCCAAATTCGTAATCAGTTCATGGCTGAAGCGGTGGTGATTAGTGTAGTTGGAGGCCTCGTTGGCATCAGCTTATCTTATTTAGTGAGCTTCTTAATTAGAGTATCAACCAACCTTCACCCCGTAATTACCTGGCCAGTTGTTGCCGGATCTGCCGGCGTTGCCCTGGCGGTTGGAGTGATTTTTGGTACCGTGCCGGCAATAAAAGCTGCTCGCAAAGATCCAATCGAATCACTCAGGATTTCTACCTAGTTCAAGATAATAGTTGCCAGACCAAGGAAGGCCATAAAGCCCAGTATGTCGGTGGCGGTGGTAATAAAGATGGTTGCAGATGTGGCCGGATCCTTGCCGAGTTTCTGCATAACTAACGGAACCATAGTCCCAAACAAGCTGGCCACTAAAAGATTTATAACCATGGCCATAGCTAGTACGATCGCAACCTTAGCATCATGGTTGATAATCATAACGATGGCAGCGACTAATACTCCGTTGATGAGTCCGTTTATGAGGCCTGCTCCGAGTTCGTTGCGTAAGGTTCCCCAGGCAGTCTTAAGCTCGATCTGGTGCAGTGAAATTCCCCTAACCTGTACAGCTAGAGTCTGGGTAGCGGCATTACCGCCCATACCGGCAACAATGGGCATATAAATTGCTAGCAATACATATTTATCCAGCGTGTCGCGGAAGAGTCCAACCGTAAATGCTGCCATAAATGCGGTTCCCAGGTTAATAATGAGCCAACGGTAGCGGTTCCTGACTTTGCTTCTAGCTGGATCACTGACACTTTCTTCCTGAACAACACCGGCCAGGTTATAAAGGCTACTGGCTTGGTCGTCCTGAATATGTTTGAGAACATCATCGGAATAAATAATACCAACAACTTCACTTTTGTCGTTCAGTACGGCCACTTTGCTTCGGGGGTGCGCCCGGAATAAGTTGACCACATCCTTGTGTGAAGCGGCATAGGTAATAGTTGGAATCCGTCGAGTTAGCTTGCCAATCAGTTCGCTTTTGGCAGCCAAGCCCAAACGATGACCAGGTAGAAATCCTGTTAGCTTACCATTATCTAAAGCCAAGATTACTGGCGGCCGTCCGGTGTGTTTTTCGTGGTTCTCGAACTTCCGAGCGACGCTCTCGATGTTGTCGGTAACCTCAACTTGAATATAGTCCAGGGTCATCAGACCTGCAGCGGTCTCTGGATCAAAAGCTAGCAAGGTAGAGAGTGACTCTTTAAGTTCGTGACTGAGGGAGGCTAATACTTTTTCGCGTTTATTTTTGGTAATTAGCTGCAATAAATCGGTAGCTTCGTCAGGGCTGAGCGTCTGAAGCAAACTAACAAGTTCCTCGACTGGCAATTTTTGTAGTATGTCCCTACGAACGCTTTTGGTTACCGAGCGAAGTAGCGCTACTCTTTGGTCTGGCTCGGTATCGAGATATATTTTAGCCCGGTTCTTTGGTTTAAAAAGGACATCGGCAAGCGAGATTGGATTAATGTTAAGGTTGAGTGATCCGACAATTGGAAGTGAGTTTATTTTCTTTCGTAATTTCATCTATAAGCAGTATACAATACCGGCCGAGATGGTAAGCTAGACAGATGATATTTCTGTTAATCTTTCTGGTGGTGGCACTCGGATTTATGGTTACCAGTCTTTCCGGAGCACCGTGGGTGCCGGTACGAAGTTTTGATGTCCAAGCACTTTTAGATGACGCAAAGTTAAAAAAAGGCCAGACCTACTTGGAGCTTGGCTGTGGCGATGGTCGGCTGGTCAAAGCAGCTGCCAAGCGGGGTGCGATTGCGATCGGATATGAGCTAAATCCCCTGCTTTGGCTAATTGCTTGGACGCGTTGCGCTACTACCAAAGGCGCGCATGTGCGGTTTGGCGATCTGTGGCGAGTGGATCTTAGTAAGGCAGATGTAGTTATGGCTTTCCTGGTGCCTCGGACCATGCCGAAACTAGCTAAAAAAGCAGCCAAAGAATTAAAACCAAGCGCTATTTTGGTAAGTTATATTTTTGAGATAGTTGGCAAGAAGCCCCTCTTACACAATAAGAGTTGGTACATTTATAGCTTTAAAAAATCTTCTGTACAAAAGCGATAACAAGATCAAAGGCAGTGGCAATTAAGCCAATGCCAATTGCTCCAACGATGAGTCCCGCTAGATAGAAGGCTGCGTCCTCTAGGATAACTGCTAACGAGATCAGCACGCCACCCATAGACGGCAGTGTATCGAGCAGCGAGAATGGTGGCGATATCCATGATGCTAATGCTAAGACGAAAACACTGATTCCGAGGATTGTTCGAGGGATGGCTTTTTCTAAGAGATTGGACAACCGGGGTCTGGAGAAGCGCTCCAGTTGCCTTACTCGCCTAACGATAAAGGGCAGCGCTTTCTTGATGGTCTTGTCGCCAAGTTTTATGCGCTTCACTAACCACGGTAGCCATAGTGATCGTCTGCCAAACACCATCTGCAGAGAAGCAACCATTACCGTCGGCAATAGTACAAGGTTAGTTATGCCGCCCGTAGGAATTGGAAGCGATGGGATGAACATGAACAACAGGAACAGAATTGCAAAGCTTTTCTCCCCGAAAACATCCTGCAAGTCGCCCACGGTCTTAGACCCCCTGCTCTTCAGCCAGGTCTCTAAATCAACACTAAATGGTTTATTTTGCATACTCACAGTGTACCAGACCTGTTTGGCATATCTGTTAGGAGTGGCGTATACTTGATTTAACGTTACAAAACTAAAATGCCAGGAAATATAATGACAAGGATTTTTTACCGGTCAGCAAAGTCACTAGAAATGAAAGAACTGGCCGCTCCGGTAGACGGATCATGGATCCATCTTGAGTCACCAAGCGAAGAAGATCTAACGAAATTAAGTGCAGATTATGAACTCGATATGGACCTTCTGCTGGACGGCGTGGATCCCAACGAGTCACCCCGTATTGAGCGCGATGGAGATGCGACCTATATCTTCACCCGTTTCTGTTTGCCAGAAGCAGAAAAGCTTACCACTGCCCCGTTACTGATGGTATATGCCAAGGGTGTGGTAATTACTATCTGCGAACGTCAATTTACCAGTCTGGACCTCATTCTGTCTGGACGTTACGATTTAGTTACTAGCAAGCGTGCCCAACTGATTCTGCAAATACTGAGCGAAGTAAATAACGGCTACAAGCGCCGTATAAATACTGCCAGTCGAAAGATCTGGCAAAGTCGAGCACAACTTAATAAAGACCACATTGCTAACAAGGACTTCATTGCCTTTATCGACATCGAAGAAGATCTTAATGATTTTCTACTGGTTCTAGAGCCACTAACCTCGGTATTAAACAGTCTCCTTAACGGGCGGTTTATGAGGCTATATGAAGAAGATAAAGATCTAATTGAGGACCTTACGCTGGGCGCTCAGGAGCTAACACAATTGGCACAGTCCCGATTAAATACGCTTCGAAATATCCGCGAAGCCTACAGCACTATCACCGCTAACAACCTCAACAAAGTCTTCAAACTCATGACCAGTATCACTATTCTGATGGGTATTTTTACCCTAATTACTGGTATCTACAGCATGAACATAAGCTTGCCTGCAGCACATAACCCCAACGCCTTTTGGATTATTCTATCAATCACAGCAATTATGATTGGCATTGTGGCCCGCTACTTTAAGAAGAATAACTGGTTCTAGCTGCTTAATCAGTCTAGTCGTCCAGCGCCCGTAATTACATGGCGGCGGATATTCAAATCAATTTGAGTTTGCTTTCGCGGTGCATAGATTGTCGCCACGGTGCCTTTGCCAAGTTTACTGGCAATCTTTAGCTCTCCGCCAATGCGAGCCATGATGACCTTGCTAATCTGTAGTCCAAGCTTTGGCGAGTCATTCTGATTAATCTCGACATCTGGATTATGTAGCGGGTTGAAAAGATATTGTAGATCCTGCTTATCGATCCCAACTCCATTATCAGTGACAGTAATCATGACCGTATCTCTTCTACTCTTCCCTCGGAGGGTCACCTTTGTCCCCGGTTTGCTGTACATGATTGCGTTTGCCAGCACGATGTCCATGAGCTGCTCAAGATCGCGTGGATATATCTGAAAAGAGAGTCCAGGATCGATCTGGGCGGCAAAGCCAACATGGCGTTCGGCAGCTCCTGCAGCGTACTTTTTATCTATCAATTTCTGTAAATACACCGACACTGCAAATAGCGGAGCACTTTCTTGCATGTTACTTGCACGGTGAATCGAGGCCGTACCATTAGCAAGTTTAGACAGCATAACCATGCTAGAGAAAAATCCACGGGCCTGCGGAATGGCGCTTAGCCGTTGAGTATCTTTCATTAATTGGACATGTTGAGCTTGAAGTAGTTTGGTGGTGTCGTGAATGAATTCCCTTCTAGTGTCATACAGCGAGACTTTAAGCGATGCATACCGCTCAGAACGCAGTAACATAGAAGCGCTCTGACCATGCCGACGATACCCAAAGATGAGTATCAATATGCCAACGAGCTGCGTACTTCCTATGATGATCGGATGGATGGTTGGCTTTGAAAGCAGGTACAGAATTGCCGTCGCCAGCATACTACCAATAGTTGCAAGCCAGATCAGCCACGATCGGAAGGGATTGGGGGCATCGCCATATATGATCTGAGTTTTAGTAGAAGAGCGAGACTCGGAATTAGGGTTATCTACCTCTATCCTGGCGGTTAATCTTCCCAGCTCCTTTATCTCTTCAATAACTGTCTGAGAATAGGACTCCTCTATTAGATGTAAGGAGCGTACTTGCTCTACCGTGTTATCCATGCCGGCAACAACGTGCGGCAAATAGCTAATCATGACATTCATGAAGTCGTCCATGGCTTGATGTACCGCGTCGTATCGATCGGTGATGTGCTCCAACATTCTGCTGCGGCTAGAGTGGCGACTACTCTTGAATAGGAGGACTATGCCAATAAGCGGTAGAAGGGCAAGAATCCCAAGAGCTATAACATTTTTAAAAGTGTCCACCATATTACATTGATAATACCACTTATAGTGAGTGACGGTGTAGCGCTCAGTAAGCTTTAAGTAATTCGCGATATACTAATAACATGAAATTACTTGTTGTCGAAGACGAAGCAAAGCTCGGTCGTGCAATCAAGGCCGGTCTGGAGCAGGACGGCTATGCCGTTGATTTACAGGCTGACTATGATGGTGGCCTGGCATACGCCGAAACGGAGCACTATGATCTGATAATTCTCGATAGGATGCTTCCTGGAGGCCATGATGGTCTAGAAATATGCAAAGCGCTTCGAGATGCTGGCAATACCACCCCGGTATTGATGCTGACAGCTCGCGGAGAGCTAGACGACCGAGTTACGGGACTCGATACGGGTGCCGATGACTATTTGGTTAAGCCATTTGCCTTCGAAGAGTTATTGGCGCGGGTTCGTGCATTGTCACGACGCCCGGCAGCGGCAGTAGACTTGACTATAACGGTTGGAGATCTAGAAATTAACACCGCCACAAAGCAAGTTCGCATTGGCGGCAACCAAGTCCGTATGAGTAAAAAAGAATATGCCCTGCTTGAGTACTTGGCTCATCACCCTGATCAGGTATGGAGCAAGGATCAACTAATTGAACATGTTTGGGACTTTGATTCCGACATTCTGCCCAATACCGTAGAAGTATTCATTCGTAGCATACGTAAGAAGCTGGACAGCGCCGAAGCCCCATCTGTTATCGAAACAGTGCGTGGATTTGGCTATCGACTGAGGACCGCGAACTAATGTTTAGATCTGCAGTTTTTAAATTGACCGCCTGGTACGTTGGGGCTTTGCTGCTCGTGTGTCTGCTTTTTAGCTTGCCCATGTATAGCGTTGCCTCAACTCGCTTAAGACAGGGCGCCGAGCGTCAGACAGCTGTTGTGCGGGACTTACCCGATCCATTGGTGCCAGATCGCATTGTTAGGCTACTCGAACGACAGAGGGAGTCTCAGTTGGCCGATGACCGTCATCAGCTACTACTTACCTTATTCTTCATTAACGCAGTTATTATCGGCGCTGGTGGTATCGCCAGCTACTGGTTTGCTCGACGAACCTTACAGCCATTGGAAGCCGCCCATGCCGCGCAAACGCGCTTTACTGCTGACGCTAGTCACGAGTTACGTACCCCACTGGCAATTATGCAGACCGAGATTGAAGTAGCACTTAGAAGCAAGAATCTCCCGCTGTCCGAAGCCAAAGAAATATTGGCGAGTAATCTAGAAGAGGTCGCCCGTCTTCGCCAGCTTAGCGACCAACTATTAGGTTTGACTCGAAGTGATGCAGAGGCCATCTCTTTAGTCAAGACTAACCTAACCAAGCTCATACGTGACCAGATGAAGACCCTCGCTAAACGTTATAATATTCCAATTCCAGTTGTCGCCGAACAGGCTGTTTATGTTGAGGCAGATAAATTATTGATTGCCCAGGTGCTTGGTATTCTTGCCGAAAATGCCGTTACTTACAGCGGTCTCAAGAATCCTGAGCTCAAGGTTGTTGTGGCTCTCATCGGCGATACAGTGACTATTGATGTTTCCAATCAAGGTGCGGTCATTGCCAAGAAGGACATACTGCACTTATTCGATCGTTTTTATCGTGGCACCGAAGCTACCAAGTTTAACCCCAAGGGTCATGGTCTCGGATTGTCGCTAGCTAAAGATATTGTAACGCGGCACGGCGGGACCATCGACGTGATCAGTAGCGCCAAAGGTGGCACGCAGTTTACTATTTCACTGCCCTCCATGCCTTAGCTGCCCGTCTCTGTCTAAATTAAAAATAGCACCGAGAGCGGTGCTATATTATGTGTTACGGTTTCGACTAACGGGCAACGTTGGAGACATTCAATAGTGTCCACGTAAAGTTCTGAGTATCAAACTGAAGACGGTAGTTCTTTGAGCCGTCGCTCATGTCGAACAGTTGGACGATCTTCTGCCCTTTTTGAAGTAGGTAGTGCATGCCAGTTTCTACAAAAGTTATCTCTTCTGAGTCGATGGTTATCTGCCTAGGAAAGCTTCTGATCTTGCCGCGACCGCTAAATGACAGTGAGTTAACCGATACTTCTTTGTTTACGAAAGTTTTAGTGTTTGATTGGTCCTGATAATGGGTGATGCTCATAGTTTTGCTCCAGATGTTTATAAATATTGAAGAGTTGCCAGTGATGTTACTGAGGTAACTACTGACCGAACGGTTAAAGATTGGAGCTATCGCAGGCCATGGATGGTAACCGTTCGAGTACCAGACATGTAAGCCTGTGAGCTAATTCTTTTGGGTTGGCAGTGACGCTTTGACTTCGTAAGACGGAATCTAGTGTGTATACTTCCCGAGTTTTTTTGCCGTTATGACTGAAGCGTCCAGGCAGTTATATAGCCTATGAGTAGGAAGGTTGAGGAGACTTCGAAGAGCCTTTCGTCCAGCACCCATATTGCTAATGTCTAGTATGCGCCGCTGCGAACATCAAAACAAGTTTGTTTTTTACAACTTTTTGGTGCCTATTCGTCGATATGGATTGGATGCTCTTTGAGTTTTCGCGGCCACTTAAGTGATACAAAAATGCTACCAAATAAGAACGTAGCCAGAACCACCAGGCTGATAGCTACAGGTACATGCAGGCCAAGAGGCGCAGCAATCATCTTGAAACTGATCCAGGCTAGAATTCCAGATAGTGCCCATGATAATGCCCAGAACTTGCTGGCAACCGCTTGGTATACAAAGAATAATGCCCTAAGTCCCAACAGTGCAAAAACATTACTGGAGTATGCAATAAATCGATCAGGACTGACGGCCAGAACAGCCGGTACGCTGTCGACGGCAAAAATTATATCAGTTAGCTCAATAAGAATGATTACGGCTGCCATTAAAGTGAGCATGCGCTTACCGTTTATCTTGACGGTTAGTTTATGGCCCACAAATTCGTGATGGACTGGCAGGATTCTGGTCATAACCTTCCATAGTCGTTTATCGGTTATTTCGACCTCTTCTTCTAGATCGTCGCCACCCCTTGCCTCTTGGAATGCTTTCCAAGCAGCGCGCATAAGTATAAGGCCGAAGATTATGCTCACCCACTCAAATCGTTTAAGGAGCTCCAATCCGGCAAGGATAAAGATTAACCGGAAAATAATCGCCCCTGCGATACCGTAGTTGAGCATGCGTCGTTCTAGTTTGCGGCTAACTCCAAAGCTGCTAAAGATCAGTCCAATTACAAACAAGTTATCAAGACTGAGAGCCTTTTCTATGGCCCATGCCGCCAAGTATTCGCCGGCTGCTTGGTGACCAATGAAAAAGAACACTGGTATGGCAAAAGCTAAGGCAATACTTATATAAAATAGCGACCATCGGACAGCTTCAGGGAATTTGATTTCGTGATCTTTACGAGTGTGATGGACTTCGATAGCGGTGTAGCCAGCTAATGCGAGGCCTACGATGGCGTACATAAACCATGGAACGTGGTAGCTGTGGATTTCTGATGCCTTGCTGGAGGCGAATAAAAAGAGTGAATTCATGAATAGCAGTGTATGTTATCGACGGGCAGCTTGTCTATCACCTTCAGTAATTAGCTTGCCGACTAAGCTTCGCGGCCAGAGCTTATATTTGCGAACCACCCTTGTCTCGGCACAGTACATAACAATCACGGCCTGGAGGTAGATCCAGAACAATAACCCCAGAACCAGTGCAAAGGTGCCGTATAGCGGACTAAGCTTATTGAGCTGGCTGGTGACCAGGTAGCCTCCAATTCCCTGAACGGTCACAATGCCAACGGTGCTGCTGGCCGCCATTAACATGCGGTCGGTGTGGTTGGCGGCATGCAGGCCTAGGGCAGCCGTGAATAAGAAATAGAATGTTGGCAGTAACAGACCAATACTGACAATCAGCGACAGTAGTTTAAAGAACAGTGAACTACCGAGTCCAGCAGTGTAGGTGGACAGAAGCGCTGCAGAATACAAACCAATACCGCCAACAATAATCATGGCAATACTCGTGAATAATGATTCAGGAAAACCCGGCTGCTTGCTACTCGAGATCCCCCAGACATGGTTTATGGCACTTCGGAAGGCGTCCATGCCACCCCGAGCACCATACAGAGCAATGATCATACCAATGACTAGTGGCCATCCTGACGCTGATGAGGCATGAATGTTCTCGGTTAACTGCTCTCCGATTACCGGGAAATAGGTACTTATGGTAGCCATAATTTTTGTCTCTAGCTCTTGATTGTTCTGTACCAGCAATCCCACTATCGATGTAGCTACCAGAAGTAAAGGAAACAGTGACAGAAACCCGTAATAGGTTATCAAAGCCGCCTGATAGCCGGCTTTTTGTTCACTGAAGCGTTTAATAATGGCATAAGGTAAACCAATAACAGCGTGGTCTTGCTGGAAGCTGTTTATTCGAGCCAGTGTATTGTCAATTATTTTCATTAATGTTCCTGTACATACTATACCGTAATCATAAGCATCTTAGGATATACTTACATTAGAAGAATTAAAATGAAGCGCCTCTATCAGCAGATTGTTATGTTACTGGCCTCCACTATCTTTGGGTGGGCTATTATTGCGGTGGCTGCCTTTCAGGGGATATGGATCGCAGTTTCTTCGCGCTATCCAATGGCATTTGACGAAGCATACCACTACAATCTGATTAAACTTCACAGCGATATCATTTCGCCGATTATTTATCAGCAGCCCGCGGGTCAGGCTCCGTATGGCGCATTAGCGCGCGATCCTTCTCAGCTGTACCATTTTTTGTTGAGCATTCCCTATCGATTGCTTGAATCCGTTGGAGCTAGCGAGTTTGTAACAGTAGTCACCTTACGTATGTTTAGTGTGGCAATGTTTTGCTGGGGGCTCTTTCTGTTCCGCAAATTACTGTTGCGCACTAAAGCATCGGCGGCAGCCGTTCATGCTGCGCTATTGTTTTTTATTCTGATCCCGACCGTTCCACTGCTTGCCGGCCAGTTAAACTATGACAACCTACAGTTCCCCCTGGTTGCTCTAACGCTACTGTCGACAGCCACTTTCGCCAAGCAGATAGTGCAGCGTAAGTCATGGTTGGGTCAGGCAATGTGGACGGTACTACTTAGCTTACTTGGTACGCTCAATAAATTTACCTTCTTGCCGATAATGGCGGCCGTATTTACCTACATGTTGTGGATGATCTGGAGACATCGACTTCATGGGAGGAAGCGAACAACCTTTAAGCAATGGCAGGCTTTGCAAAAGCACACGCGCCGAGTGCAGTTAGGGGCAATTGCGATATTGGCAGTACTGTTTTGTTGGTACTATGGAGTCAATACGGTACTTTATCAAAACCCTGTGGTTCAATGTCATCAAGTTATCGATCCGTCACGTTGTGCGTCGTTTGAGCCGTGGGAGCGTAACTATAAATTAGCCCAAACGGAGCAATCGGTTAGTCCTAATCCGCTACGTTTTAGCGTGGATTGGACAGGCGGAATGTTCTATCGGCTATTCTTTACTATCAATGGAGCAACGGGCCCAAAGCGCTACACAAATCATGTTGCTATGCCGATTGCTATGGCCGCCGCCGTTCTTTCGGTTTGCGGTGCGGTGATTACTCTGCGATATTTGCGTAGAATTCTTGCTCATGATCCTGTCTTTGTCATGATCCTATTTGCCGGGATGGTATACGTGGTTTCGCTTTGGGGGCGCAACTTTAATGACTATCTTAATCTCGGCCAGATGGTGGCCATAAACGGTCGGTATCTTCACCCCATCCTTTTGCCGTTTATTCTACTGTTGATTGCAGGCTATCAGCATGCCTTCCGGTTAATGCCTGGCGTTAAGCTGGTAATACTCCTGTTGGCGATTGCGTTGTTCTCTGTCGGAGGAGGAATAACTGGATTTATACACTATAGCGATGCCGACTGGTATTTTGAGGGTCAGGTATTCCTTGTTAAACTCAATGATTTAAGTCGAACAATAATTTCTCCACTATTTCTCTGGCGGGCCTAAACTGCTGCCACCAGGGATCGCGTTTGATCTAGGACGATTTCAAGTTCGCTCAGATCATGACCTAGCTCTTCATTGACGGAGTATACATACCCACATTTGACGGCAATGCCGGTAATCGCCAGGTGTGATGGTCGGATCAGATTCATATGGCCGTCAGGCAAAATAGCCTTATGAACTTCCTGGATCACTTGCCCCTGACTTAGCTGGCCAAACAGAACATCAGTTTCATCGTAATGTTTGACGGCGTCTAATATCTCACAGGGGAACGCGACTGCAATACGGCCAGAGGGATGCGGTTCTTGAAGCAAGATCATGACAGTACACAACGATCCGACCACCAAACCACCCGGAAGGGTTCGTTGCGGTTCGTACTGGCGAAATGTTTCGAATGTTGACCACTCGGCTCTATTTGGAAAACTCATCTCAACAAGTTAGAACAAGCAGCCTGATTTGTAAAGTGCTCCAAGTGTCCTTGTTTAGGCTTGTTCGACGTATTTTTTGTAGTTATTGAGTATGGACTGCCATCCCTCTCGTTGCATATCACGAGGGTTTTCGTTTTCTGGGTCGAACGTTTCGGTAATTGTTACCGTTGAGCCTTCAGTGCTGAATAGTATGGTTACTTCCCTGTCATCATCCATGGAGTAGCTGATTTCCTTGAGATCCACGATATTTGTGTATGTACCACCAAACTCAAATTCCACTGATCCATCCTTGGCCGCCATAGTCGTACTAAATGTTCCACCTATTACTAAATCATTGGCGGCAGCAGGTGCTTCCCAATCATCAGATGCAAAACTCCATTCCATGATGCGCTCTGGTTTGGTCCAATAGTCCCAAGCTTTTTGTATTGGTGCGTTAACGGTAACCTTTACAGTAATCGGTTCAGGTTTGCTAGTCATGACGTTGTCTCCTTCAGCCAGTCAATAACGCCTGGTGTAGTGTCTGAGGCTGGTAGCGCGTTAAGAACATAATATGGATCGCTATGAACCACATTCAGTAGCTCAACAATTTGATCAAACTTGTCATCTGAAGTTTCGATAATTACCAGCGATTCCTCGCCATGCTTAACCTCGCCCTCCCAGCGATATACGGACTTAATCTCAGTGCGTTTGACGCAGGCTGCTAGATTATTTTCGACAAGTGCTAGCGAGACTTGCTCGGCTTCTTCGTCATTCGGACAGCTAAGTAAGTAGGTGGCTAATTTCATATCTAGATAGTATCAGAGTGCACAGACTTCATAAAATCCCGGAGCGACTTTATGGTTGTTGTTGCTCTAAGCTCTGAAGGGCGGCTAAATGAGTTTGTGCAGTAGCTAGGTCAGGTACGATAATGTCGGGAATTTGGTCTAAAGTTAAGGGGCCTTCATGGGCAAATCTCCCCTGCTGAACTTGCATAGTCATGGCAC
>CAZIBG010000019.1:16998-20489 GCA_964536985.1 uncultured Candidatus Saccharibacteria bacterium | reverse complement strand
TGGCTAGGGTGGAGGGATTCGAACCCCCGATCCTGGGACCAGAACCCAGTGCCTTACCACTTGGCCACACCCTACTGTCTGACCTATAACAGATAGATTTTAATACAAATCCACCGAAGTTACAATGCTGCTAGTAATCTGTAGCGGCTTCTAGCCCAAAGAATGTCTCTAGCGGAGGATTTTTTTGTTGACGCAATTCTGCTGCTAGTAGCTTGCCAACGTAGCGGATATGCCATGGCTCGTATATATATCCAACTGTTGAACGTGTATCTTTTTGGTAGCGAACAATGTAGCCGTATTTATAGCCGTTGGCTGCCACCCATTTTGCCTCGGGTGTATCCGCAAAGCAGTCTTGGATTTCGCAGACTCGGTTAGTTCCTCCCACGTCTACAGCAAGCCCCGTTTGATGTTCGCTATGCCCTGGCCTGGCACTCTGGCTGTCTGCGGATGCTTGACCATCATTTTTAACGTATCTGTTGTAGACGCTTGCCTGTAATGAGTAAGGTCTATAGCCACTGGCCATCAGCAAGTTAATGCCATCTGCCTTAGCGGCTGCGAACATTTGTTCAAGCGCTCCGGCTGCTTCTTTCCTCATCTGCATCTCGTCGGTAGTGGGTGCCGATCGTAAGGCTACATTTGGCGTTACCAGATCGGCTGGAGCATACTCCTTTGGTTTTAGCTGACGCTTTTTATTTACGACTACCCACATGCTAGCCGGATCATCTATCGATAGCTGTTTTTTGTTGAACGTCTGCACGGTAGATGTTTCGCGGGCGTTGGTTGGACTCCTCCAATTTTCAAGGAAGCCGTCTACCCAACTTTTGACTACAATGCATGAGCCGATGATAATTAGGACTACGATTAGCCAGCGTATTCGTGAGCTTTTAAACATAGTAATAGTATACGACGAGTGATCCTCTGTTGTTTGATTTATTTTACGCTTGGCAACAGATCAGAATACCTGTACATTTTTATCAATGCCTAAAACAACTCCAAAAGACCCGGCCGATTGTATTGTGCCGTTAACTATGAACGGCCTCGAGGGCCGGATGCTGCATATGCCCGCCCCTAAAGGCAAGAGTCGCAATATCTTGTTTGTGTACGGTCACCATGCCAGCCTCGAACGACAGTTTGGCGTCATGGAGGTTCTTAATAAATATGGTAGTGTCACCATGCCAGACCTTCCTGGTTTTGGCGGCATGGAAACGTTTTACAAGATCGGCATGAAGCCAAGCATGGACAACCTGGCTGATTATTTAGCGGCATTTGTGAAGATGCGCTATAAGCGGAAGAAAGTTACTATCGTTTCTATGTCACTGGGCTTTGCCATCACCACTCGGATGTTACAACGCTGCCCAGAGCTTAAGTCCAAAGTTAACTTGCTGGTCAGTGTGGTTGGCTTTGTACATCATGAAGAGTTTATCTTTACTAAGCGAAATTTCTACATGTTGCGCTATGGTGCTAGCTTCTTCTCTAATCGATTACCGGCCTATATCGGCAAGAAGATTGCCTTGCGTCCTAGTTTAATCAGGGCTACCTATAATATGGTCGCCGACAAGAATGTAAAGATGAAGGATGCTGACGAAGCCGAGCGTAAGCGTCGTATCGATTTCGAGATTCATCTTTGGCAGATTAATGATATCCGTACTTACATGGATACAGCAGTTAGTATGTTCAAAATGGATTTGTTGCAGCCGGCTGTAGACCTGCCGGTTTACCATATCGGAGTCGCCGAAGATCGTTACTTTGATAATCACATTGTCGAGCAACATTTGAATATCGTTTACAACAAAGTCACCATGATTAATACTTCATTTAAGAATCATGGACCGACGGTTATTGCCGACGCCAAAGCGGCCAGTGCTTTTATCCCTCCAAAGCTCAAACGTCTCCTTGCCCAGCAACCATAAGCACCAGTAATGGTATACTAGTTTAAATGCGTATTGGTTTAATCTGCCCCTATAACTACTTTCGTCCTGGCGGCGTGCAGTCGATTATTCGTGAACTGGCCATAGACCTAGAGAAGCGCGGACATTATGTAAGAGTCATTGCTCCCAAGCCGCGAGTTATGCCCGAGCAAGTTCCCGCTAATACCATACTGATCGGTGGCTCGGCCGAACTAAACACCCCTTTTGCCACTAAAAGTGATGTTGGAATAAGCGTCTCCAACGAAAAACTTGATGCCATGCTCGAAGAGCATAACTTTGATGTGTTGCACTTTCACGAACCCGGAGTTCCTGTAATAGGAGTGCAATTATTGTCGCGATCAAAAGTCGCTAACGTGGCCACTATGCATGCTACTTTCCCCGAAGATATGCTTAGCAAGTCCTATCAAAAACTTATGAAGCCGGTTGCTCGATACATGAACACACATATGCACGCCTTAACGGCGGTTTCTTCTGTGGCTGAGGCCACGGCTCATATTTACGTACCGACGGCAGAAATCACGGTAATTCCAAATGGCATACGATTGGCCGATTATGTTCCGACCAAGAAAGTAAAAAGAACCGCACCTAAGAAGATTTTGTATGTCGGGAGGTTGGAAAAGCGCAAAGGCGTGAAACACCTGCTGAAAGCCTACGCTCATCTGCGACAGAACCATGATGATGTGGAGCTAATTATTGCCGGAAACGGCGATCTTCGCACAAGCCTAGAAGCCTATATAACAAAGTTCAATGTCCCAGACGTTTCTTTTAGAGGATGGGTCACGGAAGATGAAAAAGTAGAATTACTGCAAACAGCAGATGTCTACTGTAGCCCTGCTTTATACGGCGAAAGCTTTGGCATTGTCTTGCTGGAGGCCATGGCGGCTGGTGCCGTGACGGTTGCCGGTAATAACCCTGGTTATGCCAGTGTAATGATGGGCCGAGGTAGATTAAGTCTAGTGGGACCGGAACAGACCGTAGACTTCTCGCAGCGACTGGAGTTAATGCTTTATGACCAAGAACTACGAAAGCTTTGGCTGGACTGGGCCCAGAATTACGTGAAGCAGTTCGACTACCAGCACGTTGTTGATCAGTATGAGGCTATATATAAACAGGCTATCAAGAAACATAAGGCGGTGGCATGAAAATTGGCTTAGTACTGGATGACACGCTTGACGCTCCGGACGGAGTTCAACAATACGTTCTGACAATTGGTAGATGGCTTACAGCACAAGGACACGATGTCCACTACTTAGCTGGGCACACTAAACGTACGGACATACCAAATATTCATAGCCTCAGCCACAATATTAAAGTTCGTTTCAATCGAAATAAGTTATCTATTCCATTGCCCGTATCGCGTAAAAAGTTGCGGGTATTTTTGGCGGAGCAGAAGTTCGATGTGTTGCATATTCAAATGCCCTATAGCCCGCAGTTTGCCGGAAAGTTAATCTCAGAAGCGCCTGAATCCACGGCCATTATTGGCACCTTCCATATCCTACCCTATGGCCATATTCAGCGAGTTGGTTCGTGGTTACTTTCCAAAATTTTGGCAAAAAGTTTGAG
>CAZIBG010000019.1:0-16898 GCA_964536985.1 uncultured Candidatus Saccharibacteria bacterium | reverse complement strand
ATATTCAGCGAGTTGGTTCGTGGTTACTTTCCAAAATTTTGGCAAAAAGTTTGAGGCGATTTGACCAAGTGGTGTCGGTATCTGACGCCGCCCAGCAATTTGCCGGCAAAGTAATGGGTATCCATTCCAGCGTCGTGCCTAACGCTGTTAACCTCTCTAACTTTGCCTCGGGGCTACCAATGCCCGAGATAATTAACGGCAAACAAAACGTATTATTCTTAGGACGACTCGTTCCCCGTAAAGGAGCCAAGGAACTCCTAAAAGCAATTGCTCTGCTAAGCCAAACTGGAAAATTTGAACAGCAGCGCTGCATTATTGTGGGGAGTGGCCCCCAGAAACGACGGCTCAAGCGATTTGTCCATCGTCATAAACTTACCGAAAAAGTAGTTTTTGCCGGACAGATATCGGAGTCCCAGAAGGCTAATTACTTTGCTAGCAGCGATGTCGTGGTCTTGCCAAGCTTGGGCGGTGAGAGTTTTGGTATTGTCGTGGTGGAGGCTATTGCCTCCGGTGCGGGAGTGGTGCTCGGCGGCAACAATCCTGGCTATCGTTTTGTACTGGCCGATACGCTCGAGGCACTGGTTAATCCTAAAGACACCAAGACAATGGCCAGTAGAATAGATCAACTTCTTTCGAGTTCGCAGCTTCGTCAGCAATTCCAAGATGCCCAAAAGCAACGAATCAGGCAGTTCGATATAATTTATATAGGTCCGCGCATCCTCGAGGTGTATACACAAGCAATAAATAAACATGGTAAGGTATAACTATGAAAGATAAACCTCTTGCAGTAACCGTTTCTAATCGAACAGTAATTCGAATCATTTTAATCATAGCCGCCACCTTTTTAGGCTTTAAATTCGTAATGAATATTGCGCACCCGCTGACGTTAATCTTTTTTGCGTTTTTCTTGGCGCTGGCTCTTAATCCAGCTGTCAGTTGGATCAGTAAGAAGCTACGTATCAAGAGCCGTGCTGCCGCCACCGGTATTGCTTATATCAGTGTATTGATTATACTTTCTGGATTTATTATGGCCGTCGTGCCACCGCTGTTTAGTCAGACACGAGATTTTATTTCTACCCTGCCTAATACTATCGAGAGCATTCAGGATGAAAACACAGGACTAGGTCGTGTCGTTAACAAATATGGTCTAGAGGAGACTGTAGATAATATTGCTACCGACATGCGTTCGAGGCTCAAAGATCTACCACAACCGGTGCTTTCTACGGCAAGTAGAATTGGTAGTGGTCTAGTATCTACCGTTGCAGTATTGGTTATGACCTTCATGATGCTTGTAGAAGGCCCTATGTGGTTCGAAACCATTATGAGACTCCAGGCTAAGAAAAAGCGTGCTCACCGGCGCGAGATAGCCTCGAAGATGTATAGCGTGGTCACTAACTATGTTAACGGCCAACTGTTGATCGCTTCTATTGCATCATTCTTTGCGCTGGTTGCGATGTTAGTTATGAGCACCATCTTTGACGTTTCCATAAATGCCATAGGTTTGGCCGGCATTATTGCCCTAACAGGCCTAATTCCAATGATTGGAAACACCTTGGGTGCCGCAATAGTAGTTTTAGTCTGTGCACTTACATCGTTCCCCTTGGCAATTGCCATGGCAGTATTCTTCCTTATCTATCAGCAGATAGAAAACGTCACTATTCAGCCAATTATTCAATCCCGTAAGAATGAACTTACGCCGTTGCTGGTCTTTATCGCAGCGCTTTGCGGTATTGGCCTTGGTGGACTGATAGGCGGATTTGTAGCTATCCCACTTGCCGCATGCATGCGCATTTTATTTAAAGACTACTACAACCACCGCATAGAGAAAATCGAAGCAGCATAGAAAACAATATATTTGACATTAAGTATTATAAGTAGTATAATACTTATCTATGTTAGATACACTACGTTCTCAGGAACAAATTCAAGCCGACACAATCCGGATAATCACCGACACCCATGACTTATATCTGGCAGGTGATCGCTCTGCTATGGTTGACTATATCCTTAACCTTTATGCTGCTGACGATGAAAGCCTCTGTGAGACCGAAAAAGATCTTTGTGAAGATGTTATGAACGATAGCTGGTATGAAGCCGACAAAAACGGCCTAGGTATCCTTGAATTTGTAGTTGATGCTGTTGATGCTGCTCATGCAGAGCAACAATAGACTGCTAATAGGTTCGATTCCATACTTGTCCCGACCCTACGTCCCGCACAGTAATCCCTTCGCTGAGCAATTGATCACGAAGGCTATCGGATTCCGCCCAGTTCTTGGCTTCTCTTGCAACGCTGCGTTGTAAAAGTATAGTTTTTTGGTCATCAGTAATATCTGATTTTCCAGCAAGCAAATCAATACCAAGCTGTTCTTTGACGCTATCAGCAAACGCCTGGATGGCTACTGCGTTAACGTGGAGTTGTTCAAGTGTTGAGACTGCTTCGTCGATAACAGTAAGAGCCTGCGGGGTATTGAGGTCATCCTGCAAGGCGGCCGTAATCTTGTCGGCGTAGACCTGACTATTGAAGTCTTTGTCTGCCGCGACGTCCTCTTGCCATAAAAGATCCATCGCTGCTCGCCATTTGTTGAGACGGTTTTGAGCAGCTTCGAGGATCTCCCAGGAAAAGTTACCTTCAGTTCGATAATGGCTGGATAGGACCAAGGTTTTGAGAGCATCAAGGCTAAAACCCTTATCTTGGATATCTTGTAACGTGTAGCTATTACCAAGAGATTTGGATAGCTTGGTATTGTTTACTTTTATGAAGTTATTATGGAACCAGTGACGCACAAACTGTTTGCCAGTTACCGCTTCAGTCTGAGCGATCTCGTTTGTGTGGTGAACAGGAATATGATCAATTCCACCGGTATGAAGATCAAGTTGGTCCCCAAGGTTCTGTCGAGCGATTGCCGAACATTCTAGGTGCCACCCTGGAAATCCCATGCCGTTGCCTTCTCCAAAAGGACTCTCCCATTCCATGTCTCGTTGTTCGTCTTTGGGCGAAAATTTCCATAGTGCAAAATCGGTAATATTCCTTTTCCCATCAACGATTACTCGAGCCCCTGCCCTTAAGCCTTCAATATCTAGCTGAGCTAGTTTGCCGTAATCGCTTAGCTTGCTGGTATCAAAATATACGCCTTCGTTAGGAATTATGTAGGTAAAACCCTTTGCTTCTAGTTCTTGTACGAATGCAATTTGTTCAGGGATTAAATCGGTTGCCCGCACCAACTTGTTCGGTCGCAGCAGGCCTAACTGTGTGTAGGCTTCGTCATCGGCGATGGCAATATATTTGTCGGCAATTTCCCAGGCTGTCTTGCCTTCTTTGCGTGCGCCCTTTTGCATTTTATCTTCGCCATTATCGTCGTCGCTGACCAGGTGGCCAACATCGGTAATATTCTGGACACGTTCAACTTCGAATCCGCTTTGCAGTAGTGCTCGCGTCAGTACATCAGAATAAATATAGGCTACCCAGTTGCCAATTTGTGGCTGACTGTAAACTGTAAGCCCACAGCTATACATCTTTACATGGTTGCCGCTCTGTGGCTTGAATTGATCAATACTCCGGGTAAGTGTGTTGTATAACTTCATCTTATTTCTCGTTTAGCAGTTTACTCGATACCATTATGAGTTCGTTCTTTAGCTCTTCGAACTTCCATTTATTTGTTTTGAATCCAGCTGCGCTGGGGTGCCCACCACCACCAAAATGTTCGGCCAATTGGCCTGCTGTTTGCGCGCCATAATTGCATCGTAGTTTGCCTGTAATTTTGCCATCAGGATACAGCTTTAGTACTACGGCCATGCGCACACCATCTGTCATGCGGAGTTCCTCTAGTGCCAATACCGCAGGATTGTAAAACGGACTATATGTCTGGATCTCGTCCCAAGGTATCACCACTAGGGCTAACTGGTTATCGCAGAAGTATTCAATCCGTTGCAATAAGGCGCCTTTATACGAAACGATGTCTCGTGACTTGGTCATAAACTCCCGTCTGCGTGCCTCTAGAGCCGAGAGGTTTGCTCCCTGCTCTACAAGTTCGGCTAACGTAAATATACTGCGCGCTGTAGTCGATTCGGTGGTCAGTCCGAGCGAATCGGCCATGATGGAGCTGGCCAGTAAATTGGCGCTGGTGCTGTCTATTTTCCAGCCTAGTTGCTTGGCGAGTAGATTGATAACTTCTCCGGTTGCAACGGCATCGGTATCGATTAGCTCTGTGCAGTTGATGGTGACGTCGTTCTCGCCTTTATGATGATCAAGAATAATAAATGGTCGTGTTCGGAGAGCACCGATTTGGTTCGTTTTCTCGAGCTGTTCAAGAAGCGTCAAGCTGGAGCAGTCCACCAAGATTGCAGTGTCGAAATTGCCTGGTAAATCTTTGACCACCCGATCCCATCCTGGAAGATAATGTAAGTAGCTGGTTACATCGATACCGCAGTACATCGTCACTGTTTTACCTTGTTCAGATAGTATTTGCTCAAGGGCCAACGAACTAGCAAGGCTGTCGCCATCAGGATTATCGGCTTGAATAACGACAATGTGGTTAGCCGCCTCGATAATTTTTTGGATTTCGGAAGCTACTTTATAGGGTTTTGTATCTGTAATCATTCCCTACAGTATACCGCAGAATCGCTTAAATGGTCTGTCGGCCTTCAAGGGCACGGCTAAGGGTGATCATGTCGGCATATTCTAAGTCCACGCCCACTGGCAAGCCACGGGCTAAGCGGCTGATCTTGACGTTCATTTGGTCGAGTTGTTGCTGAATGTAGAGTGCCGTAGATTCACCCTCTACTCCGGCATTGGTGGCCAGGATAATCTCTGTTACCTTGTCTTCCTCAATACGCTTGATAAGCTCGGCAATATGAAGCTGTTCTGGGCCTATGCCATCAATTGGCGAGATGAGCCCGCCAAGCACATGGTATGTTCCCTTATAGCCACCAGTTTTTTCAAGCGCCACCAGGTCGAACGGCTCGGCGACCACCGCAATGGTGGTTTTGTCCCGAGATGGATCGGTATATAATCGTGAAAATTCTTCGTCTGCATTCACCAAAGCAAACGTTTTCTTACAGTAACCAATGGAACCATGGAGATTCTCTAGCGCGGCACTTAACTTGCTGGCCGTAATTCGGTCGCCTCGAAGTACAAAGTAAGCATAGCGTTCTGCTGTACGTGGACCAACACCAGGTAATGCACCGAATGCCTGAATAAGGTCATCAAGTGCCGACGGAAGGATCTGCATGAGGTCTTACAGGCCTAGATCACCAAGGGCACCCATGAATGGCTGCATTTTTTCGGCTGCAAGTTTTTGGCTTTGGCCAATAGCATCCTTAACGGCATCTTCGATCCAGCGTTCTAATTCTCGGATGTCATCAAGATCAACTTGTTCTGGATCGATGTGGATCTTCTTTATCTTCTGTTCGCCGGTAATCTCTACCTTAACGGCACCACCACCCTGTTCAACAACAATAATCTCTTTCTGCAATTCCTTCTGCAGTTTTTTTACCTTCATAAGCATTTTAGCTTGGTCAAATCGGCTCATAGTCTCTCCCTTACAGATTTACATCCATAAGTATATCACTTTCAGGGGGTAGGCCGACTCTATGGTTGTTGATTAAACGTTTGCTTAGTAACTGGGGCTTGCGGCCAGGCGATAAAATAGCGGTTGATGTGGTAGAAAGATGTAACCACTACTGCTGCGACTATCAAGACACTTGATAAGTTTCGGGCTAGTGGATTGTACGGAAATACTAGGAACCACTGTTCTACCATGAAGTTGATTCCACCGGCAACCAGAAGGAAAATAAACGGCATCAGAACAGTTATTGTGACCGGCCCACCAATACCAACAAGGATGCTACCCAAGATTATGCTGGCAAGAATAAGCTTGCTACGGCGCAGCGTGGAGTGCACGGCATAACTATAGGCGCCAATGACTGCCATGATAGCTGTGAAGAAATCGAGCAACGGAAGTCTGCCTAAGTTTAGCGACGGGTTATTCGGTCCTACCAAAATAAGTCGATATGGAATTGCTAGAATATTTCGAGGAATATCGAACCATGACGCAGGCATGGACTGAGGTAAACCAAAGTAAGTTAAAAGGACGCTTCTGTCGCTGGCTACGGCAATAATGAGAGGGGTACTTACAATTACACAGGCCGATAGGATCAGGATAGCTGGAATTTTAGCCTCTTTGTACGCCTTAACAAGCGAGTTTCGCTGCCAGATAATTCCTAAAATAGCGAACCATACAAACCCGGGGATGTGCAAAATGCCAGTAAGCACGATGGCTCCTACAATCAATGCTGGTAATGGCCGGACTGTTCGGTGAAGCCAAATGGAGTATGCCAATGGTGCAAGTAATCCTAGCATTGTTATTTCTGGAGTAGCAATTCGCGCGCTGTGGATCAGCCAGCTGGACGAGGCAAACAAAATGGTCGAAATTAACGCAATTCTGAAGTTAAACCAGCGATTAACAATATAAAAGAATAGCGCAATTGCAGCCACAGCCATCATAACCGAAGGTAAGCGCATGGCAATAAAACCTTTGTGACCAGACTTTAATCCCAGGTACTGTAAGAACTCATGTGGTGCGAACAGTGGATTATTGACGATAGTTTCAATACTCAGGGAGCGGACAATGCTGGCCTTTTCGCTCTGGCTGAATGCTGGAACAAGCGTGCCAAGTCGATAGACAAGCTCAGTTATAAGGACAGTTAATCCAAATGCGTAACCGGCAAGCGGCTGCCATAGAACAATATTAAGCCGTTCAAAAGGGTTTTTTAATTGCATAACGTTTATGCAATTATACCATGCACTTCATCGGTTAGCTGAAAGGATCAGAGTGTTTGGTATCGAGGCTTCTGAACTGCTGTTTCTCTCGGTCGAAGTATAGCTCCACTGCACCTGTAGGTCCGTTACGATGTTTTCGGATGAAGATGTCCATAATGTTTTTTCGCTCTGATTCAGGATTGTAGTAATCCTCACGGTACAAGAAAGCCACCACGTCGGCATCTTGCTCGATTGATCCTGATTCACGAAGGTCCTGAAGCTGTGGAATCTGTGGCGTACGACTTTCTACTGAACGACTCAACTGACTCAGGGCAATTAGTGGCACATTGAGTTCACGTGCAATTCCCTTGAGCCCACGTGATATTTCGGAGATTTCCTGGACACGGTTACTTTGTCCGGCAAATCTGGATCCACCGCTCATAAGCTGTAAGTAGTCGACAATAATAAGCCCCAAGGGTCGGATGTGGGCTTCGCGACGAGCTTTGGTACGCAGATCGCTGACGGTAATTCCTGGTGAGTCATCAATAAAAATTGGTGCTTCACTGAGGGCGCCCATGGCATGACCGATTTTTTCGAAATCAGCATCCGTAAGGTTGCCCGTTCGGAGTGCCCAGGCATCGACACCAGATTCAGTGGCTAGCATACGGTCGACCAGCTGCTCTTTACTCATTTCCAGACTGAAGATCAGGACTGGTTCCTGGGCTTTAAGTGCAATGCTGTGAGCTAACCCAAGGGAAAACGCTGTCTTACCCATGGAGGGTCGAGCAGCCAGAATGAACAGGTCAGAACGTTGCAGCCCTGCCAGAATGTTATCGAGATCTTTAAAGCCTGTCGGGATTCCTCGGAGCGTTCCTTTGTCTTTATGTAGCTCATCGAGTCGGTCAAAGCTTTCCCCAAGGATGGTTTCGATACTACTGATATCTTGCTTTACATGTTGCTGGCTGACCTCGAACAATTTGCTTTCGGCTTCCTCTACTAACTCTTGAAGTGGTCGCTCCTCGTTGTAGGCGATCTCTACAGTATCCTGGGACACTTTGATGAGCCGGCGGCGCATCGATTTCTCGGCAATGATACTGGCGTATTGTTCGGCATGTGCGGCAGTTGGCACAAAGTTGGTCAGCTGAGTTAAATAACCAGCCCCGCCAACGTACTCAATGAATCCGGTGCTTTTAAGTTGGTCGGATAACGTTAATACATCGATGGGACTGTGTTTTTCGTAAAGCTGGGTGACTGCTTCGTAGATTCGTCCATTTTTAGGATCGTAGAAATCTTCGGGATTAATAATATCGGCAATCTTAACAATTGCATCGCTATCAATTAAAATAGCGCCCAATAAGCTCGCTTCGGCATCGGTATTCTGCGGTGGAATAACTGCGTTATTATTAGCCATGATCTCTTCTCTATCAGGATTCTAACACTTCGGCGCCACCAAAAATATCGCTTACGTTTGAAACAGTGTTGTTATTTGTGCCGCTCGCGCTTTTGCCGCCGGACGCCTCATCTTTTTTAGCCGTGATCACAGTAATAGTGACGTCATGACCTGTTTGTTCCTTAATGATGTCGCCAATGATTTTTTGATTTTTACTTTCATTAATTTGCTTCTGATGAAAAGCGAATTTACAGACAAGAGTTAGCCCTCCATTTTCTAGTCGTGGCTCGGCCATGCGCAGGATTCCATAGAGAGTGTTATATTTTTTCTTAACGGCGGCAACTACAAGCGGCCAGGCTTCAATAGCAAAGTCTGAATCCGCCGTAACAGTTGGCTTTGCTGCTTTCGGTGCTTCGACATCGGCAACCGTCTCTTCAGCTGGCTCCTGCTTAGCTTCGGGTTTACTCTTCTTAGTTTCTGGTTGTTTGGCAGGTTCAGCGGGTTTGGCGGGTTGCGCTGGCTTTGTTGTTTTTGGCGGTTCAGTAATAGGTGTTGATACTGCTGCGACTGGCGTGGTTACTGCAGCTTCGGCTGGCCTGCCTGCAAAGATGTATTCAAGGAGTGCAATCTCGAGCAACCTATCAGCATGAGCACTGGCCGAAACTCCCAGTAGACTTTGAAGTAGTGCTAAACTACGGACACTTTGGAAGGACGTATCTTCGATAATTCTATTTCTAACCTGACCACTGAGTTGTTTGCTGAGCAGCCCAGATTGGAACCCTTGGCTGCGTAGTGCAACCAGAGTATCAAGTGTTGTGCGTACATCCCCATTTTGCACGGCTACCAGTAGTTGCTCGGTTGCTTCGGCTGGTGCAATTCCAAGTAGTTGCTCGACATCAGACCGCTTTATGTCGTCGTTTAAGCCACGTGCTTGGTCTAGCAAGCTAATGCTGTCGCGGAAGCTCCCTTCGCCATGCTCGGCGATAAGTTGCAAAGCCTCAGTGTTGATCTTAAGCTTCTCGCCTTTAGCGATGTGGGCCAAATGTTCTACGACTCTAGAGAGTTCGACTGGCTTAAAGCTGAAGTGTTGGGTGCGGCTCACAATGGTTTCTGGTAACTTGTGGGCTTCGGTAGTGGCTAAGATAAAAATAGCGTGCTCAGGTGGCTCCTCAAGCGTTTTGAGGAGCGCATTGAATGCTTCCCGGGTAAGCATGTGAACCTCATCAATAATATAAACCTTGTACTTATTGCTGGTTGGCAAAATGTGTACTTTGTCACGAAGATCACGAATTTCGTCGATACGACGATTGCTGGCAGCGTCGATCTCGATAATATCCAGTTCGGCTCGATCACCGGCATATTCCATACCATTTACTTCATGTGCCAGAATTCTGGCGATACTGGTCTTCCCTGTTCCACGAGGGCCAGTCAAAAGATAGGCGTGGCTGATTCGACCCGATTTTATAGCGTTAGCAAGCGTGTCGGTGATGTGTTTTTGGCCAACAACTTCCGACAACGACTTAGGTCGATACTTACGATATAACGCTTTCCCCATAGACTATCTATTATGAATGATTCCAGCTCAATTAGAAATGATTAAGCTGTAGTAGTTTTTATCGTGGGCTACTAACAAGTGAAGCAATAATAAAACTCAGAATACATACTAAAACCAAAACAGGTATTGCTTGCCAAAAATGCCTGATCTGTATTTTTGAGGCAGGAAAAGCTACTTTATTTTTTCCAGGTCTCCAGTTGCCACTAACGAGCCAGACAAAAGTCAATAATGCCACCATGATGGCATCGACTGTAACTAGCGGTACACCCTTTATAGTGCGGCTTCGAGGGCTGCCCATTCGGCGGTTGGATCTTCTTCTGGAACGTTGATGCTTACTTGGTCGCCTGGTTTGGCCTTGAAATAAGTTACGCTTGCTAGGAGTACTCGGTAGGCATGTTCGCCAACAGTAACCAGGTAGTGGCCGTCTTTAAGTTCGAGTGTTCCTACGATTTGCCTACGTGGTATTGGACCAATTTGCTTGTATAAAAATGTGCCGTCATCGGCGATGGTTAATTTCAGGATATCACCTTGAACGAGCTTTGATTTGCTGGCGTAGTTAGCTGGTACAGGATAGGTTTTGCCATCGCTGCCAACCATGTTTTGGCCATCAAAAACACCTTCGATAATCTTACCGAGGTTGTCGTCTTTGACACTTGCCATTACTACTGAATCGTCACCAACAAGGCTAATTAATAATTCCTTGGCTGCTGCCAAGCTTGTTTCTGCCTCTTGGATTAGACTCCGCATTCTTTTTATTTGTTTCTCTGGTACATCTGCCATTTTTGTATCTCTTTTCCCTTTTTTTGTCCCCAGTGCTCTCTCTACACTTAGCCTAAACGTAGCATGCCGGCGCTGGTGTGTCAAAGAAACTAACCAAAAAACTGTGGATAACTGACGAGTGTGTAGTCAGAGCAAGTAATTACTTCCCTTATCCTTTGTAGGGTTATAGATCGATCATCAATAGCACATTAAAGTTTGGCGAGGCATACAAAAACACCTTTGTTAGGGTAGTTGTACACCTCTTTAGAATATTTGTCGCCTACCCCAAGTAGTGGTTACGACTGGTGAATAGTAGCGAATACCATGCGCACTGGGTAGCCACTCTTGTAAAAGACGTCGACTATCATCTGGCGTTATCAGGTATGCCAAGGCAGCTCGGAAGCCGATATTCGGATTGGAATCGGACGGCGTATTGTCCAGATTGAGCGTAAACGCCCCCGAATTCGGGCCATTGTCCCAGGTGCCTCCGCGATTGAAGGCGATCACCGTGGGTGAACCGGACGAGAAGTCCGAGTTCAGGATGCCAACTCGTGCTGAGCTACTAACACCATACATCTATTATACTTCTAGTAGTAACCGATATGTCAAAAACCAATAACTTTAAGGACTTTTCATCACTCCGTGCTTTGGTAGTGGCCTTCCGCGGGGCATCTAGAGGTAAGCGCTATCGGACGTATGGTGCTTCTTATAACTATCAGCGACTGGAAGTTTTGTTAACCCTCCAGCAGGAGATCCGTAGTAATAACTACTATCCGAAGCCACATAAACGTTTTACGGTACACGACCCTAGAAAACGACTGATTGATGCACCCCACTTTCGGGACCGCATTGTTCATCATGCAGTATCGGCATCACTAAATGATATATATGAACCATGCTTTATCTATGATACCTACGCTTGCCGACAGAATAAAGGCTCCCATCAGGCAGCCAGGCGTTTACAGCACTTTATTCGTTGGCAAACCAATACACCTTTGTACGTACTACATTTGGATATTTCCAAGTATTACGCCAGTGTCAATCACGGAGTTCTTAAACGATTACTTCGAAAGAAAATAACTGACCCACTACTCCTTAAATTGGTGTATATTATTATCGACAGCTATCAGAGTGGTCACGAACACGATCATCTGTTTGCGCCGAGTTCTCCGTATCATACTAAGGGTCCACGAGGTATTCCCATTGGTAACCTGACCAGTCAGATATTTGGTAATGTCTACCTTCATGAAGTCGACTTGTATATTAAACGAGTTTTGAAAGCTAAGCGTTATATCCGCTATATGGACGATCTAATGGTTATAAGTGATGACAAACAAGCTCTCGGGAGGTGGAAGCAACAAATCACTCAATTTCTGCACGATGAGCTATACCTAACTGTTCATCCTCGAAAAACTCGTCTATTTCCTGCCCGAACTGGTGTAGAATTTGTTGGCTATGTTATCTGGCGACACAAAATCAGGGTCAGAAGTAGCACAGTCAAACTATTCAAGCGACGCTGGAAGCAATTACTTAAGCACCATAAAGCCGGTACGATCAGTAAGGAAGAGCTCGGTGAAATATTCTACTCCTGGGTTGCCCATCTAAGCCACGCCAGCCCTCGGCAAGCCAACCAGCTTATTCGAAAACTATACAGTCAGTATACAGAAGTAAGGCGAGACGTTGACATCCCAATACCGACCGTACAAACATCTCTTCAAAAAACAGTCTTGCACAAACCTCCGGGGGGGGGGTTAAACTTACAGAGTAATTACGCTTGTGCCTAACCATGGTATAATTATTGCAATGAAAGAGTTAAGCAAATTAACGTTTTAGTCATAAACCAAGCAGGCACAAGCGTATATTCCCATTAACATAAAGTATTAACAATACAGAATTAACAATAAGGACGTAAGGAACTAAATAAAACTATGCAAGAACTATGTAACCTAGCAGACACTGGCAGTAACACTATACTCTATACTGCTCTTGCCAGTAGTCTACTACTTATTGCCACTATACTAATTATCTACCTTAAAACTAACACTAACACTAACACCAATTACCGTTACCGAGGCGGTAGCCTTAGTCTCCTACTCCTAGCTGGTCTAGCTTTAGCCTTCATCCTAGCTCCCACTGCTGCCTTTGCTCAAACAACCAATCCAGACTGTGATCCCACTAGCCAATCCGGCAATAACCAAGGCGGTGGTAACAGTGGTGGCAACCAAGCATCCATAACCTGTCCAACCAACTGGATAGTCGTCCCTGGTAACCCAGCCTACAGTACTACTGACTTCTGTGTCATGAAGTACACGGCTAAAAACAGTGGCGGTACGGTAGCTAGTAGTAACGACATCAACGGCGATGGTAGCTTCCTCAGTAATTCCTACACTGGTGGCACGGCTGTCTCTACCGCTACCGACCAGCCCTGGACCAACATATCTCAAACTGATGCCATTACCGCCAGCCAAACCGCTGGAACTGGTGCCCACCTGCTCACCGAAAACGAATGGATGACTATTGCTCACAATATCCTAACCCAACCAGCCAACTGGTGTGATGCCGATGGTAGTAACTGTGGTAACGCGCCTGGCACGGCTGGCAAGGTCCTAGCCTCAGGCCATAACGACAATACCCCTAACTTTCCACTAGAATCTAGTGCCAACGACACCGAGGCTTGCTACGGTACGGTCACGGCAGGCGTTAATACAGTTTGTGGTGCAGACCCTAGCACCCAAAAACGAACCCTTACTCTCAGTAATGGCTCAGTCCTCTGGGATTTGGTTGGTAATGTTGGCCACTGGACCAGTGGTACTGAAACTCAAGGCGACCTACCGAGCTTTGGTGGAAATGGTGGGCCACTTGAATATAATTTCGATTCAGGCTTTGGCTTAGATGTTCCTGACAACTGGGGCACCCTTAACTATACTAACCCGGCAGTCCATAACCCAGGCGCAGCCAGCTGGGGCGTAGCTCAAGGGGTTGGCGTCCTGGGCTCGGGCTTCTCGTCCGGTTCACCCGCGGTGCTCGCCTTCGCTCGCGGAGGCGCCTGGGGCAATGGCCCGTTTTCGGGGGCGTTTACGCTCTATCTGGTCTATACGCCGTCCGATTCCTATCCGGCTCTCGGCTTCCGGGCTGCCTTGTAATACCTGTCGCTTAGAGCTTACCGCTTGAATGCTTGGTGCTTAAATCCTTGCTCCCTCACCTTGGCTGCCGCCATGCGGCACGCCAGGGCAGCTTTGGAATTGCTACTAAACAACCTAACTCGCTATGACCCAACCTAAAGCCAAACATACTACCGCCCCCGATGATCTGCTGATGTATACCTATATGGTAGATTTCTTGGCTTGGTTGTTCCCAATTCTTAATACCTTCCCTAAGAGCCAAAGAATGGTTATCGTTCAGGCTATCAGTAACAGTGCGTTGCAATGTTTACGCCTTATTGTCAGTGCTCGAAGTGCTCGGTTACCTCGACGTAAAGCGAATCTATTGTTCGAACTCAATGTTGAGTTGGAAGTACTACGTAAACTTTTAACGGTAGCTCATACGATTGGTTTTTTGAATACTAAACGGACCGAAAACGGTATGAAACAACTGCTAACTTTAGGTAAGATGTGTGGTGGTTGGCAGAAACGGTATGAAGTACAGAACATTAACCATTAATCAATGTGGCAACAAGTTGCATAACCTGCTTCAGGACACTGGGCGAGCAAGGGGCTATATATGTTGCTTGTCTTTCTCGCCAATCTAGACTTTTTATTTGGTCCGCTAGCACAGCTCCTTGCAGTTGGGGACCAGAAACAACAACTTCAAATGGATAATGCTTAATTTTAGAAGTGATCGGACAGGCTAAGAGTAATCCGGTCTTTTGATTATATGACTTTGGTGATAGTACAAGTGCTGGACGGTGTCCGGCCTGCTCATGCCCAGTTTGGGGAGTGAAGTTCAGCCATATTATGTCGCCGCGATCAGGTGCGTATACTACCATAGTTCACTACCTACTGGCTTGCCCCAATCTTCTGGTGTATGGCAATTCTCGGGAGTGATAATTCCGACCAGCGCATCAAGTGATGACTGATTATCTAGTAGTGGAGTAATAACGGCTGTTTTTCCATTACTGATAATAGTTAGTTGGCTTGCGTCTTTAAGGTTTAGATCCTCGGCAATAGTTTTTGGTAGGCGGACCGCCAAGCTATTACCCCATTTTTTAACAGTTGTTGTTGATTTCATAATTATCTTCCTCCATAACAAGTATATACAAAAGTATATACATTTGTCAAGTTACCTCCAGCTACTGGTTTGAATTTAAGCTTTGGATTGAAGCGCCAAGCTAATTAAGTCTTCTCCCAAATTGTCTCAGCAAGCAACCCATACTCTCTTAGCATCTCGACAGTCGTGAACCGTATATGCGGCCTATACTCATCATCATACTCCCAGATTTCTGCCATCAGTCCTCTGGTTCTGCGTTTAGCATAAATCAGATCAGTGAGGGTAGCACAGACTAGTAAGAAGGTTGGTCTTGGATCGCCCGTTTGTTCATCCCACTCGTCTAATTCTTCCTCTAAGTATTCTACATATTTCTTCAGTTTGTTGCGGAGTCGATACCTCGGCAAGGTAGGATCAAAGATCTCTAGTAAGTAGCTAGCTACAGTAGTGTCTGGATCACCGATGCTGTCGTCGGTATCACCCTCAGACTGGGCAATACACAGATCAGGATGAATTAACTCGTTATCGCTCAAGAAATGGTAACGCATCTCACTGCGGTAATCAGCCTCAGTTTCGTAGTAGTATCGTGTTGTCATGTAGTAGCTGCCGTTTCGTTTGTCATCAAGATCTAGGCAGACATCTGCTATAACTAGACTGCGATCAATAAAGCCTTGGCTACGTTCGTGTTCTCGGTAGCGCTTTCTCAGTTCGTCGTGTGGATGGAAATCCATGTTCTGCATATGGCGGATGCCGTTAATGCCAAGATAGTATATAGCTGGTTTAGTTTTCTCAGCAAAGTGATCTTTGTTATATATCCAATTGATGTATTCTTTTTCTCGTAAGTCTTTAAGCCACATGTTAATAGTCTTTTTATCTTTATGTTTTAGCATTGTTTGAATTTGTATTCTGGTTAAGAATCTATGAGTATATATGAGATCTAGTATTGTTCTTTGTTTATAAGTTATTTTTGGAATTTGAGTTAGTTTCATTTTGCCAAACCCTCCTACACCGTATTATTTAAAGATAGGTACCAGTATATTCCTGATTTAACAGATTGGCACAAGCGCATTCTTACCCCCGCCCTTGGGGGCAATAATAATTTCAAATCGCATACAAATGTATGCTTCATTCTGACGGAGCTGTATACTAGTTTGTATGGGAAAAAAGAAATTTCTAGACCTTATTAAGCTCGCGGCCCTGCCTTTGCCAAAAGGAGCTGAAAAATCTTTTCGTGACGATGATTATAACGAAAGGCAAATTCTGAAACGTACGAATGCAAGTAGTAAGGCGAAACTGAGTGGTAAGTCCCGTCCAAAGAACGCTTCAACTGGCCGAAAAAGCTCTCGACGTGGTTCGTCGTAATCCCATTCTTAACAAACTCCTTTGCAATGTGCCGGACGGACTCATGATCAAAAATTACCCTTACTCTTAAATGTTTGTAGATCTTACTTTCGTCGGTATGCAACATTGAGCCTACGCGGACATTACTTTCAAGAAAAGGTACTGCTGTTTCTGAGTTAGCTCTTGGAACCACAGCTGTCCGTACATGGCCACCAACTTCCAAGGCAGCCATGACTGGTGTTTTGCGATCTCCGCTAGACTGCTTCTTTCTGCCGCCTATGTAGGCTTCGTCTACTTCAATCGGTGTACCTAAAAAACCAAGTTTGCCGCTTTCGTGCATAAGAATACGTATCATCTTAGCTATACGGTGTGCGGTTTTGTATGATACGCCCACTTGCCTTTCAATTTCTTTAGCACTTACCCCGTTCTTGGATACGGAGAACAGGTAGAGTGCATGAAACCAATCGGTTAGTGGCGTGGTGGTTTTTTCGAAGATCGTTCCGACTAGTGGATATATCTGAAAACGGCATTCTTTACATACGAAAGACATTCGCTTGCGAACTCGATAGTACTTAGGACTAACTACCCCACAGTTGGGGCAAGCTTTGAGTCCGCCATAGCGAGCATTGAAGAGATATTGTAAACACGCATCATCATTTGGAAATTGAGCTCTCATGTCCTTGATGGTGTATCTCATACCTGCAGTATAGCATAATAACTTGTCTTAAAGAAGTAAATTACTCCTATAGTCATGTACTATACGTTGTAATTTATATTAGCTGTGGATAATCGATGGTATTCTCAAATTAGTTAATCAGTTTACTTGTCTTGGCTGCATACTCGTCGGATAACTGCTAGAATATCGTCATGAGTAGTTTTGAACGTGACGATCG
>CAZIBG010000018.1:0-21607 GCA_964536985.1 uncultured Candidatus Saccharibacteria bacterium | reverse complement strand
GATCTTAAAGTTACGGCGTTTAGGGGTGCGGGAATTAAAGCAACAAGTAATAGTGTTGCTCTAGATCATATAGAAGTGGATGGCGAAGATGCTATTTCTAATGATGATAATATTCACGGTATCTGGCTTAACGGCCCAGACGCCGGAGGAGCCAGTACAATTACTGCCGATAGTGTATATATTCATAATATTTCGGGAATAGATACCTATATCCATGGGTTCATCGTAGATTTGGCAGGTTCCTCGGCAGTTGGGGCGATGACGGTCTCGCTATCCAATACGACTATATCTGATCTTCATGCCACATCATCAGGAGGCGGTGGTCAAGCAGGAGTGAATACATTTATGATAACTGCTGGTTTGTACGGCAGTACGACTGGTGGCAGTATAACGTCCACCGTAGATAATACGACTATCAATGACATCACAGCCGCGCAGACTGCAGCTGGTTTCGGAACATTCGCCAATGCAGGTAGTGGTCAAACTATTACTATGCATACAACAGTTCGTAGCGCCACTGTTACGGGGATACGCGGAAGCACGAGTGCGTATATCGCTCAGTCGCCGGCATTCTTCTCAGCAGGCGTAGCAAGCAATGGCGGTGTCTCTAATGTTTCTGAAGAGGTAGAGAATAGCCTTATTGCTGATAATTCCACCGACGGTACGCCATATAACTGTTATGCGGGTGACTTGAGTTCAAACTTTGGTGCCAGTGGTGGCACGGTGAATGCATCGATTATTTCTAGTGGCCATAATATATCGGATGACGCCACATGTACCACTTTCACTCAATCAGGTGACCAACAAAACGTCAATAACATCATCTCCACTCTCGGCCCTCTCCAGAACAATGGTGGTGCTGTTCCGACTCGTGCTCTCCTTCCTGGCTCACCAGCCATAGCTTCGGGCGGTTCAGTACTCGGTGTAACTACAGATGCTCGTGGTATTGCCCGCCCAAGCGATTGTCCTTCCGTTGGAGCCTTCCAATTTGAAGGAGCTGTCTGTGCGGCCTCTACGACTAACGCAGGAACTAATGCCGGAGCTCCAAACACTGGCATCCACTCTGTCTCTCTGATAGGTGTGTCTATCGCCACATTACTTGGTTTGTCTGCCATCGGCTACTCTATCGCCACTAAACGGAACTAGCACAGATTGGCCGAGCTGTTACTAGTAACTTCAAAAGTGATCTAGATGCTATTAATTCTCTACTAAACCGTTAAGCATCCAACGCTTTAGTATGAGAATATGCACTCTTCTCGGTGCCCTCCCTACCGTTAGCTACTTTGACGTCGGGTTGTTTGGATGCGCCTCTTGCCCTGCTGGTCATATAACTTTTCCATTCAACCGCATAGTTTTCTCTGGAAGCTGTAACCTTCGCAATCCATGGTTCGTACCAACCCCGTGCCTAGACAAGGTAATGTCGTAGTCTCTGGCTAGGACAACACAGCAAGCGTAGCTTCTCCGTAGTCCAGATCCAGTCATGAGGCATACAAGGTCTTCTGGTATATCCGAGGTGTGAGACTTTGGAGTTTTAGGCTGGTCGTAGATATTGGTCAGGGCTTTGCCCTGAGCCAGCCAACTTGAGTGCCAGTACTATGGCTATGGTGCAGCCACTTGAGACAGTGAGCGTTGCCGCATGGGCTTGGCCAGCACCCAAGGTCAGTAAAGTTGCAAGCCCGGCCAAAAAGGTTATTAATCCGAGGAGGTGTTTATGTTTTGTCAGTTTTGTCATAGTTAACATAAGCATTAGTATATAAAAGTTTTAAGCGCTCGATGAAGGACTAATGACTTGCGTTGCCACACCAGTAGCCACAGCGCCACTGGTAGGTATGGTCATAGTTACCATCGTCCCTTGTTGCTCCTTGCTTGCAATTTGTATATCGCCGCCGTATTTTTGGAGGATCATTCGAGTAATGTACAGATTGAGCCCTAGCCCTTCGTGATCAAAGGTTGCGGTATCTACTCCACGCGTCAGCGGTTCAAACAAATGCTGTTGCGCCTCAGCCGATATGCCCTTACCTTGGTCTTGAACAATAATCTTCGTGGCACTGTGACTAGCCTGAGAGCTCACACCCACCGTGCTGCCTGAGGCGCTAAACTGGATAGCATTTTGGGTAACCGAACGTAATATTTGCTGTAATTCTTCGGGTTGCATCTGGGTAGTGACCCCATCGGTTAGCGCATTGGTAAGTTTTATACCATTCGTTTGCGCCTCTTGGATAAGTGCTGGAGCGAGATCCCGCGTAAATATCTCCTTTACATTAAGGCTTGGCAAAGAGTCGTTGATGGTGCTAAATTGCCGTACCTTACCTAAGGCCACTGAAACCTTATCGAGCATAGCCAGACCGTTCATTAAGAGCTTCGTATCAGGGAATTGCTCAAGCCCTTGGGTGCCCCGCCGTAATTCATGGGCATGCGTGGTTAGTTGTTGTGCGGCTTCAGCCAAGAAAGCGTTCTTTTGGAGCAATAGCGTCCGTTCTCGATCCAGTGTTTGATGGTATTGTGCGCGTAGCTTCTTCTGCTTAGACCATGCGGCAAAGCCCACGACAACCGCCGCCATACCAAACACCGCCCATAGTACATGGTTGAGTGTCCTGCCCCATGTCTGGTTGTATGACTTAGACAACATTAAAGCAATGTCAGTAACTACCAGAATCACCGCAATACCCGCCAAACTCAACCACAGCTGCTTACGTGAATCTGCTCGTTCGATATCAGTGGCAGCGACTGCCTGACCAGCATCAAGTGCCTGCTCATTCTGCGTGGTCAAGGTATCAGCTGTCAGCTGCAGGGCCTTTAGCTTAGTATTAAAAGCTGTCATGAACTCTGCCTGCAGAGCGTGCTTGGAAGCAATCAATTCTATTGCCCCCTTAAGGATACTCAGTGGCGTACCAAGGTAGTGGGTAGTAATGGCTAGGAAGTCAGACACCGACTTTTCAGTCTTGGTAGTGCGATCAATCAAAGCCGCTGCCGCCTTCTGGTAGCGATATTCTTTTGCCGCACGATAGCCATAGTATGCCGCCAACAGCAGTAGCCAGGACAAGAAGAAGTATGGAATATAGCTGACTCTAGGCTTGCGATCTAAGGTAGCGAATGTTGGAGGTAGATCAGCTTCGGGAATTTTTGAGATATCAAGCAATTCTGACTCTTCTTGAGTGGGTGACCCACCGTTGTTTGACGTTGCGGTCCCACCACCAGGTGATGGGCGGGTAGTTGGACGTGTAGGACCGGTTGGTGACGTTGGATTGGTAGGAGTTGTTGGTATGGTAGGGTCCGTGGGATTAGTAGGATTACCAGGGACCAATACATCATAGATGCCCAATACCCAGGTACTTTGTCCGACGGCATTAATAGCCGAAACCTGGAAGTCGTAACTGGTACCGGATGCTAGGCCAGTAATGGTGTAGTTAGTAGCAATACTCTCGGGGTGTGAGTATTCAGCCCACGTGTTAGTACCATGCACTCGGTACTGTACTCGGTAGTTAACAATCGGGCTGCCGCCGTCGCTACTTGGCGCCTCCCACGATAACGCCACACTTGAAGTAGTAGGTGCACCAGCCAGGTTGCGTGGTGGGCCGGGTACTGTTTCCCCCTGTTGGAAGGTCGGATAAGTAGCAACATGACTATACCAAATAGGCGTACCAAAATCCCATGTGTCCAATGGCGGGCTGGTAGCACTATTCTTGAAGTAGTTTGGCGTCTGGTTATTAGCATTAATCGGATGACAAGTGGCTATATTGTTGTAAACACTCGTTGTTATCACATTTTCCGCATCTTGATCGGCAGGCATTTCGGCTTCCTGCCAGTTACCACACGGATTATCTCCAGTGCGTGATGCGTCGTAATAATTATTGACCAGTAGAGCATCAGCCTCGTCTGGCGTAATGGTTCCTTGGCCCTCATTGAAGACGTGTATGAAACGCCCGATTATCGCACCTTCATTAGTATTGCTGGTGTTTGGTATCATCGCGGCGCTAAACGAATTGATGATAGTGCTTTTAAAGCTAGGATTACCCGTGACATCCGTTAAACTTGATCCCCCCACCAAGCCACCGGTGCTTGAATTGTATCCAACCTTAGCAGACTCGGGGGTCTCTGGGGCAAATTCGGGCTGCTCGTTACTCAAAATTCCTGAGGCATATGACGAAGCGATATCAGTATGGTCAGCGACTCCAACCAAGCCACCTACCGTGGCTCCCAGCTCAATATAGCCACCGTGATCATCATACGTTAGGGTTGTAACAGTACCAGACACCGCACCTGTCGCATACGTGTCGGTGAGGGTCACTCTTGCCGCACCAGAACCAATCGTAGAGCTAACACCAATAAGACCGCCGAGTGCATACCCTGCTTGCACTACGCCTGTAGCATATGACTGCTGTACCGTAACTTGGCCCGATGCAACACCGAGCAACCCACCCGAGCCGGCCACTCCATTTTGGTTGGCATAGTAGCCCTGGCCCGTTACTGCTCCTGTAGCGTGTGTCCTGGATATAGTCACGGCCCCTGAGGTACTAACGGATCCCATGAGACCACCAGATCGGACGAGCGTATCCTCTTGGGCTATATAGTCATCTGCCAGACCAACAGATCCTGTTGCGTATACGTCTTGGACTGTATGGCCATAGCCTTGCAGTGATCCTACGAGGCCACCGAGCACCCCGATAGCTTGTTGGCCATCGATGCTCACCGCGCCTGTCGCATAGCTATCACGCAAGACGCTTGGCGGGGCAGTCTGTGATACCGCAATAACAGTACCTACCATGCCCCCTGCTAAAGTTGCCATATTGTCACACTCATCCGGCTGGCAAGCCTGGTTGACGGCAACGGCGACGTCTCCCGTTGCATAGACACCGTCCAGCTTTGACCACCCGATAATCATACCGACAACACCGCCCGCAACCGGGCCACCTAGCGTATCGTCAACAGGACTTACTGCCGAAAAGTCTATATCGCCAGTCGCATAAGAATCCTGAATACGCAGTGCACTGGTTAGGCTATTGTCGCCAGTCGCTCCTCCTACCAAGCCTCCAACAGTTCCGGATACCCCTCTCTCTGCCTGATTCCCATCATCTACCGTGATAGACCCAGTGGCATGTGAGCCGGTAATATCCAGTAGTGTCGCCGAACCTACCAGGCCTCCACTAAACGACACTGAGCTTTGCTGCACGGTAATCCCCATAGAAGAACTAGCGTTTGTAACAACAAGCCCCTGACTGAGCGAAGCCTCTGGATCTGCAGCGTTAACGCTTACATAGTACGTAGCAAAGCCTACCAAACCACCGCTCGTACCTTCTTGTTGGGTGATTTGTCCAGCACTCGTGCTGTTTGTGATGGTAATCCCTACAGCCTGGGCACCACCAACAATACCTCCAGCGAATCCAGGGTAACTCTCGCCCGGAGTACCTAGAACGTAGCCGCCAAACTCTCCTGCAACTGATAAGTTACCGCTATCGTCATACTGGCGGATAGTCTTGCCTACTATATAGACACCCGAACTCGGGGCAGCAACTATATCACTTCCAATGATCTCGGCATCACCAATGCCACCTGGTCCCCAATACCCCAAGAAGTAATAGGTGTTATCGAAAACTAGGACGCGGTCCGTCTCGAGCACGTATATCTTGCCCTGAGCGTCCACGGCCACTGACTGTGGGGCGCTCTGCGTCATAGGAGGAGCACCAACTCCATCAGTGACAATCTTCTGATCGTAATCACCATTACTGAGTAGTACATGCAAGCAGTGATTCTGCCCATCCACAACTATGATTTTGCCATTTGGCATAATAGCAACGTCAGATAACAAGCCGAATTGTTCAGGACCCGAGCCTTCCTCTCCCCAAGTATTGAGCAGTACGCCACTTTGCGAGTATTTACGGAGCTGGTACCCACTCGTCACGTATATATTGTTACTGCTATCAATCGCCATCTGACCAGGGGTTGGTGTTGTCCATGCGTCCTGGAATTGGCCAGACGCATTGTATACACGTATCTCTCCATTGGTAGTGTCAGCAACATACGACCAGCCCTGACTGTCTACTACTAACCCATCTGTGTCAGGGTACTCGCTCGTCGAATCACCGGGCCGGGCAGTGCTCCACTGCGTAATAACGTAACCATTACTTGATAGTTTGTGGATATTACCGGTCTTTGTAGTGTCGGTAATAAATAACTCACCGTCATTGCCAACGGCTAGTGCAGTCGGGTCGTTAAAGAATGGTAGATCGTCACCGGTACAGTTGATACCACCGTTATTGCTACCATCGTAGCTTGAATCAGTAATAGTAAGGACCGCCCCGGCTGCACCACTCACTGCGCCAACCAGCCCACCAGCCCCATCCCTACAACGAGAACTAATACCCATAGTTGAGTGGACGTCTACAAGATGCACGCCCGGACCAGTGTTTACCCCGTTCATCGCGATAATGCCGCCAGCGCTACGACCACCCACCAAGTCACCATTAGTATGTATATCTTGTAGTGTGAGTCTAGCCGTATTAACATTTGCAAGACCAACAATACCGCCCGCGAATCCTGGCGTCGTAACCGAACCAAGGAAGGCAAGACCCGACCATGTAACTGGATCGGTATACGGCCCAAAGTCGTTATTGTAACTACCAACACCACCGACAATACCGCCCGCAATATCCTGACTCTTTACAGTACCCGAAATTGAGATATTGGTGAGCACCGTGCCGGGTGAAGCGAGGGCTATGAGTGCTGCAGATGTGTTATCTGTTGGGTACGAGTTAGCCATATAAACATTCGACATGTTTAGGTTACGAATAGTCGCATCATCAGTTCGGCTCAGCAGAGCACTAGGCCTTTTGTGCATTTCATCTTGGTTGGTGTCGTTTATGTATAGGTTGAGAATGGCGTAACCCTTGCCGTCAAGAATACCCTGGAATGGCGACGCACTGTCACCAATAGGGTCCCAGCCCCGACCCCCGTTCCATGACCTTGTACCATCACAATCAACATTGTTGAGAAGATGGAATACGCTACCATTCCAATCCTCTAAGACGTCGTGCATCTGTTGGCAATCCGTAATACCTATGAATATCTGGAAATTTTGAGCGCTACTCCATGCGCCCTGGCCATGCGAGTTAACCGCCGCTACACGGAAATCGATACTATCGATCGTTCGAGTTTCACCCCAGACAGCATATACCAGTGCTGCTGCCAGATCATCGTCATCGATTGCTGCGTCACTTGCGAAGCTTTGACTAAGGTTTGTGCTGACACCCTCGTACGCCGTAGTCCAGGCTCCGCCGTTAGCCGCCCAAGGGAACTCCTGCAGATCGTCCGCCATGGAATCCCAATCTCTCCCCGGATTTGGCCTGTACTGTATTACGTAGTCAGTTATGGGCGCTCCGGTTTCTGGTGTCTGCCAGTCAAGCTTTGGGAAATAGTATGGTTCGAATTGTGCGCTCTCGGCAACCCCACTTGCCACCACGTTGCGAGGAGCGGATGGCAACTGACTGGTTTGCACATTTTCGGTTACTTGCCAATCGCTCTGACCTACTGCATTCACGGCCGCTACGCGCACATCATATAACTGCCCTCCAACTAAACCGGTGATAAGCTGTGAGGTTGCAGAGGGCGAACCTCGAGTAACCCCCGTCCAGCTACCAGTACTGTGCAACTTGTACTGCACTACGTAGTCAGTTATGGGCGAATTACCATTAGAGCTCGGCACCAACCACTGAGCGGTCAAGCTCGTTGCATCACTACTTGTGGTAGTCAGGTTACGAACCTGCCCGGGCAAGGCTGGCACGCCTGGCGCTTGCGAGATGAATATCGGCGTAGAGGAAGCAACTATCTTCCAAACGTTCGTAAAGTCCCACACCTGAGTACTGCCGACCTTAAAGGGCGGACTAATAGAGGTATTAAAGAAATAGTTGGGCTGCGAGTTGCCTGCATTCACAATCGTACAGAAGCCACTTGGCACCGGACCAGGCCCCCCTGGGTTGTCAAAGTTACCATCCATAGATCCGCCAACACAAGCGCCATGGCCAATCCTACTAGCATCAACATAACTGTCGGTGCCCGATACATTCTGGCCAAAGTTTTCATCTCCCGGCATATATATCACTGCGCCCGCCAAAGCACCTTGCATTGTTCTCTCAAAATTTCCGCTGACACCTTGAGCACCCGTTACAAAAGTATTGTTCACCTCAGTACCCGACATAACACCCGCTAAGCCACCCATGAGGACTACTTCGCCTTGCTCACCGCCCGGCGCTTCCATAGTCAGGGACATTGCACTATATGAGTTCTGGATACTCCCCCGTATGGCTTGGCCGACAATCGCTCCGATCATAGCGTTATCATCCCCAGTTCCCCCAATATGCTGTGTCAACGAACCCTTTACATACGAGTTAGTTAGAGTGGATTCCATCATGATGCCGAAGAGTCCAGCTGTAATACCCGGCTTCTCATCATCTGGCTGAAGAACGTTATGGGTGATGGTCAGATCAGCACTTATTTGGGAGACCGTGGAACTCACCACCTGCGCAGCTAAACCTCCCGCAAAACTCGAGTCAGCGGTAGTATTTACCGTCACCGCTCCACTCACTGATATGTTTGAGATGGTAGTGCTGATGATGCCACCTGCCAGAGTTGCAGCAACGTACCCTGCCTCTTCTGCACTGAAAGAAACATTCGTGAGATTAAAGTCCGTCAGTGTGCCGCCTTCGATCATGCCAAACAAACCGGTAGCTATGCCGCTATTGCCACTTTCGGTATTGATCTGGCTTAAGCCGTCTATAGTAAATCCCTTGCCATCCAGCACGCCAGCAAACGGGCTATTACTGGTGCCAATTGGTGCAAAGCCCGCACCGCTATTCCAGCCACCGGTACCTGTACAATCTATCGGCTCGCCCAGCTCATAGTGCCCGGTTAAATCATCACGCATCTCTTGAAGCTGTTCACAACTGGTAATGATATAAGGAGTTCCTTCAGTTCCTAGCCCATCACCAGAGAAGGCCTTGGCCGAGGGCACGCCCACGAACGCAATCGTAGCAATGAAGGCCATAGCACAAACCACTGCTACAGCCAGCCAGTAGAACGTAGGGCGCCAACGGTACTTAAAACGCGGCAAGAATGTGGTACGTAGGTGATGCAGGAACCCATATTTTGTCTTCGGCGATACTCGGATAAGTGGCTTCTTGTGATGCTGGTAGTCCATCCACATGTACAGCAAAGCGGCCACAGATATGGTGATCATACCCGCAAGAGGTGACCACAATAATGATAGGCGTGAGACTTCGCCACTGCTCAGCTCAACCAACCTACTAATCTGTTTGCTAGCCTGTGGTTGCACCCGTAAATATACCAGCCCAGCAATAGAAGCGAGCATCACAAAGACTGGCAATAGCTTGATGCGATATCGATATATCTGCTCTGCCATGCCGCCGGCCTTGTCGGCCAGCCGTTTCCGTTGCACAATTCTCACTACGGTCTTCTTCATAAATACTCTTATGGTTACCTCTATTGTACTAAAGATATACCTTCTTGGCTGGTTATTTTGTAAAAAACTCGTAAATAAGTACAATTAAAGGTAAGCACTATGAAGATCACCAAACAACAACGTTCTATCTTTCTTTCCACCATCCTCGTGGCAGTAGCACTTGGTGGCATCGCCTATGGGTCATACCAGCGTGGCTACAACATAGGCCAAAAAGATGAAGCAGCCAAACATACTACTCCACAAACACTAGACGACGCCTTCAATAATGCCAGTAGTTTCTTCCGTCGGGGTGCCTCCGGGGCCATCACCAAGATTACCGATAAGCAACTCACCCTCAGGCTGGCTGACAATAAAGAACAAAACGTTACGCTGACCAGTAAAACCACGTACATCCAATCTGGTAAGTCAATGGCTTCCAAGGATCTCAAGACAGGCCAAAAGGTCACAGTTCTCCTTAGTGAAGTCGACCGTACTCAGGCCGCCCGTGTGACTATCAAGTAGTACCTACAGGAGATGACCCTTTTAGCAGTCATTACTGCGACTCAGCCGTGGAATGCGTGAGATCAGAACTGCATAGACCGCTGCCATGACAGCAATGATATGAAAGTTAAATCCCAGCGCCATACCTACTCCTGCCGAGTACCAGATACTTGCCGCTGTCGTGACGTTAGTAACCGTCTTTTTTGATTCGGACTTCAAGATAATCCCCGCCCCCAGGAACCCAATACCGGACACGATCTGCGCAGCAATGCGTGTGGGATCGCCAGCACTTACTGTTTGGGACAGAAAGGCGAACATCATAGAGCCTGTAATCACCAACGTCTGCGTACTGATGCCGGCTGGCTTCTTTTTGAGCTCACGCTCGCCACCAGATAGCAAGCTACATATCAGCGCCAGAACAAGATCAATAAAAAACTCTTCTAGCGATTAAAAGTAGTATTATTTATGGGTTTGGCGAGCATAGCCACTTAATAATAGAAGATTGACGTATGCAATCCGTCACTTAAAACTGAAGTCCAATAGCGGAAATGCTTACTGGGCATTTAATCAACTATCTTGGCTAGGCGGGAGGGTGTCCTAGCCCCCAGATAACCCACTACTTTTCGATTCTAGAAAGGCTAATACGTTGGTTCAAATAAGGAGCGAGCGGACTTATTCTTTGATGAGGATTTTTAAGCCAATCTACGAAAGATTTTGAAAGAATGGGCTGATGCACTTAATGATTAAACCTCTAAAGCCTTTGGCTCTGTGTTTAAGTTTTGTTTTGTTGCCTTACCTGGTTTGATGACGGGCTTGGTCTCTTCAGTGGTCTTACTTTCTGCCTTGTATTTTGCCCACTCAACGGCAAAGTTATTTCGAGAGGCTTCAAGTACTTTTTGGGCTACTTCCTCGCTGCCATCTTTTTGTGGCAAAACAATCGTCTCACCTGATACCGGCTCCATTGGTTCTTCGGCCTTCACCCGTAAGTAAAAGTTGTAGGCTGGTTGGTTGAGTAAGTTGCCCTTCGCAAGCCATGGTTCATACCGCCCCAGCAACAATCGTTCATCGAATGGGCTACCCAGTCCAAGACACACAATCGTACTGACGTTGGCCAGTATTGCTTCTGTTAATCTTTGTTCTTCCTGTTGGGCGGCAGATTGTTCTGCAATGGTTAGGAATAGCTTGTACTTGCGTGATGCAGATAACATCTTCACAAATGGCGTAGTCGCAAAGTTCTGAAATTCATCGACGTAGACGTAGAAAGGCTTGCGCATGGCTTCAGGCTGGTTGTGTCGGCGTTCGGCGGCAATCTTGAGTTTAGCCAGTACGGTTGTACCAAACAACGTTGCGGTATCCTCGCCCATGTCAGTAGAAAAGTTGCAGATCAGGATTTTACCAGAATCAATAATATCCTCAAAGCTGATGGTAGATTTTGTCTGGCTCATCATGCGGTTCACAAACTGTGACCCATCGAAGCGGTCTAATCGATGGGTAAGCCCCTTAGTCATGCTCACCCGTTGCATACCTCCAGCCTTACCAAACTCTTCGCGCCAGAAATCTTTTAAATGCGCATCAGTCAGCTTTGCCACCACTTTATTGCGAAACTCGCTGTTACGCAGTAGCTCCAAGCAGGTAAATAACGTTGGGTTTTCAGTGCTAAAGGCTGTCCTAATAGTATTCCGGAGCATCCCTTCTATGCGGTGAGCATTAGCGTCGTCATCAGCAAAGACTTTTCTAAGCACCGATACCACTGCTTCGGTAACACGTTCTTGTTCGACTAGTAACTCATCTTCGTCTAGGCCTTCAGGTAGCTCCAGTAAGTTGAGGCCAATCGGGTGCTTAATATCCCTCGGGTTTAAGTAGACGACGTCTTTAATACGTTCCTCAGGAATATATTTAAGAAGTTTTTGAGCGGCATCACCGTGTGGATCAATAAAGGCTACGCCTTTACCGGCTTTGATGTCCTGCAGCAGGGCGTACTCAAGCATAGTGGTCTTACCGTTCCCCGTACCACCAATGAGGTAAACATGCTTTTCTCGTTCTTTGGCCGTTAACCCAATAGCGGTGCGGCTGCCATGGTGATTATTAGTTCCTAGAACAATATCGTAATCAGCCGCATTAGCATGATTCTTCATAGACAACGGCGCAGGCAGTGTTTTCGCCACTGACTTAACCATATCTTCTGACTGCATGTGCTCCCCGTACGGGAAGTGGTACAGCGCAGCTAACTCGGAAGTTCCAAGCACTGATGAGTTGCGGGTTAGCGTAGCTGGCAGTCGTTTGTGGAAGGCTTCCAGACGATGCTCTACTCGCTTAGATTTGAATAACCGTGCTTTTCGAGAATACAGCCCTTGGTAACCCGGTACACGGAACATGTAGAGGGCGTTGGACAACCCTTGTGCTCGCTGCCCACTGTTTGGCCCGACAACTAAAGCACGAATATCTACATTGAATAGCTGTTCAGCTAGCTTGGCGTGGATAGTATCAATGGCTGGCTTATTGATCGGACTGATATTTTGTTGTGAGCCGTAGTACCCAGATCCTTGTTGTTGGCGAGGCGTTCGTACGCCTGCCATTTCATCGCCAAGAATCTCCAATAGGCCACCAAGCATGCTAAAGATCAGCTTGATAACTTTGCCAACGAAGATAAATGGATAATGCCACCATTCGCGGTTTAAGCCCTTATCTTCTCCGTACATTAACTGACTACGTATCTTATTCGCAGCTCTGGGTGAAGCTGGGGATAGCACCAACTGCATAGCTAGTAGCTCGTTTGCTCCAAGCTTCGTCATGGCGGTGGTTATATAGGCCATTGGGTCGTGTTGCTTTAGGTTATCGTGAGCAGCTAGTCGGTACGCAAAGTGGTTGGTCTGGGCAAATTCTAGAATCCGAAAGTCCTGACCATTGAGTGCAGCCGTCATATAATCTTTAACTTCCCGAAACTGTATCTGGGGCAGGTATGCAATTACCAGTTGTTGAAAAAGCTCAACATCATCTGGATCAAGGGCTGCCCGAAAACGAATACCTTCTTCTCGACTAGCATAGACCTCAAGTGGCAATACATGTTTTCGGTTGAATAGACGCTCCTTATGAGTAACACTACTCAGTAATCCATGGATGGTGTCGTATAACTCTGTTGTTGCGAGAGGAGACTTGGTACTGATATGCGGCGGTGTTAGCTCTAGAAATACTAGCTTTCGGTCACGTAGTCGCCGGTAATCGAGTATATCGAGAATTATCCGGACGATAGGTAGAATGATGAACCATACGAAGAGGGAGCCACCAATGATAATAATCGGGATATTAAGGAGGTGTGCAGCCGGTGATGTGCCAATAAGGTATCGTTCGATAAAACTAGGTTGAGTGGACGCAGTCAAGAACATTGATTCTCCCGTACCCACCACCGTTAGGTATTCCTAGTGCAAGAGTAGCTTAATATTGCGGGTAAAGCAATATTGTTTTACAGAATTATGACCTCTGGTGGTATAATTACAGTCATATGGCAGATAAAATGACCCTTGATATCGCCCAGGCACTTAAGAACGCACGCCTAGATAAACGCATGACCCAACTACAAGTTGCTCAGAAGGCTGGTATCCATGAAAAATATTACGCCAAACTGGAACAGGCCGTGTCTACCCCGTCACTCAAAATGCTGAAAAAAGTAGTGTCAGCTCTTGGTGTTCACTCTTCAGATGTTTTGCCGTTTTGATCGGCCAACTTCTTAATATATTCCTGGTAAAAGCCTTCTAACGCATCCGGATCACTCCAGCCGATTTCCCTGTAGGCTAGTTTCATCGCTATTAACATAGATTCTGCGTACTCACGATTAGCGTTTTCAGGGTGGTTAAGCTTGAGCCAGCGCACCATCGCGTCAGTATCTTCGTCGTTTAGTCGGTAGCCTTGCATACGCATAGTATATCAGCCTAAGAACTTATCAATTCCCACGAATCTGGCCATTTGCCACGCTAACTGAGAAGATTCAACTCGTCGCATTACCTCACAGCTATCGTTTTGAGACAATACATTGAGTGAACCTTCGTAAAGTATCTGTCGATCAAGAATTACCAGCTTTCTATGATGCCCAGTTGTATACAGCACCTGAACGCCAATTCGCTGCAACGTGGCAATAGCTCTATGAGCATCTCCTCGATGGTATTCATCATCGTGCTCAATCGGGTCACGAGTGTTTATGATTACTCTCACTTTGCGATCTTTAAGTTTTTGTAAAGTTGGCAGCAGTTGGGACAGTCGTCTGTTGGTCACGAATGGTGATTCAATAATCACCTCATGTGAGCATTTGTTTAAATCCTTGGTGAATACTGGGTAAAACGTTTCTTCGTTGAAGAGTTTTGAAGTTAACAGGTCTACCGGTGACTGGTTGCGGCGCAGTAAGTTAAGCATTGTCTGCCTCCTCACTGCTCAGCAGGATGATTCTCCCGTTTACCTCGACAAGTCCCAACTCTTCAAGCTTCTCATCTAGCTCCTGTAAGCTTAGGGTGTTCCGCTCCATCCCCGGTGAGGTCACCAAGAAAAGTGCCCATCCATTGGATGGGCTTTTTTCTTGGTTATTTCACGCAGTGAAATGAAGCGAACCCCGGTTCGAAGAATAAAGCAGCACGTAGGAGTTCACTCCGAGCACTGCTGTAGTTCGCAAGCCGAAGGCTTATTCCCGGTGAGGTTACCGAATTAAGTCCCCAACCTGTCTAGGGGTAATTTGGAAGAAAACGAGTCATGAAAAGTGCTAATGCCATCACCAGTCCCATTATGATGATAATGTTTCTCATTCCCTGAACGAGCGAGTCATAGGCTATATCTCTAATCTCATTTCTGATCGGACTTGGGAGTGCGTATACACGCCGTCTCTGATTACTAGCCTCCAAGATTTTACCGGATGCCCTAAGTTCATTAATCTCTTGTACAGCAAACGACTTTATGAAGCCAGGTATGACGTTGCTTTCTCTGACTCGACTAATTGATGACGCGGTTATTGTCGAGACGAGTATTGTGCCTACAAGTGCAAGCCCAATAGTGGTGCCAATTTGCCTGAAAGTATTATTAACTCCTGCTGCTGCACCTGCATTTTTTAGCGAGACGGCCGAAAGAGTGAGGTTGCTCAACTGTGCCACTACCAGCCCAGCGCCAGCTCCTAGCAGGGACAGACCAGGCGCCAGAGATATTAGCGAGGTACTCCTGGAGATTGAAAAATATATAACCACCGAGGAAACAATAGCAATCGCAATACCCCATTGAATGATGATTTTGCTCGCTGATCGGCGCGTCAAGTAACTTGATAAAGGCGCAAAAGCAAGTACAGCTACTGACACGGGCAACAAGGCTAGCCCTGATCGTAGCGCATTCAGTTTTAAGGAAGATTGAATGAATAGTGTCAGGCCGAACAGTATGCCAACCATAGCAAGCGTAAATAAGGTCATGACGGCAATGCCGAAAGTAAATTGGTTGTTACTGAATAGCTTGCGGTCGAGCACTGTTGCGCGACCAAGTAATGACCACTTTACCTGCCACCAAGCAAAAATAAGCATTATGAGACAACCAGATAGGATCATGATGAATGCTACAGAAAGATTACCCGTGCTTGCCAGAAACCAACCATGTCTAGATGTTTCAATAATGCCAAATACCAACAAGACTAATCCGGTTGCCGAAAGTCCAACACCAATAAAATCTATCCCTGGCTTGCTTGGCTGTTCTTCCTTATCGGTCACCCATTTTATGCCAATAAGTAACAATAGCACCACTATGATATTGATGCGAAAACCCCATCTCCAGCCAAAATATGTGGTGATAATTCCGCCTATTAACGGGCCTAGTACTGCCGAGACGGCCGCCATGCCGCCCCAAATTCCATAAGCTAAAGATCTGTCCCCTCCCCTGTAGTTAGAAAGTATCAACGAACTTGTAGCCGGTAACATTAGGGCGGCTCCGAGGCCCTCGATGAGAGCTTCGCCAATTAGTATCATCTTCAGATCGGCGCTGATTGATGTGATAAATGAACCTACGCCGAACAAGATTGATCCGAGGATGAACATTCGCTTATGGCCGTAGATATCGCCTAGGCGTCCGCCGGTGATGGTAAACGCCGCTAGAACCAATGTATAGCCAGTTATTATCCATTGCACCCCTGTAAAATCGGTGTTTATATCAGCTGCAATCTCACGCATCGAAACAGTTAAAAGCGTGGTATCAAGGATGACAATCATTATGGCCGCACTTAAAACGAAGAGCGGGAGCCATTTACGAGTAGCTGTTTGTAGGGTGGTGAACATATGGCTCCTCGTATGTTTTACGGATGTCTTTAATTTGTATTTAATCCAGTTTTCGGTGCGCCAACTACGCTGCGGGCAAGACCGGCAGGATCTGAGATTACACCGAGCGCATCGTCCATATCGAGCGGGCCGTTATCGACTATTTGGAATGTCGCTACGGTAACGGTGCGACCGTTGATAGTTTGTTCAGTAAGCGTGGACCCCGGTACGGTGAAGTAGGAATTATTCTTTGTGCTGTGTTTACGAACAATTACATCAGCCTTGCTGACGTCATAGTAGAAATGCTTAACCGTGGTTGATCCGACGCTACAGTTTGCCGAGAATTTTATAAAGTCGTTAGGGTAATCGTAACCTGGGTCTTGTGCTGTGAATATGCTTTCTTTGGATGTACCGCTGTCTAAGATTGTGCAGGTATTGCTCAGTTCAATTGCTTCAAGTTTGTTATTACTGGTATTTAAAAATGAGCTAACGTTATCTTGAGTGGCGTCATCTAGGCCGTCGCCATTTGCATCGTTAATACTTGGCTCCTCGGGCTCCTCTGGCTCTTCAGCCCCGCTGGCTGCACCGATATGAATAACTGAGTTGCTGAAGTTATCTATGGCCCAAGCAGTTCCGTCGTTGGATGCCAGTAGGGCACTGATGTACCTATTGAGATAGTACATGGACACTTCCCCATCACCGGTACTCATCTTCTGTAGAATATTTAAATCGGTAAAGTACCAAAGTGAATCAGCTCCGTAGCTGGGGCCGGTAACCACGCCCACCTCTATTAACGGAATATTATAGGAAGTTTCATTGCCATTAGGACTTACTTTGGACATCACTGTACCGGCTAAGAAATTTTGCAACCAAATGTTGCCGTCATCATCTACGGTTATGGGTAGACCGGCTTGCGGAGAGGCAGTTTCGATTAAGGTGAAGCCATCCTCGGCGGTGTATCGGGCAATCCCGCCTGTAGAGAAATCATCACTCACGAGTGAAGCATAAAGGCTATCTGACTGAGCGTCATAGGCCAAGCTAAGGAAAACGGTGCCAATGTTGAGTGGCACATCTATGACGTCGCCAGCGCTTGTAACACCATTCATTACATCCGAGAAGCTTGGAGCGTACCACACGGTATGATCTTGATCCTCTACGATGTTGCTGTTAAATGCGTCAGAACAAATTGAACTGAGTTCATATGGGGTGAATTGATCATTGCTGACACCGTACTTATATAAAAGATTGTTGGTGCAATCACTGAACCAGATATTGTCGGCGTGGTCTACGAAAACGTTATTTACGGGGCTTACTCCGTCGGGAAGTTGAATCTGGTCTACGATACCTGAATCGGGGTTTAGGATGCCAATTATCGCTACATCCTCGTCTGAGTTAGTGTATCCAAGATAGACGATATTCCCCCGGGAGTCTTTACCGAGTGACATGCTTCGAGCATATATATCGGCATATTCTTGAATCGCAGGAGGGGCATCGGCAGTTATATCGACACTACTTTCTCCGTAATTCCCTGATTCGTCATATGCTCGCACCGTTAGAACATGCGCTCCCTCGGCCATCTGCCAGGTGTTATCCCAATTTCGAACCAAAGTATCGTTAAATGTATCACTGTACTGTTCCGAAATTAACTGTCCATCGACCAATAGCTGCATACGTGTTACGGCTTGATCATCGGTGGCGCTGGCCTCTACTATCCAATCGTTGGCAGTATCAGAACTTGTCGGCGAGGTAATGTCCACTACTGGCAGAGTACTGTTGGCAGCTGGTAAGTTGGCACTAAATAATTTAGAGCTTGTTGTGCCGACATAGACATGCGTATTGCTAGCGTCTACGGCCAAGGATGCTGATGTTGCCGGAACATTGGCAAGCGTCTCCCAATCGGTAAGATTGGTGGTTCTAAGTATGCGTGCTGCAGTTGGCGTACCGCTCCAGACGTTTGTGCAAAGAACGTACAGATAGCTTCCTTGTACGTAGGTGTCTTTGGGGTTGCAGTCTTTAAAGCTCTGCACCTCGGCACTGTCGAATTTATCACCCCCGAGGCCGACTAAACCGTTCGGATAGGAGGTAACAGAACCTGTGCCCGAGTAACTAAATAGACCACCAAATGATGAGCCATTGACACCGGTTTCTGCCGTATTAAGACAAATTATTTGATTGTTAAATATCACAGGATTGTATTTTGCGGTAGAGCCTATGCAGAGTGGTTGAGCAGCGTTTACGTTTGTGTCTGTCCAGGTTGTGCCATCGAAGCTTTGTATCGGCAATTGATTTGGTGAGAGATTGGATTGCGTATACATTGTGCCGCCAAGCGCTGCTCCCCAGTAGTAGCGCTCACTATTATTGCCATTTGGCACCACGGCGGTTGTTTTAACGACGTTCCAGGTTGTGCCATCGTCAGTACTTCGCCAAGCGGTTGATGTTGAGCCTCCCGCCGAGCCAAATAGCCAGATATCTGTGCCAGTTAATGTTGCTACGCCTAAAACATGCTCAGCGCTGATTGGTGTTTTCATTTGCCATGTACCATTTGGTAGCCCTAACGCATACCCAGCCGAACAAGTTCCTGAACAGGTTGGATCAATGCCAGGGATGTATAGTTTTCCATCAATCACCTTCATGGTGTATAGCGCCTCGGCCGGAACGCTCAGCTGAGAGCCAACATATGTCTCAGAGGTAAGATCATAGGGGTTGATGGCAATTGGACCGGTGTTTGTATTCCAGTCGCCATACCCGGCAATGATCTGGTTATTATAGATCTCGAGCTTGGCGATTGTTTTTCCGACCGCCGTTGATTGTGCAGCTGCCTGTGGGTGTGTTCCAAGATCGGTAAAGGTTAAGCTGCTGGCGGCTTCAACCTGAGGATTAGCGAGAGCAAATATACTCAAAAAAGTAGGGATAAGGAGTAGGTTTGCAAGAAATAGAAACGGTACTCTTTTAAATGACTTGAACTTGATCAACAGCTGCTCCCTCTTTGCGTAGTTGTTATGCTTACGTTCAATTATACCCTAAACAATGACGGAAGACTCCTATAAACCGAGGCCAGTGTTTGGCGAGCCAAGGATGTTGCGAGCTAGCCCTGCTGGATCAGCAATGATTCCCACTTGGTCATTCATGTCTAGATTGCCATTGTCGGTGATCAGGTAAGTTGCGACGGCAACGGAATGACCATTGATGGTTTCCTGGGTTAATACCGCTTCGTTGATGGTAAAGTAGCCATTTATTTTAGTGCTGAACTTACGGAGTGTTAGGCTGTCTTTTGAAACATCGTAGTAATAGAGTTTGATTGTGGTCTGTGAGCTACTACACTCGGCTTCGAAGTCGAATAAGCCATTGTCGTATTGGTAGGCGGCATCTTGGACGGGCAGCGATGCCTCGCTGGCCATATCGTCGGTTGTTAGTTCGCAGTTCTGTCCCATGTCCATAGCGACTAGCTTACTAGTAGAACTATTAACGTATCCGCCTATATTTGGCTGATCTACGTCAGCAATATTATCTCCATTCAAATCGGTGTAGACGGGAGTTGCTGGGCTTTCAATCTGTGTTGTGCATTGCTCACTGGTCCACTGCAAGCAAGCGTAGCCATCGTTATCTACAGTACTGAAGCCCCAAATGTCGCTGAAGGAGAAGCCTGCATCTTCAAGAACCGATTGCTTCTGAAGGTCAGCAGTGCTGAGTCCTGCTCCAAAGCCGCTGCTGGCATCGAGGCTTGGGTTAATTGTAGAATCCCAGAAGGAATCTGTTACTAATAGGTCGAGTCCAAATGATCCGGTAACTCCCTGTGGTGCCATGATGTCAGAGGTTATTACTCCAGTAGAATAAGAGTGTTGAATGGCCGATGTATCGTCTGCGGATCCTGTTATTCCTCCGGCAGAGTCGCCACTATAGACATCTCCGCGAGCATAGGAATCGGAGATTACGGCACCGTTTAGATCTCCGACTAGGCCGCCCGTACTGCCACTGGTGGCCGAGACATCACCCGTGGCATATGACTCTGAAATACGCGCTGGGAAGGAATCAAAATCTGGATCATCACGGCCAAATCCATACACCTCTCCTATTAAGCCGCCGGCAGTAAAGACGCTCGTAACGTCACCTGTGGCGAAGGATTGGTCGATGGTCGATATTGCGCTGAATCCGATCAGCCCACCGGTGCTTTGATAACCGTCTACATTTCCAGTGGCGCTTACGTTTGTGTAGTTGGCACCAACGCCCTGACAGCCATCACTTCCTACAAACCCTCCAACACTACTAAAGCCCGCAACGTCAGTTGAACTACTGGAGTCCGTAAATGTACTTCCGCAGAGAGCGAGTCCTGCAAATCCTCCAGCATTGGAGTCGATTGAAGTAATCGCTTCAGTTGTTGAATTGCTGTTACTGACAATACTGGATGCGAAGAGGCCGGCAAATCCGCCGATTACAGAATTGCCTTCCACCATACTTCCAGATGCAGTTGAGTCGCTGATTGTTGACCCATCTACATATCCAACAAGGCCACCAAGTGCGTCCAGCCCGTATACATCACCACTGGCATTAACGTTTGTGATCGTCGAATCAATCAACGATCCAACGGCGCCTCCTCCATTCTCCCCTGCTTTGCCAAAGTCAGTCTGAACAAGCACATCACCACTGGCTGTAGCATCGGTTAAGATACTGCCATCATTCATGCGCCCAACAATTCCACCGATAATTACGCCGCTACCTTTTACTGGGCCACCTGAGTTTGAATCTAGGATTGTGCCGACGTTAGTGACAGTTCCAACAATTCCACCGCCATTGGATCCATAACGAGCCCAAACACAGTGCCCGCCGACTAAACAATCGTTATCGGCAACTGCGGTGTTGACATTCACCTCGGCCACGGCACCGTTATCGAGCATGCCAACTAATCCACCGACATTGAAGAAGCCGCGAACTTTAGCATTTGTAAGGTTTACTGCGTATGCACTACCGCCTTGGATATACCCAAAAAGACCTACAAAACTTTCATCTTCATCTTGCTCGCCAGGAGTGTCGTTAACGCGGTTAATATATAAATTGCTGATGGTGTGTCCGTTGCCATCGAAATTGCCAGTAAATGGTGCCGGGTCAGAGTTGTCGCCAATCGGCTCAAATCCTTTGCCATCAAACCAGTCTACTGTTTCACTGCAATCCACCGTAGCCGCATTAAGTTTATAAAAGGCAGATAGGTTGTCGCGCATGTGCTGGAGCTGTCGGCAGTCACTAATCAAGTAAGGTGTACTTGCCTGCCCATTGCCGCCATCGAATGGCGCATTGGCGATTCCGCCTTCTGCTACTAGCGTAGGATAGCTGCCGCTAGATGGAAATAGGTTCCAGGTGTGCCATGTGTCCCAGCTTCTGGTTGGTTGTCGACTTG
>CAZIBG010000017.1:0-21921 GCA_964536985.1 uncultured Candidatus Saccharibacteria bacterium | reverse complement strand
GATTAGCTCATTTGGCTAGAGCGCCACATTGACGTTGTGGAGGTGATAGGTTCGAATCCTATATCGCCCACCAAAACAGACAGAGGATCATTGATCCTCTTTTTGTTTGGTCGAAACTATTGTTCGTTGTTCAGTGCACCGAACATGACTTACGTAGGTATATCACCAATGAGATAAAGCCGCTGATTGTTGTCCACAGGGAAGAATGTAAAAAAAGCGACACTTATGTACTAGCCATATAGTACTAACCTTGTTATGATTGTTGGAGTGAAGTTTTGAGACAGTGTTTTTTTGAAGACAAAGCAGTAAGCGGTTGAATGACATGCGAAATCATTTAACCGCTTTTTGTTTGGGTAAACTGCCGATTTATAGGGGTGTGCTATACTAAAGCTGCAATGACGCGGACTCACCATCCGTCGAGCAAGCCTACACATGGTAAGAGCAGGGCTATAAATAGATTTAATCTAGCGCTTACAACAGTCAATGTCGAGGTGGAACCTCCGTAATCCCTTGCAGGGTAAACGGACCGAGACGCGATCAATTTAAGTATGTTTTTGCGAGGATACTGAAATGATTGCGTCTTTTTATATGTAAACAACTATTAATTACTAGGAGAGAATGATGGCTCAAAAAGATCAACTACATGCAATGCGACATAGCTTGGCACATATTACAGCTAGCGCCGTACAACAGCTCTGGCCTGAGGCTAAGTTCGGGGTTGGACCGGTAGTAGAGAATGGCTTTTATTACGACATAGACCTCGGCGACACTAAAGTATCTGACGCTGACTTCGGAAAGATCGAGAAGAAAATGCGCGGCATCATCGCTCAGAACCAGGCCTTCGATCGTTCGGAACTTCCTATAGATGAGGCCATAGCTTGGACTAGAGGCACAAAGCAACCATATAAAGAGGAACTACTCAACGACCTCAAGCGCGCCGGTACTACTGTTGCCAAGGATCTTGATGCCGATGAGCTTGGCACAATCGCAGATGGCGGTACTCAGGTAGAAAATGTCTCATTCTACACTAACGGAAACTTTACTGACCTCTGCCGCGGACCACATGTAGAATCCACCGGTAAGGTGGGTGCTTTTAAGTTGATGCGTATCGCAGGTGCATATTGGCGAGGTAAGGAGAGCAACCCCCAGATGCAGCGATTGTACGGTGTGGCATTCGAGACACAAGAAGAACTCGACAACTATCTGGCAATACTAGAAGAGGCTAAAGCACGTGACCACCGCAAGCTCGGTAAAGAGCTTGATCTTTATGTTATTTCCGAGATGGTTGGCTCTGGATTACCTCTGTTTACGCCACGCGGAACCATAGTTAGGGAACTTCTTGAACGATTCTCTAATCAGCTTCGTTTGGATACAGGTTACCAGAAGGTTTGGGTACCTCATATGACTAAAAAAGATCTGTATGAGGCATCTGGTCACTGGGCAAAATTTGGTGATGAGCTTTTCCTAGTTAAGAGCCAAGAAACCAGTGATGAACTGGTGTTGAAACCGATGAACTGTCCGCACCATACTCGCATATATGCTAGTCAGCCAAGGAGTTATCGTGACCTTCCTGTCCGATATCTCGAGACCACTACGGTATATCGTGATGAAAAGACCGGTGAATTAGGTGGGCTTAACAGGGTAAGGTCAATAACCCAAGATGATAGTCACGCATTTGTGCGTAAGGATCAGATAGAAACGCAAATTAATGATCTGATGCGATCGGCAGACGAGCTCTATAGTAGTGTAGGAATGAAGCTGCGGGTTCGTTTGTCTTACCGCGACGAAACTGATGCGTATCTCGGGGATGCAGATTTATGGGAAAGCGCACAGATCCAGCTTAAGAATGCAGTCATTGCCAATAAGCTCGATTACTTTGAAGAGGAAGGTGAAGCCGCTTTCTACGGACCAAAGATAGACTTTATGGCCACTGATGCAATAGGCCGGGAGCATCAACTTGCTACTGTGCAGTTAGATTTTGTGATGCCAGAGCGGTTTGGCTTGGAATATGTAGCAGAAGATGGCTTGAACCAGCGACCGGTTATGATTCACTGTGCATTACTTGGTTCAAGCGAGCGGTTCCTGAGCGTATACATTGAACATACTGCCGGCTGGTTCCCATTCTGGTTGGCACCTGAACAGGTCAGGATCCTAACTATTAATGACACCATTGGTGACTACGTTGATCAGATCAAAGAGGTGCTTGATTCGGCAGTTGTAATGAAGCCCGTTAAGTATAACGAAGTTCGCTACAGCGTTGATGATCGCAACGAATCGTTGGGTCGTAAAATACGCGATGCCGCTGGCATGAAGATTCCTGTGACATTAATTGTTGGGCCCAAAGACGTAGAGGCTAACGAAGTAAGTGTTCGATTGCAAGATGGTGAGCAAAAAGTTAAGTTGACTGACCTTAAAGAATTCTTACTTGGTCTATAGTCCATGTCTAGAGTTGATCCTGATTTCAAGGACAAAGTTTACGCTTTTGTCGCCACCATCCCAAAAGGACGAGTAGTGACCTACGGTCAGGTTGCTGCGGAATGCGGTGCTGCGTGGGCGGCATGGGAAGTTGGCCAAATTGCACATACTGGGCCATCCGATTTACCATGGCAACGAGTAGTAAATAAACAGGGTGGCATGGCTAGTGGTTATCCGGGCGGTAAGGCCGGTCATAAGCAAGTGCTCGAGGGTGAGGGCCTTGAAGTCAGCGAAGATTTTACTATAGATATGAGTAAGTACTTATGGCAACCAAATTAACCAAGCCTCTCATCGTTATTGTTGGCCCAACGGCTAGCGGTAAGACAGCCCTGGCCATTGAGATTGCTAAGAAGTATAACGGCGAAATCATCTGTGCTGATTCCCGTACCGTGTACAAGGGCATGGATATTGGCACTGCCAAGCCCACAGTGCCAGAACGCCAGGGAATACCGCACCATCTTCTCGATGTGGTCGAGCCAGATCAAAAATTTACCGCAGCTGATTTTAAAAAATTAGCAGACGAGGCTATTGATGACATACAAAAGCGTGGCAAATTGCCAATAATGGTTGGTGGAAGTGGACTGTATATAGATGCAGTTATCTATGACTATAATTTTAGGGCATCTAATCCGGACATCCGTAGCAAATTCCAGGATGCAAGTGTAGAAGAGCTGCAGGCCGAACTTGCGGCCCGCGGCATACCATTGCCGCAGAACGACAGGAATCAGCGTTACTTATTAAGATCACTAGAATCAGGTCAGGCCGCTCCAATCGACAAGATCTTACAACCAGAGACATTAATCATCGGATTAGACATAGACCGCAAAATCTTAAAGTCTAGGATTGCTGCTAGGGTAGACTCCATGCTTCAGTCTGGGTTAATTGATGAGATAAAACGACTTTCTAAATCTTACGGTTGGGAGCCTTCTGCTATGCAGGCACCCGCTTACAAGTCCTTTCGAAACTACGTGGATGGCCACGAATCTTTGGATCAGGCAGTATCTTATAACATTATGTTTGATGCCCGTTTAGCCAAGAAACAAAGAACTTGGTTCAAACGAAATAATAGTATTCAATGGATAGATGACCCCAGTAAATATGTAGACATACTGACAACGTTCTTGAACACTCGGTAATTCAAAGTCACTGAACAAATATCTGAAAGCCTGGTACAATAGGTGCATGGTTGAACAATTGTTTGGATCCAAAACACGAGTAAAATTACTGAATCTTTTTTACAGTAATCCCAATCGTCCATTCTTTGTCCGCGAGATAACGCGCAAAATAGATGAGCAGATTAATTCTGTGCGCCGTGAGTTGGCTAATCTTTTGAGCATTGGGATAATCACCTCCGAAGACCAGGGTAGTAAACTCTATTATGAAGTGAACCAAGATTACGAGTACTACCCACCACTCTCGGAGATATTTGGAGGTGCTAAGCCATCCAAAAAAGGTGCAAAAGTTGCGGCTAAAGCTGCACCAGCTAACGATGCTGCTGAATCTCTGAAAGTGCTTGGAAACGTAGAACTTGCCCTATATACCGGCCAGTTTACCCGTGACGAGACCAGCGGCATCGACTTCCTGTTGGTGGGTGACATTAATCAAACGCAGCTATCTAAGTATGTATCTGAGCTTGAGAAGAAAGAGGGCAAAGAGATACGCTATACTGTAATGACGTTGAACGATTTCAAATATCGTCATACAGTGAAGGATCGATTTATCTCCAATATCACTTCCGCGAAGGTCCAGATATTGGTAGATAAGCACAATATTTTCGAAAATTAACCGCTAAACCGGAGGGAACATAATGGAATTACAGTTTTTTGGAGCAAATTGTCTCAAGGTAACATCAAAGAAGACGGTAGTTGTGATCGATGACAATTTGGCCGATATTGGCGGCAAGGCCGTCACTAAGAGTGGCGATGTTCGAGTTTTTACCGGCAAAGAACCAAAGGGTAAGATTGAAGGCTGTTTTACGCTCGCACAGCCAGGTGAGTATGAAATCGGCGACGTTTCGGTAACGGGTGTCGCAGCTCAGGCGCATATTGACGAGCCGGGAACGCTAAACGCAACCATGTACAAGATCGTTGCCGAAGATGTGCGATTAGCTGTTGTAGGACATATTGATCCTAAGCTCAGTGAAGCGCAGCTAGAGGCGCTCGGGACAGTAGATGTATTGGTTATTCCAGTTGGCGGGAGTGGCTTTACGCTCGATGCTGTCGGTGCACAGCAGGTCATAAAAGCGATTGAACCTAAGATTGTTGTACCGACATATTATGACGACTCCAAGCTTACATTCCCTGTGCCCGCCGTATCTCTCGATGACGCCTTAAAAGAACTCGCTATGGAGCCTAAAGACCGGGTAGCTAAGCTTAAAGTTAAGCCAGCCGACCTCTTGATCGACCAAGCGCAGCTGATTGTACTCGAAAAGCAGTAGATTACACGTTTATCGTTCCAAATAAAAATCCCCGGTAAACCGGGGATTTTTTTGCTGGTTACTTCTGCCTAAGCAAGAAGTCCTTTTTTGCGTAAAGTACGGATAGCTTGAGTGCTGATGCGTAGTTTTACTTTTTTGCCGTCAACAGTGACAGTTTTAACTTGGAGGTTTGGCTTCCAAACTTTCTTGGTGTGGCGCTGTGAAAAGCTGACATTGCTGCCGTATTGCTTTCCTTTGCCTGTGAGCTGACATATTTGCATATCGTTATTACCTTTAATTACTACTAGATTCAAAGTGTTATTGTAGTGGTTTTACCCCTGAAAGTCAAGGCATCCCTAACTGCTAATTTTGGTATACTTATAAGACGATGTTTTCAGATTTATCACTTAGCCAATTAGTCATTGTTTTTGTATCTATCATTCTTTCGATGGCTGTTCATGAGGCAATGCATGCATTTACCTCACACTGGCTCGGCGACACAACAGCCAAAGATCTTGGAAGGCTGACACTAAACCCCTTAAAGCACATCGACGTATTAACTACAGTGTTACTCCCGATGGTACTTATTCTTCTCGGCACACAGCCTTTCTTTATTGCCAAGCCGGTCCCGTTCAACCCCGAGAATGTTAAATATGAAGAATTTGGCGCAGCGCTCATAGGTCTGGCCGGTCCACTCACAAACTTCCTTCTGGCAGTAATAGCGGCCATGATAATTCGTCTTGGTGGTATTGCTGTTGGGACGGGAGCTGACATGGTCTTAACTACGTTTGTCGCTGTTAACCTCGGTATGTTTGTGTTTAATATGATCCCATTCCCACCATTAGACGGGTCTCGATTACTCTACGCCTTTGCACCAGAACCTGTGCAGAAGGTTATGTACCAGATAGAGGCAGGTGGCATTACAAGCATTCTGATATTCTTATTTATTGTTTTCCCGTTATTTGGAGATGTAATCTATAACGTCATTAATAGTCTCTATTTGTTTTTACTTAGATAGTTATTTTGCGTTATACTGATGTCAGGCAAGAGCCAACAATATGATAATCTGAATATTTATCATACGGGATTCCAGTATCTGACCAAGCCGTGGCAAGGTCGTGCGGAGACCCACCTGGAACTCATTCCAGGTTGTCATGTTGGATCTTCGCCTGAAAAACACTCCGTAAGGAGTGTTTTTCTTTTGAATCTATAATGGTCAGGGTGAGAGGACTTGAACCTCCGGTCTCTGGACCCCCAGCCCAGCGCTTTACCAACTAAGCTACACCCTGATAACAGGCAATAGTATACCGATTTGATCTTACTTTCGGAAGCCAATATTCCGTCAAAATATGGTATAATACTTATGTTAGATTATCGACTAGTCGCCGCTTGTTTGCGTTTAGTGAACAGGGGGAGGAAAGTCCGGGCAGCATAGGGAAGGACAGTTGCTAACGGCAACCAAGGGTAACCTTAGGGAAAGTGCCACAGAAACGATACCGCCTGGGCAACCAGGTAAGGGTGAAACGAGCGAGGTAAGAGCTCGCAACCGGTGTCGGTGACGACATTGGTAGGTAAACCCTGTCTGCTGCAAGGAGATATGTCCCATACAGTTTCCCGCTGGGGCTTGTCACAGTATCCGCTTGATCCTACGAGCAATCGTAGGGCTAGATAGATGACTAGATAGAACAGAACCCGGCTTACGGATAATCTGACACTAAAAAACCACTCAATTGAGTGGTTTTTTAGTTGAAAAATAGTCGGAGTAACAGTTTAGACTATTTTTGAGCAGTTTTGACGATTGCTTCAAATGCAGCAGGTTCGTTAACAGCTAATTCGCTCATGATCTTACGATCGATGGTGATGTTAGCAGTCTTAAGAGCTGCGATAAGGCGGCTATAGGTAGTTCCGTTAATGCGGGCAGCAGCGTTGATACGTGCATTCCATAGTGCGCGGAAAGTTCGTTTGCGGTTGCGGCGATCGCGGTATGCAAACTGAAGACCTTTAGTGATAGCTTGGCGACCACGCTTGATGCTAGATCGGTTACCACGGGTCATTCCCTTAGTTGCTTTGCGAATCTTCTGGTGTCGAGCGTGGCTTGTTACGCCTCTTTTTACTCGCATGGTTAGACTCCCATCATTTTCTTAATAGTCTTTTGGGCTTTGCCTTTGATTGGCTCAAGGCCGGCAAGACCACGCTTACGAGCAGCACTTTTCTTTTGCAAGAAGTGACTCGCCATTGAATGACGTCGTAAGACTTTTCCGTTTTTGGTGATGCGTACGCGGTCTTTTGTTCCGCTATGCGTCTTTAGCTTTGGCATTGTTGTTACTCCTAATCACAAAACTTAACTGTTTACCGCTCAACTGAGGAGCTTGATCGACTGCGATCTTATCGTCAAAACCGGCAATTACTTTGTCGGCAAGCTTGAAGCCTAAATCTTTGTGGGCGAGTTCTCGTCCTCGGTAGAATACCGTGATTTTAACCTTATGGCCTGCGTCCAAAAATCCTTGGATTTTGCGCGTCTTAACTCCTAAATCGTGCTCGCCAATCTTTAATCCAAAGCGCATCTGTTTTACTTCGAAGGACTTCGCTGATTTTTTACTCTTTTGGAGCTGCTTAGTCTTCTGGTAATTGTACTTACCCCAGTCAATAATTTTAGCGACTGGTGGATCAGCATCAGGTGAGATCTCGACGAGATCCAGATCTTGTTCCTCGGCGAGCCGTAGGGCATCACCTTTACTGAGGACTCCGAGCTGGTTACCATCTTGATCGATGACCCGTAGTTGCGTTGCCCGAATCATATGATTCAGACGGGTTACTTTGGCGATTGCTTGCTCCTTAGTTGACTTAGGTTAAACACAATTGTAGCAAACATTGCAACAGGGGTCAAGCTGATATCAGGCCATTTGCGACGGGTTTATGGCGATATTGTAACGCTTCTGCCATATGGCCGGGCTGAATATGATTTGATCGCTCTAGGTCGGCAATGGTTCGTGCAACTTTTATAGTTCGTAGATATCCCCTGGAAGATAAGCTTAACTTTTCGGCAGCTTGATTCAGTATCACGGTAGCCTCGTTGTCTAGTTGCGTAAGTTTCTTAATATCTTCAAGCGATAAGCTAGCGTTAAGTGTGTCGTGGCTTTTATATCGTTCTTTCTGCCGCTGCCTTGCGCCATCTATTACCGAGAAGGATAAGTTGTTACTCGTTTCTAAGCTCTCCGAGAGTAGCTGATCATGGCTGACCGAGTCGACATGTACAAACAAGTCTATCCTGTCCATCAGCGGCCCTGAAAGCTTCTGTTGGTAGCGAATAATCTGCTGAGGCATGCAACTACAAGCTTGATTCTGCGAGCCTAGGTTTCCGCACGGACAAGGATTGGCCGTAGCTACTAAGATAAAATTTGCAGGGAAGCACGCTTGTCCGCTTGCTCGTGTGATTGTGATGGTGCGGTCTTCCAGTGGTTGACGAAGTGACTCTATGGCCGTTCTGTTGAATTCAGGTAGCTCATCTAGAAATAGGACTCCTCGATGGCTAAGGCTTATTTCTCCAGGTCGCAAGTCTTTGCCTCCACCGACAAGCGAAACATGACTTGCACTATGGTGTGGAGAGCGAAAGGGCCTGGTGGTAATCATCTCGTTAAAGTCTTTCGTGACTAGACTATGAATATGCGTGACTTCATGCGCCTCGTCGGTATTCATGCTCGGCAGTAACCCCGCAAATGCACGGGATAACATAGTTTTTCCAGATCCTGGAGGTCCACTCAGTAAAATATTATGACCACCTGCCGCAGCAATAATAAGGCCTCGCTTTGCGGTCTCTTGGCCCACTACATCATTAAGGGAAGGTGTATCCTGATTTGCTACACTCGCCTTTCTCGAAGTCCTTAGATTCTTGAGAGGTTTGTCGCCATTAAGATGATCGATGACTTCTTTAAGAGAACTCGGCACCAGAATCTTGCGGCCAGCGATATATTGTAATTGGTCTTCGCTCGCTTTTGGAACCACGAACGTTACACGGGAATGGTCTTTTACGCTGAGAATGCTCCCGATAAGCCCCCGAACGGGTCTTAGGCTGCCATCTAGACCTAGCTCCCCAACAAATACATAGCCATTTGTAGATCCAGTAGGGAGTTGTTGGCTGGACTCAAGTATTGCTACTGCTATGGCTAAATCAAGGCCGGCACCATTTTTAGGTATGTCGCCAGGCGCAAGATTGATGGTTATACGTTTGCGAGGAAATTTTAGCTGTGAGCTAAGTATGGCATTCCGAACACGTTCCTTTGACTCACTTATTGAACTTCCTGCAAGGCCTACAATTATCATGGCTGGCAGGCCGTTGGTTATTTGGCATTCTATTTCAATGCGTAAGCCATGCATTCCTGATTCAAGAATAGTTTGGATTATTGTGCCCATGAGTAGGTTTATACACTACAAAATTTGGCTAAACAAAAGCAAGGAGTCAAGGCCTATGTGGAAAATCTAGGGTATAAAAAAACGGCCCTTTGCGAGGAAGGCCGTTTCTTTTTTTGATTGTTTGTTTTGGAGTTTCGCTAGCTTTGCTAGTGATCTCTTTTTGTTGATGTCAGTTCCTGAGAACTGTTATCGAAGGTGCTTTTTTGTTTTTGAGCACTTTTTTTATTCAAGTGCTACGCATATCTTATAAAGTCTCAATTACCCTGTCAACACGATTATGTATAAAAGTATTACAAAGCTGTGCATAACTTATTCCGTATGTATGGTTACAGGGTCTTCTGCTCGTCGTCATCTAGCTTGATGAGCTTAAAATAAACTCAAATAATTGTAGTTTGCTGGATACAAAATGGGTCGTAGACTGGCTTGATATTTGTAGGACAGTTGGGCGTATACATTTGCTTCATGAACTTACGAGACTAGAGCATTTCGCTGGACGAGGGGGGGGGTAGTCAGGCTCTGCTGAACGGAAATCTGTCTTTATGACCCAGGTTTCGTGAAATTGTACTGAATTACTAAATAGTCAACCTAAAGCTATATTTATATTTTACGACGCAGTAGTTGTAGGCTAGATGACGATAATGTAGAAGGGTATAGCCGCGGACAATAATTTAGGCAGGCAAGCGAGCTGGAATAATCCTTACTGGTCGTAAGTCCACGCTGTACTTTAGATATTTCGGTTATTCAAGTGCGGTAAAAATATTGTTAGTTTTTATACATATGTATGCAGATTTGAATTCATCAAAACCATTCTTTGTTACAGAAAAAATATGCCTTTTGATTGTCTCGTCACACACCTAAAACATAAATTATAGTGTCAATTAAATGACACTATTCACGACCAAATCCGAGAATAAATTGATCGATTTTGACAGTGATAGATGAGCATATTTACAATAATAGTTGAAGTATTAACAACAATATATGTAGAACTATACTGACGGAATTCTGATGCTCTAAGGATATACGTTATAAAATATACATCATTAAAGTATTGACATAGTGCATGATTTTATGTAGTCTTGGTGGGTAAGCAAAAAACAAAAACTTACAAAACTCTTCATCGCTCTTCGTTGCCTTACCGGCAGCAAGAGCGGTCAGTCACAGCCAGGACGGTAAGCGCTCTAATAGTTTAAATTTTATGTAGCGGATTTACCGTCCGGCTCCATTTTTTCTGCCACTGCAGACTACCTTTATAAATTACAAAACAAAAATAAAAGCAGGATATAGATCTCATGAAAAAAAGAAATAGCGAATTACTTGGGCTGGCCGGAATGTGGTCGGGCCTTTTTATTTTTATGTCCTCAACCGATCCTACGAAACTACCTGCAATTCTACTTATTGCACCGATCCTTTGGATGTTTCTCTGTATCGTTTACACCATATTTGTATTACAAAGAGTTCTTTACAGCTCCCAAAATGAAGCAATTAATAAGAAACGTATTGGCTCGGCTGTACTCATCGCCTCAGTTCCAACAGTTTTATTGTTATTGCAATCAATAGGGCAGCTTACCGCAAAAGACTTATCGCTTGTTCTTATCTTGGTGGGGATTGGATTTGCATACTTGAAACGTTTCAAGCTTGCTCAAAAAATAGAATGATTTTTGGCCGCTCAACCTGGTATACTTAAACGTAATGAATCCAGTCGAACCAACAGATCAGACGCAGTCAGTTAGTGGAGTTTCTGACCCTCAGAACCCAGTTCAGTCTGGGTTTTCGTCTGACTTACCATCAACGCTACCGCCTTTGGATCAATCATTAGATCAATCTGCAGCCGCTCAGCCTACTGCAGCTATGCCAGTTGATCCAATTGCTGCGGCCATGCCTCCAGCGGTACCGACGAACACGCAGAAGTTAAGTCCACATGCTCCTGCAATCGCTGATGATGTTGATCTTATCGAAAAGGAATGGGTCATCAAGGCCAAGGCAATAATAAAAAGCACCGGCAACGACCCCAATAAGCAGAATAGTGAAATGAGCAAGTTCAAGGCTGATTATTTGAAGACTCGCTACAGCAAAGAAATAAAAGTAAATGATTAACCCATGCCATCTGTAATTATCCCCATTGGAATCTTTCTTGTTGTAGCCACTATCGTTATAGCCATTGTCTATAGTCACTATCGCAAGGTACTTCGAGAACAAAAGAACTTTGAACGTGGACTTAAGATGGTCCCGCTTTTTATCCACCTTCCGCCACCAAGTGAAGATATTGACGGCGGCGGGCGTGATGTACGTGACGTCACTGAAGAGAATATTTCTAAAGCACAGACCATGTACGGCATCATCGCTAGTACTTTTCAAAAGGGTTTTAAAAATAACTTTTATGGTCAGCGGCACTTTGCATTCGAAATAATTGGTACGCAGGGAATAGTAAAGTTCTACGCTGTCGTGCCCGTAGCCATGGTGGAAATCGTCAAACAAGCAGTTATAAGTGCGTATCCTACGGCGCGACTAGAAGAAGTGGCTGAACATAATATTTTTAGTCCTGTCGGTAAACTTGCCGGAACGATGGGCGGCGAACTGTCTCTTAAGGAAAATGCGGCATTCCCAATTGCTAACTATCAAGAGATCAAACGTGATGCCATTCAATCGTTACTAAATGCACTATCGAGCCTCGACAAGGAAGATGGTGCAGGAATTCAGATTCTACTCCGACCAGCTAATCCTTCATGGCGCAAGAACGCTCATGCAGAAGCAAGTAAGCGACGCAAAGGCACCAAGGATCGCAAGGGTGCAGAGAACCTGTTCTGGTGGGTTAAGCAACTTGGTGTGGCAGTCGTTAAGCCACCTGAAGATAAATCCTCTGGCGGTGGTGATGACAAAAAGGAAATATCAAGCCTGGACCAATCGATTATTGACGCTATCGAAGACAAGACTCGTTACCCTGGATACGAAGTACTCATTCGGGTTGTAGCTTCTTCTAATATTTCTCAGCGTTCAATGGCGTTGCTTAACAATATCGTAGCTTCATTCTCGCTGTATGACGCCCCAGGTAAAAATGGCTTTAAATATACACCTGCTAAAGATATTGAAAGTTTTGTGACCGGGTTTATTTTGCGATTCTTCCCACCAGAGAGTAATAAGAATATTCTTAACTCGGTTGAGCTTGCCAGCTTGTTCCATTTTCCTGATCAAAAGAACATTCCAACCTCACAACTGGAACGGCAGGCGTCTAAGCAAGTTGATGCGCCACGAAACATTCCAGAAGAGGGATTACTGCTTGGGTATAACTTGTTCCGTGGATCAAAGAAGCCTATTCGACTTACTTTGAACGACCGCCAGCGTCATATGTATGTGGTCGGTCAAACTGGTACGGGTAAATCAACTTTCCTTGAAAACTTAGCCTACCAGGACATGCTTAATGGGGACGGATTTGCTTTTGTTGATCCGCACGGTGATACAGCCGAGAAGTTACTTTCTCTTGTACCAAAAGAGCGGGCTGAGGACGTTATTTACTTCTGTCCGGCAGATATGGACTTTCCGATGGGACTCAACTTGTTTGAGTTTACGTTGCCCGAGCAGAAAGACTTTCTTATCCAGGAAGCCATCAACATTCTGTACAAGCTCTATGACCCTAATCGCCAGGGTATGATTGGGGCTCGTTTTGAGCACATCTTTACCAACTGCGCCCAGCTACTTATGGCTGACCCGGCAGGAGGAACCTTTGTAGACATTCCAAAACTTCTCATTGATGCCGATTTTATGAAGGCTAAGCTAAAGTATTGTACCGACCAGAACGTTCTCGATTTCTGGACAAAAGAATGGCCAGCATCTCAGCGATCCAACGAATCGGGTGAAGTTACCAGCTGGGTCGTTAGTAAGTTCGGTGCCTTCTTATCTAACGAAATGATGCGAAATATCATCGGTCAGACAAAAAGCTCATTCGATCTGAGGGACGTCATGGATAATAAGAAGATCCTTCTAGTTAACCTTAGTAAGGGTAGGACAGGGGATCTCAACTCAAAGCTTATGGGTATGATCTTTGTCATGAAGTTCCAGGCTGCTGCTATGAGTCGCGCCAATGTCCCCGAAGATCAACGTCAAGATTTCTGTTTATATGTCGATGAGTTCCAGAACTTCTCGACCGATTCGTTTGCAACTATTATGTCCGAAGCTCGAAAATATCACCTTAACCTGATAGTGGCTAACCAGTTTACGACACAGTTGTCGGATGAGATCCGTGATGCTGTCTTTGGAAACATGGGTACGGTGGTGTCATACCGTATCGGTCAGAATGATGTAGAGGCTATGTCTCGATATTTCCAGCCGTTATTCGACGGAGATGACTTGCTTAGAATCCCGAGCTATAACTGTGTGGTCAGAACCTTGATTGGTGGAGTTCCAACACAGCCATTCAGCATGGCGGGACTACCGTATCTCGAGGCCAACAATCCTAAACTCGGTGAAGCATTAAAACAATTGTCCGCTGCTAAGTACGGTCGACCGCAGGCTCAGGTGAGTGCAGAGATCATGGAGCGACTACGTACCAAAGAGCAGCCTAAGCCGGCAGCCAGTCAAGCTTTTGGCGGTCCAGGTCGACCGGGCGCTGCCCCTGCTGCAGCAAAGGCGCCAGCACCAGTAGGAACGGGTTCGTTTCTGGATGAGTGGATGACCAAACGCAGTGCCGCCCCACAAGCACCCGGCTACGCTCCACAGCAGCCCCTCCAGCCTACAAACATTGCAAACACGGGTCTTCAACCCGCTAACGTTAATTCAGCGCCTGCGGGGCCTGTATTCGCTCCGCAGCCAGCCAGCCCAGCCGCACCACTATCGCCTGACAACCTCATACCGCTACAACCAGCACAGCCACTGCAGCCAGTTACTCCACAGCAACCGCTTCAGCCAGTAGCCCAGACTGCCCAGGCTATGACACCTCCGCTCAACACCGAACAGCATGTATCGCTTTCTGACGGAAATACTGACGATACAGTCTACCTCAACAACAGGCAGTAAAAAGTAATACCCAGGACGTGCCTGGGTATGGAGTACTAGTTTTATGTAATACTATTTCTTTGTATTGAATACTCGAACGACTGCTTCTATAACGGTTGCTAGGATATAGCCAGCTACAAAGAAAGTGAAGAAGAGGAATAAGTTATACCTGAAGCCATAGTTGCGGGCCATGTAAAAGGTGAAGATACTGCCTGCAAGGGCACAAAACCCACCACCTAGTAGGCCGTATGGCCGGGCGATAGTCTTTTCTCCAACAGCGCTTACGGCTTCAACTGGTTTGGCGTGTACAAACTTGCTTAAGGCTCTCTGTGTAACAGGTAGCTCCTTACGAATGCGCTTGAGTGTTCGGTCGCGCATCATCGCTTGAAGCTGTCGCTTTACTGGAGGTAATGAAACGTTACTCTTTTCTTGGCCGGCTCCAGCGTGGTGTGCCTTCTCGGCGGACTGAGCCTGTTTGCCAACTTCGTTACGAATAGAGTTTAAGCGCTCTTGCTGTTCTTTTTCGCTAGGGGCGTGGTTTGCCTGGTGCTCTTGCTTATGATGCTGTTGCTCATGACCTGATGAATGGATTTCATGTGACTGACTCGGTGCTTCTGGTTGAATATTGAGTTTCTCGGCCATGATTATATCTCCCCACCTGTTGCTGTATATTCATTCTTAACAATTTCTAACTCTTTGGCCAGTAAGCGGCTACGGGCAAAGAAGTATCCAACAATGCTCATAACAAGGAATCCTACTAGTAAGCTCTCTCCTGGCCCTGTCTTTGGTAGGGTAGTGTTGATGGTCTCTGTGGTCTTTATCGGCGTTGTAGGTAGCTTGATGTCGACAGGGTTTCCGTACCAGTTATGCATTAAGAGGTCGCCAGAGGTGCGGTTGTTGGCGGTATCGGGTCGTGGTGTGCTCGGAATAGGATTCTTAACGGTTACACGGAACTTCTTAGTGATCGATTCCTTGGCCTTAATAGTGACCTTTTCATTCCATGCAAGTATTTGAGTCTTGGCGTCGAATGTTCCACCTTGTAGCGTTGTTAGGTCGAGCGTGGCGTATTCTAAAACATCTCCCAGATCCTCGGTAAGTAGAGTTGTGTCTTTGTCGTCAACACTACTGATGTTAGAGGTTGTTAGGGTGTATTCAATAACATCCCCAGCATTGGCCGTTTGTCCGTTAGCGTCGCTTTGCTTCTGTGTGATGTTGGCAGCGGCTTTTTTAATGCTTTTTGTTGGTGTTTCGTCTGGAGGATTAATCACTACCTTTGTACGGCAAGTAAGTGCTGCTTTATCACCTACGGATGAGGCCACCGTAACACTCACATCGTATGTCTTTGGAGTCTTAAACTCATGTTCTAGGGTGTTTTCGAGCTTGTCTGAATCATTCATCTTCTTAGTACCTTCTCCAAGGTCGTAGCTGTAGCTGCTGACCTTAGCGCCATTAACAACGGCCGCCTTAGACTTAAACAAATACTTTTTATTCGTTTTGTCGTTAGTTACAGGGGTTGCAGATAGTGATACACACACGGCGTCAGGTACAGGGACTTCCTCACAGGTGATTCGATCTTCTTTGAGGATCTGATTACCTGGGCAGGTTACGACTACGGTATTACAAACCTGCGTCTCACCTGATTTACGCGTACCTGTGCCACCCTTAGGCACGTCGATCAGATAGGCAGTATTGCAAAGCGTTGTACCGGATGGAACGCGGTCGTTCACTCGAACTTTAACAAAGATAAAGCCAGGAGTGCCGAAAGCGTCGGTGTTTCCAAAGACATAGAACGGAGGCGCGTTGTTGTCCCATCGCAGCGTTGGCGCCTTATTTTCGAAGTTCCAGTTACCCTGGCTTGTACTGACAAGTGAAACGTTGTTTGGAAGAATGTCGTAAACATTGAAGAATGCTGCCGGTCCACCCTTGTTGGTGAAGGCCAGGGTGTAGTCTATGGTGTCGCCTGATCGAACTTCACCGGCTGGGCTATTGGACTTAAGAATCTTCAAGTCTGAGTCGGGTTGTGGTTGCTTAAGTTTAAAGTCTTTAAGTGTGACAAGGTTTCCACATTCGAACATAACCATCACCAACTGACCGTCATTCGTTTGCGTGACAAGCATTCTGCTATTAAAGCTGCCCCAGCTAGAGAGCGGGCGCCAGAACAGGTTGCCGACTCCATTAATATTTACGGAGTATTCACCACTTTTCTGGTAGGCTTTACGGCCAACGGAGATTAACTGGTTACCGTAAGCGGTTGAGCTAACTGATTTTTCGGTTGAATTACTCAGCATGTCACAGGTGATACCGTAGTTAAGGAGTATGATGCGGAACTCAGTGTCTTGTTTCCCGCCACCATTACATCGACTCACGGCTTCTGCCTTAGACTTAAATCCACACTGCACTATGTCGTTGCCGGATGGGTCACAGGAGACGCCAGCTTGGGCAGGGGAGATTGTGGCAAAGATTTGAACTGCCATAGTCATGGCAATAAATGCAAAGCCAAGTCGTCGAATACCTGACTCCTGACGGAGGCGCTTTCCGTAGAAGCTGACCTGGTCGATCAAGCTTGGATTAAAGGGGAGATTGCTTATGAGTTTATCAAACAAGGACATAGTGTTTTTTTCTCTATTACAGTTATGTTTAATTGAACCATGGAACCGACTATATCATCAAGGACAATCTTGTACGGGTGTTGATTTTCATCTATACTAGTGCTCAAGAGTGGAGAAAATAGTCTACTAATTTGTGTAAGCTAATGAGGGTTATTTATAGTGAGCAAACAAAAAGATTACGATTCTGGTCAAATTCAAGTTCTTGAAGGATTGGAGCCGGTTCGCAAGCGACCGGGTATGTATATTGGTGGTACCGGAGTCGATGGACTTCATCACCTAATTTGGGAAATCGTAGACAACGGTATCGACGAAGCACTGGCCGGGCATGCTACCGGTGTCTGGGTTACATTACAGGCCGATGGCGGCATTAAAGTATTCGATGATGGTCGCGGTATTCCCGTAGATATTCACCCTAAAACCGGTAAGAGCACTGTAGAAACGGTTCTCACTGTACTTCATGCTGGTGGTAAGTTTGGCGGCGGCGGTTATAAAGTATCCGGTGGTCTTCACGGTGTAGGTAGTAGTGTTGTGAATGCGCTATCTACTAAGCTGGTTGTCGTTGTCCATAAGGATGGCAAGCGCTATGAACAGGAGTATGAGCGCGGCGTCCCAAGGAGCGACCTTAAGCAAACAGGCAAGACCGACATTCGTGGTACCGAAATCACTTTCTATCCTGATGATACGATCTTTGAGACTACTAAGATCAACTACGACACCGTTCTTAATCGCTTGCGACATGCAGCCTATCTAACTAAGGGTATTCACACAAGTCTTGTTGATGAACGAACAGGTCAACGTTACGGTTTCTACTTCGAAGGCGGCATCCAGAGCTACGTCAAGCACCTAAACCATGGCAAAGAAGCTGTTGATGACGAGGTCTTTTATGTAGATAAGACGGTTGACGATGTTCAAGTCGAAATTGCCATGCAATACACCGAAGTGTATAGCGAAACAATCAAGGCCTTTGCTAACAACGTCTTTAACCCTGACGGTGGAACGCACTTAACTGGTTTTCGTGCTGCACTGACTCGCGTAATTAACGATTACTCACGCAAAAACGGGCTTCTCAAGGAGAAGGAAGAGAATCTATCTGGTGAGGACACTCGAGAGGGTCTTACGGCAGTCATTCTTGTTAAGCTTCCCGATCCACAGTTCGAAGGCCAAACAAAAAACAAGCTCGGTAACCCAGAAATCAGGGGTTATGTTGAGCAAGTTCTAGCTGAATACTTAAATTACTACCTCGAAGAACATCCTGGCATTGCCAAGAAGGTCGTAGGCAAGGCCCTACTTGCTGCCCGTGCTCGTAAAGCTGCTCGCGCTGCTCGCGATAACATCCTTCGTAAAGGTGTCCTCGAAGGTGCTAGTATGCCTGGTAAGCTTTCTGACTGCTCCAGCAAAGATCCAGCCAATTCCGAAATCTACTTAGTAGAGGGAGACTCAGCTGGTGGTTCTGCTAAATCTGGCCGTGACAGTAAGACTCAGGCAATTTTGCCGCTCCGCGGTAAGGTGCTGAACGTAGAGCGAGCACGTCTAGATAAGATGTTAGCAAATAATGAAATCCTTAGCCTTATCAAGGCTCTAGGTGTTGGTATCGAAGATTCCTTTGATGTTTCTGGCCTTCGCTACAACCGTATCATCATCATGACCGATGCTGATGTCGACGGAAGTCACATTAGTACCTTGCTGATGACTTTCTTCTTCCGTTATATGAAGCCAGTTGTCGACGGTGGACATTTGTACTTAGCTAAGCCTCCACTATTTGAGTTAGTTAAGCCAGGACGTAAATCAAGCGTCTTTATCTACGATGAGGATCAGTTGGATGTGGCCCTTACTGCAGCAATTGCTAAGCGCAAGGCTGACGGATCTAAAGTAGATCCGAATGATCCACCTATCAAGCAGGCAGGCTATCTAGAGCAAAAGCGCTATAAGGGACTTGGTGAAATGGATGCCGATCAGCTGTTTGCCACAACAATGGATCCTGAACGACGCGTTCTAGTTCAGGTTAAAGTTGAAGACGCTGAAAAAGCTGATGCAATCTTTAACAAACTGATGGGTTCGGAAGTTGAACCGCGAAAGAACTTCATTACCACCAATGCTAAATTCGTAAAGGACCTGGATATCTAAGATGGACGACGAGCAAATTATCGAACCAACAATTGACCCTGAAGAGCAAAAGAAGGCCGCCGAAATGTCTATGGATGAGCGTCGTAGTGGCGTAGTGATGCCTGACGACATCATGGATTCAGGCCACTCCAAGAGTGTTGAACTGCGAACTATGGAAAACGTCATGGAAGACAGCTACCTTCGCTACTCCATGAGCGTTATCATTGATCGTGCCTTGCCAGATGTTCGTGATGGCCTTAAGCCTGTTCACCGACGTATTCTCTACACTATGAACCGCGATGGCCTTCGTAGCCAGGCCAAGCACCGCAAGAGTGCCACTGTTGTTGGTGCGGTGATGGGTGACTATCACCCGCATGGTGACTCGTCTATCTACGACTCAATGGTCCGTATGGCGCAGCCGTGGGCTATGCGCTACACGCTCATCAATGGTCAGGGTAACTTTGGCTCTATGGATGGAGATCCACCAGCGGCCATGCGTTATACCGAAGCCAAGATGATGCGCCTGGCAGATGAGATTCTGGAAGACATCGAAAAAGAGACTGTCGACTTCCGAGATAACTACGATTCTCGCCTCCAAGAACCTACTGTTCTCCCTGCTAAATTACCAAACTTGTTGTTAAACGGACAACTAGGTATTGCCGTTGGAATGGCCACAAATATACCTCCGCATAACCTCACAGAGCTAATTGATGCCGAACTTCATGTAGTAGACAATCCTGACGCCACCGTCGACGATCTACTCGAGTTTATCAAGGGACCGGACTTCCCAACCGGTGGAGTGATCTATGGAAAAGAATCAATCCGAACGGCATATGCAACTGGCCGTGGTGGCGTTGTCACTAGAGGTGTTGCCGAAGTTGTAGAAGGTAAGAAGGGCAGAAGCCAGATAATTATTACCGAGATCCCTTATGCCCTCAATAAAGAGACACTGGTGCTCAAGATTGCCGATCTTGTTAAGGAGAAGAAACTTACGGGTATCAGCGACCTAAGAGACGAAACTGCACGTGGTGAGGTTCGTATTGTTCTTGACCTCAAGAAGGATGCTTATCCTAAGAAGCTTTTGAATCAGCTTTACAAGCTAACACCACTACAGCAAAGTTTCCACTTCAACATGATGGCGCTTATCGATGGCATTCAGCCTCGCGTCCTCAATCTCAAGGATATTATTAGCGAACACATAAAGCACCGTCAGGTTGTGGTTCGTCGACGAACCGAGTACGAACTTCGTAAGGCTAAGGACCGCGCCCACATCCTGGAGGGCTACAAGATAGCACTTGATCATATCGATGAAGTTATTAAGGTTATCCGCGCTAGCAAAACAAGCGAAGAAGCTCAGACTAACCTGATCGAGCGCTTCAAGCTCAGTGAGATCCAAGCTAAAGCTATTCTTGCTATGCAACTTCGCGTTCTTACTGGACTTGAACGACAGAAGATCGAAGATGAGTTGGCTGAACTGATGAAGCTGATCGCTAAGCTGGAAGGCATCTTGGCTGACGAGAAGAAGATTCTCGCGATCATTAAGAAAGAACTTACAGCCCTTAAAGAACAGTATGGTGATGAGCGCCGCACTAAGGTTATCCCTGGCGAACTCGGCAAAATGGCCGACGAAGATCTTATCCCCGATGAGCAGGTGGTTGTAACCTTAACTTCCGCCAACTACATCAAGCGATCTCAGATAGCTGACTACCGTAAGCAGAACCGAGGCGGCAAGGGCAAGCGAGGTATGGCTACCAGAGAAGAAGATGTTATTGAGCACGTAGTTAATGCTAGTACTCATGACTTCCTACTCTTCTTTACGAATAAAGGTCGTGTTTTCCGTCTCAAGACCTACGAGGTCCCGGCTACTAACCTAACCGCTAAGGGTGTAGCAATTGTTAACCTGCTGCAACTTCAGCCAGAAGAGAAGGTTAGCTCAGTCATTAATATCTCTAAGTTAGATAAAACAGGACACCTGTTTATGTGTACCGTACGCGGTGTAGTCAAGAAGACTCCATTCGAGCAGTACCAGAATGTTCGTCAGAGCGGACTTATCTCGATTAATTTGGATGAAGGCGATGAGCTTAAGTGGATTCGCATGACCAGTGGAGAGAACGAAATTGTTATTTCGACCTCCCAAGGACAAGCAATACGATTCCACGAGAAGGACGTACGGCCTATGGGGCGGGCCTCACGTGGTGTGCGTGGAATACGACTCCGAACCGACGATCAGGTCATAGGCATGGACGTCGTGAAGGCCGGATCAAGCATCTTTGTTATCAGCCAATCGGGCTACGGTAAGCGGACTAAGGTGGCTCAGTTTACGCCACACGCTCGCGGCGGTGTCGGTATCCGCTCGGCTGTGGTTAATACAAAGACCGGTAAGTTGGTTGGTGTTAAGACACTCAACGGCGACGACACTCAAGAAGTAATAATCATCTCCCAACAGGGGCAGACTATCCGATTGGGCATCAAGGATATCCCTGAGCTGGGCCGTGCTACCCAAGGTGTACGCATCATGCGGCTCAAGGACGACGACACGGTTGTATCGCTTGCATTAGTAGATAAAGCCGAAGATGAGGAAGAAGACGAAGAAGCACCTTCTGAATCTTGATGTAAATCTAACTACTATTTTGGGTAGATTATATCTTGACATAGGGCATTTAGGTAGGTAATATTAGCGGAGATCTTTTTGGGACGTATATTAAGTTGCCCCTGAACCAGATGAACGTTAAAAATTGAATAGTGCAAATCAACGTCAGTTCTCTGACACTCTTTCGGGAGTGATCAGAAATATGAATATGTTTGAAATTAAATAAGTCAGTGTGGTCTTCGGATCACATGTTCGACTGAAGTTAGAGATACAAATTCTTTTTGGAGAGTTTGATCCTGGCTCAGGATGAACGCTGGCGGCGTGCCTAA
>CAZIBG010000016.1:3558-24871 GCA_964536985.1 uncultured Candidatus Saccharibacteria bacterium | reverse complement strand
TCGGTTATGCCGTCGTAGCTCAGTGGTAGAGCACTGCCATGGTAAGGCAGGGGTCTCGGGTTCAAATCCCGACGACGGCTCCACGAATTATCAAGCGCCTTCTTAGGCGTTTTTTATATGCGATCTATAAGATACTTAACATACATTCCTACTTATCCTCGGTATACTACTAGAGTTAACCTAAGGAGAAGAAATGAACGAAAGCCAAGCGGATACCATGATTCAAGTACTAAAAGAAATTAGCTCCAGACTCATGGTTTTGACTGACAAAATTCAACAAAAGTAGATTTGCTAGAAAAGACTGGTAAAGGTGTTCTTTATCTGTTAAAATAATCACTCATATGGCTAAGAAAACTGATAAACGAAAGATTGTAGGACTTGTTTCGGAAGAAACCGGTCACCGACACTACTACACCAAGAAAAATACGATGAATACGCCTGATAAGCTACGTCTTCGTAAGTATGACCCAATTGCCCGAAAGCACGTCTGGTACGCCGAGACCAAGAAGAGCTTAGGACGAAACGAAGTCAAAAAGTAACATTTCGCCCCAACCTCGGGGCGATTTTTTATAAAATTTATATCGAATGAATACCGACGACTTATTACAAGAAATTACTACTGATCCAGGACTAGATGTAGTGCGAATCGTAAATCTCGACTCACAGGGTCGTGTTCTACTTGTACAGGAAGTTGACGATGTTAACTGGAAGCTTCCTGGAGGCAAGATGGAAGAGAATGAATCCGTACTAAAAGCCGCCGTCCGAGAGATCAACGAAGAACTCGGCTACACTCTTACCGAAGATGAGATCAAGAAGGTTATCAAAGCCCTGATACCCGATAGTCCGAACTACCGATACATCATCCTTACACAAATGGATGCCAGCAAATTTGTGGCTACACCTGAAGTTGCCGAATTTGGTCTATTCGCGCTTGACGAACTGCCAGATACCAAGTTCCAACACCATATAGCATCAGCAGTAGAATTTGTTTCGTAGTTACTGCCATGTCTTTATATATTGCTCGTACATATACGCCTGAGTGCCTCGATGCACTTCCTGTAGCTCTCGCGAGTGCCGCAGATCTCACGGCCGAACAGACCGGAGTATTTGTCCGTGCCATGTCCATTAACCCCGAACCACCTGTTCGAGTATTGCGCAATAGACTATTGGGACAGCTAGTAGGAGAAAATGGTGTCGACATCTGTACTATCCAGGCGACACTTGATGACGAATCGAATGGCGATATAAGTGGAAATTTCTCGGCTAGCAGGGTCTACCGGCTCGATGACCGTCATTACGCCAATGATGCCGAAGCGTTAGCATACGCTGAAGAGCATGGTATAGACACCATTTTTGCGGCAAAAATATCTCTTATACTGTCGGTAACCGATGTTATCCCTACTGAGTTAGTCAGAATTCTGCGTAAAAACCAGTTAATGCCTCATGCCAAGGATCCAAAGAGAAGGACTGCCACCGATGTAGCCTGGATGGCGCCAGCCAGTCAAATATCCAACAATCAGCAATCAAAGATCGCCGAGAAGTACCGTATCAACCTTGGAGCAGCATTAGCAGGCTCGTTGGCGGTAGGCCCTGCCTACTTTGATCGCGTTGCTATAAGATAGTCTTTTCGCCATAAATATAGACGTTAAAGACGGCTTTAACTCGCGCTACGAGCTCTCGACGCCAGCTGTTATTTGCCTCCACGCCAGATGACACTCCGTAGGCTTCTACACCAAAGTGTCGGCATAAGTAAATTGCGCGGGGTAGGTGGGATTCGGCGCTAAAGATTACTGCCCGGTGCACCCCAAATACCTTTATAGCCCGTTCGCATGATTCGTAGGTACTTCTTCCGGCATAATCTAAAATCAGGGCATTAGCTGGGACTTTTCGTTCCTGTACCAAGTAACGCTGCATGGCGGCAGGCTCATTGTAATACTCAAACCGATTGTCGCCAGAAAGAACCAATTGCTTAACTCGACCGGCTGCAAGAGCGTCGGCAGCTACATCCAAGCGCGCTTGTAGCTCCTTATACGGCTTACCTGATGGTGCAACACCGGCACCCAGCACAATACCCGTATCTATGTTCTGCGCTAACACCTGAGGGTTAGAACCTAGAACGTACTGTTTGTAGGGGTTAATCATAAAATGACAGACAAGTAACACAATAATTATGGCGTCGAATATCAGGCAACACAGTATAAAAATCAGCTTATTATCTTTAACTATTTTTATGGCTCGAGCCAATGTGCGGCGGACGTTTGTCATAGTAGTTAACTATAGCGGATAGTTGACATGCAGGTCTATAATAGATGGTAGTCATGGAGGCATGAGCTCGCTCCTTTCCATGGAAAGCAGAAGCCATAGTTTGCAGACTTTATAAACTTTTGGTGATCATACTTCGGTCCCTGTGAACCACACTCAGCTATACCTGTTAGATTACTTCCGAACGGTAGGCAATCTATAGCAGGCAGCTCCAAATAAATTCCGTTCCAGCTGAATCTCTCAGTTGAATTTTTATCACTCAAAATTTGGAGAAATCTCATGAACACACTCTTACAAACCACCTTAGCTATGGCCGACGAACAACAACTTAAGAAAACCTGGGCCTTCGCTACCAGCCGACGTGTCATTATGTCGTGCTCCCGTGAGGCCAAGATCCTTGGAGTTAGGGCTGGTATGCGGTACGACGATGCAAAAACATTAGTGCCGGATATGCGTATCCTAGTCATCGGGGGACACCATGCATGAGCAACCAAGAACAAACATGGAACGAATACTTGGACATGCCCCTGACGCCATGCCGTTGCTTACCGTATCGTGGGCCGGCAGAGAATACGCTATCAGCCAAGTTAAAAATGTTCGCCGGCACCAGGAAGGTGAGGCCGTATCGTACCATTTCTGGGCGACCGATGGCGTAGATGCCTTCGAGATTAGATGTAATTGATATAAAATAACTCTAATGGTTTCTAAAAAGTCCACCAGTCGATTTCGGGGCATCATACTGGTTAGCGCATTCGCCTTAATTGGGATAATTATTATCGCAATTTCTTCGGCGGCGACTATTGGTACAAGCTCCGAGGCAGAAGAAGGGGTCATAGCGGGCTGTGCGAACACCGTAAACAGCCAAGCCGCCTCGGGCGGCACAAGTGTCCAATTTGGAGCAACAAACGGTTGTGCGAGCTTAGCGGGCGCCAAGCTGCCTGTGCAGTATAGTCTAAGCAGCCTAATCGGAACCCAACGCTATGTAGACGACAACGGCAACGATACTACCGGAAATGGTACAAGTAGTTCGCCCTATGCCACAATTGCTAAAGCCTACACCGCCTCGGCAAGCGGGGATACTGTGGTAGTGCGCCAGGGTAACTACAACGAAGGTGGCATTATTATCGCTCCCAACAAGAGCATTACCATCACAGCCTACCCGGGCGAAACACCAGTGTTCGATGGATCTCAATCATTTTCATCTGGATGGACCACCGAAGGAAGTAACTCATATCACAGCTACACTGCACAGCCGGTCACTGATGGTAGCGGGTTATCGTTTACTACCGGACAAGGACTGAATGGTGACGGTGTCGGAAAATTTCCCGACCAAGCTTGGGTGGGGAATACGCAGCTAACCCAAGTTACTGCAAAAGCTTCCCTAGGGGCTGGAAAATTCTGGGTGGATGCTGCTTCTGGGCGGATATATCTTAGCGCTGCCGACGTGGCCAAGGGTGACGTAGCCGTGTCTAGCAAAGATACGTTTGCCACGGTGCATGCCGGCAACAGCACCATTCAAGGCCTAAAAGTCACTCGTTATTCCAATAGTGCCAACGACTATGGGGTAATTAAGTTTATGGCCACGGCGGACAACAGTAAACTTATCAATGTCGACATATCAGATTCAGCCTTTATATCGGTCGCCTACTTGGGCGATAGTCATATAAATACCAATAGCGTCATGCAAAATGTCAGCATTTCATCTTCCAACTGGATGGGCGTCAGCGCCCTTTATACCGAAGGCTTTAGCATGCAAGCCGTTAAGATCACCAACATGAACCAGTTCGACGAATTCACTACCTCCATCCAGGCTGGTGCACTTAAAACTTCACGAACTAGGAATACTACGGTTGTTAATAGCGATATCAGTGATAACAAGGGACCTGGACTATGGTTCGATCAAAGTAACTTAGACGTCCAAGTTGCCGGGAATCGTATTGTTAATAATGCGAGCTCTGGGGTATTCTTCGAAATCTCCGATAATCTATATCTGATAAATAACTATATTACAGCTACAGGATCAGCCCGAGCTGTTAAATTAGCTGGGTCATCGGGACTGAAACTGATAAACAACACCATTATCGGTGGATCGGATGTAGTAGCTGTCTATGTAGATGAGCGATCAGCTCCTGGCTGCTCCGACCCAGCACAACCGCTGTGTGGGAACTCATATAGTAGTGATCGCGACACCGTTCGCCCACTACCGCCAACCATGACGTGGATACCAGCCATCGATATCATGATCAATAACATAATCGCTTATCCCACAGGCCAGGGATACTGTGGTGGCGTTACAGCACTGTGCATTACCAACATTAATGCCGGCACTTCAGTAGAGTTGAATACCGTTATCCATAAAGCCAATACTGGACTTGGCGTTGCCCAGACCGTCATGAACAATAATGTCTACGCTAATGGTGCGGGCAACATTGCTATCACCAAACAAGGTCGCTACAACACCAGCGCCAGCTTCGCTGAAGCGTTGGCTTCAGCTCCGGTCAGCATCCCCGGGCTAGAGCAGGGCAGCAAAAGCGGGAATAATTTAGTATCGGCAGACGGAAAACCAACGGCCACACTCAATGCTCTACATAACCAAGCACAACCCATCCCCACAGACGGCGTTATCAACAAGTATATCCCCTCCGGACTTCGACACTACGGCACAACGTACTAGTTGTTAATAGATAACGCTTACGTTATTTGATACAGTAAAGGTAACAATATTGTTGTGTAGGATACCAATGAAAAGACGTTTTGTAGCACTCCTAATCTTTGTACTAACTTTCTGTTCGTTGTCTATACCTGTATCTGCGGCCAGTAAAGTGACTCTAACACCTGCAGGCAACTCCCTGATCGAAGGTCAATCAACGGCTGTCCAGGTCAATTTAGATGAGCCCATAATCGGGCCAGGGCCCGGCCCGGCATATTTGCACATCAATCTGACATCCAGCGACCCCAGCCGCGTGGCCATCGATCCTAACCCGGTCGAATACACTCAAGTCGAATGGTCTCAAGCTAAGATATTTACCGTCACAGCGCTTTTGGACAATAAGCATAACACTGGAGACTCTGTTACAGTCTCGTTTACTATAGATTCTGATTCGGAATTTTACGATGGATTTAGCGGGAATTTTGTTCTGTCGATAACCGATGTTGATCCTGCACCCGTAATTAATACCGTAGTGCCATCATCAACCACAACCGTCGCTCCCGCCCCAACGCTTGCAAGTACGGGCCAAAACATTCAATGGGCAAACACACTTTCTTTTGCAATCCTGGGCATTAGTACTGTATTGCTTCTAGGAATAATTCGTCGGTCATAGACAAGAAAAGGCAACGCTGCTGATACTGTTTATCCTTGCAATATCTCTTGGATGTCCTATAATATAGATATGGAGCACATCGCTCTGCACGCAAGTTAGCATCCAGTGACTATGGCGAGCACCGAAACAGCATTGACCCAACCATTGCAGTAGCAGCCTCGTGGAGCGCCCCCTGCCGTGACTAAGCAATCGCATACTAAGGCGAAAGTTTAATCCGGCGACAAGGAGGCGCTTTTATATTTGTTCAAATTATCCGAAACAGTGGGCACTGCCGTACACTTTGGGTTCTCATGAAACAGCTAAAGCATATTCTGCATGCCACTGCTCGCCTTGCGAAGCAGGCACCGTACGTGCCTGCTTTTTCGTGATGAGTGCTTAGCGTCTCTTCCAGCGTTCAAGGCGCGGTAGTTGCTTCTGTGCCATCCAGCGCATAAGTCGTCCGCTCCCGTTTTCTACCAATGCATCATCGACAATTTTACGCATTTCGGTCAGTGTGCAATCTCCGCCGATAAAAACCCCGTCTTGATAGCATAGCTTGCACCATTTCTCGCTTTTAGTACCGTCTTTTTCGGTGCCCCGACAATCGCCAGCCTTCTTTGTATTTAGTGGCATTCCACAACTTTGACATTGTTTATTCATAGCCTATCCTCCATATAAATTATACGCCTGATGCAAATACTTGGACCACTCGTTATACTGTAGATATGCTTCATGAACTTACTCGTGCAGAAATAGAAAACATCAAAAACCAACGTGCCTACCTCATAGATGTCCGTAGTGACGAGGAGGTCGCCGAGCAAAACATCAGCAGTGCCATGCACTGGGATGTCCGCCAAATGACCGAAGGACGTTTTCCCAACATTCCAAAAGATGCACCCGTCTTCGTCTTCTGCCGCTCCGGCAACAGGTCATCAGAAGCCCAACGCCTCCTAGGCGGGGCAGGGTTTACCGATGCTCATGATATGGGCGGAATCGACAGCCTACCTAGCGAACTAGCTTAGTTCATACTCTTCTCACTTGTTGCGTTGTTGCGTTTTTGTGTTTTTATGTTAGAATATTATAATGAATAATGAAATGTCACCAGAGTTCTCGGCAGGTAGGTTTGACCATGTCAGGCGAATTGTCATGGGCCGGGTTGCCCCAGTTGTTTCTGCACTGGCATTACTAGCCGTTACTCCAGGTTCGGAGCGCCAAATAGAAGCACCGTTAGCCGCCTGTGACGAACCGACCTCTCAAGACATTGCAGCAATTAACGCTCTTCTAGATGCGCCGACCGATCCATACGTGCAGGAACGAACAGTAAGTGGCATGGACGAACAAGCTGCCAGTCACTTTAAGGGTCGTCATACGGAACGTGCCCTTGTAGACATCAACAAGCACATTGCAGACCAGCTAGGACTTGAAACGCACGATTATATGGCCTACGACAAAGAATTACGGGAAGATGGCTACAATCCAGAAGGTCGTCAGATTCCATTTAGTACTTATATAGATAGTGCAAATCAGTTCAGCAAGCTTTTTGGTATCGAAATCTCCGTAAGCAATGATGAATTTCCGTTTACATATCTTAACGAAGGAGAACGTGCGCCCACAGAAATCGAGCTAGAAGGGGTCAATGCCAAAAACAACATAACAAAACTCATGGAGAATCTGGGGATCACCCCAGAAGAGCTCTTTAAATTAGCCGGCTTAAAACAAGTTGTCCTGACCTATATACCTGAATTCGCTGACGGCTCGATGGTCCATGCTTATGTACCTTTAGACAATCCTGGTGTATATGTAGTTAACGTAAATGGATATCTGGAACGACGCACCTATGCACATGAGCTATACCACATGGTAGACAACCAGCAGTGTGACGACGATCCTAATTTGATGTATACCGATCCAGCCTATCATAAGCTCAGCGACGGGATCATTTACGAGAACGAGGGAGCAGACGTCAGCAAAGTAGTGACGGTCGAATCAATCAGTAACTGGTACTCTGCCAATCCTGGCTTGACCGAAGCATGGCGCAATAAAGACGCTAAAACATACTGTAAATACGAGGCTATTGCCAAGCAGATGCAACAAGATGCTCAAGCGGTATCTTATTACTCGTTAAAAAATGCAGCCGAAGAAAAAGCCGAGACCTTTGGCGATATGATGGATACCCAGTTGCAAGAGGGCGGAGTACTTATAGAAGATGCATACCCAACCATTAAAGAAAAAAGTATCTACTTAATGGCTCGATTATATAGTCGCGTACCGCGCGTTGCTGAATTCTTTATTAAGGTAAATGCCCCTATAGATTGGGGCGAAGAAGACCAGCCATCACCAGATCAAATCGTTTGTTAATATAGTTTCGGCTAACTTAAACTTCGTACTCTTCCCCCATTAGGATAATCTTTAGCCTTGAAGGCAACAACACATATATCCTTTTGTTAGGAGCGGGCGGACAATTATCTAACTATACCTGGTCTGGTAAATATAAACTTGTGATAGCAGCTGCAGTGCTCTCCACGACTGAATAATACACAAATATCTGGTGAATATGGCCTATTCACTACGTTGCGGTGGCTCTACATAAATTGTTGGCTTCTCGGAACCAGACGAACTATTGCAATTGCCTTTCATATAGCGTGGCGACGAGTCACCGACAAAATAAAGACCGGTCGCCAATAGTGTACCCATAAACAAAACAATACTTAATCCTTTGCTGACTCGTTTCAGTCCAGGCCGTTTAGTTATGCTAAATACGATCTGGCATAAAACCAGAATTATCGTAAGTACGATCAGGAATAATCTTAATTTATAGAATACATCTACCTGAGGCGTACCCTCATTACAGATGACCAGTGAGTTTGCCATGTTAAGCATATGCATAATGGTAGCATACGCAAGAATGGCTCAGAAATATACAGGAGAGTACATCGGATTTTATAACAAAAAAACTCGTCGTATCGTCGAGTTCATGTTTTGGCAGGGGTACGTGGGAGACAACATTTCGTAGCTTTCTCGAAGCAAGCTTCTGCGAGAGCTACTCATGAACGAACGCACGGTCTACGCTCTCTCTGTTCGCCGACCGTGGACCAATGCCAGTTCCGGTAATTTAAAAAGCCCATCCTTGGATGAGCTGTTTTAAATTGGCAGGGGTACGTGGAATCGAACCACGGTCTTAGGTTTTGGAGACCCATATACTAGCCGCTGTACTATACCCCTATGGTCGAACAGGCAGTCTGTTCATACAACAGATATAATAATCGAAAAATCTACTTCTGTCACGGAGTAATCAGTATTATTGAAACATTGTCTAATATTATATTGATATACTACTAATTAATATCTGATAAAGTTAGGTAATCTGGCTCAAATTTAAGTCTACTGAATTTTATACCTTGTGAAATAAGGTAACACACAGTTTCTATCACAAAATCCTGTGAACCTGCGATATTTATAATATCAAAGTCTTCTTCGTCAATATTTGATTTAAGCAACTTAATAAAGTTATTTTTGCTAGCAGGAAAGAATGACTTATCTGCATGCTTCATGGCGTCAGTCTTAAATAAATGATCACCACTTGAAACATGGATGATTGTACTTATAGGTGGTTTTATTAATGTCTTTTGATCTAGAAATGATATAAAAGGCGTTATAGCTAAGCCTTGAGCAAGGAATAAGACGTTATTAGCATCAATCGAGAATGGCGATAGATTGTCATCTATCTTCATTCTTAGTGTATCGCCACTTTTTAGTCGCGAAAGAGCAAGTTTAAAAGTACTACTACCAGTTAGCTTAGTTACGATGCGTATATTGAGAGTACTGGATCCAGGTGCAATTGAATATAATTGATGCTCATAATCATTTATGAAAATCTGTATCGATTGTCCCGGCGAAAAACTTACTGGAAATTCCGGAATAAATGACAAAGAATACACATCGCCAGGCAATTTATGTTTACTCTCAAATTTAATGCTAATCATATGACTAATAATTACGGCTCAAAGGACTACTCAACTCGGTCATAGAATAAATCATAGTATTTCCAGGCAGCTTGCTGATTTCTGATATTAAAAGCATCTGGCCCCCAATATCCATCCATTTTATACTGGCCTGCAATCTTTGTGTTTTCTAGAGTATTTACCTGTGTACTGCTAGTTATACGCAAAGCAGAGAGCATAGATACGTTCGTAGATACATCCTCATAATTAACAATTGGTTTTGCCTTTAGATCGTAGATTGCAAATAGGTTATTGGTGGCCCCATTCTTTGAATTAATTTGCGTCTCGTAAAAAGTCGCCAGCTTTTTGAGAGGCTTTAAAGCTCGTTTATCATTAGCAATTGTGAAGCTTCTGGATAGAGTTTGCGATATACGGAATGCTTCGTAACCATAACTATCGGAGCCACTATTTGGAGGGGAAGCGACAACTACGCCCCTAGAATTCATGGTTATCCAGTCTGGAACTAAGCTGAATTTATTATCTTCCTGAAGAGTATCAATAAATTTATAGTAATCTTTACCAGCTTTGTTCCAGAAATCCTTATTCTTAAGGTCAAACTTCTCGAACATGCTATATGAATATGGATCGCTATAGCTTGGGTTAATAGTGTACGAGCTTAGATCCTTCTGGGTCGTGAAGGGTATCTGCACATATCTATTTCCAAGTTTCCTAAACTCGAACTTCTTAATATCAGATATTATATTTTGAGCCTCACTTAAATACTTTATATTTCCCCATTTCTGATATGCCTGCAATAGACCTACTGCAGTTTGAGCATCGGCCAAAGAATTTGTATTTGAATCCAACAATTTTCCTTGGTCATCCTTATCGGACACCCATTCGCTCGACAGAAGTGAATCTTGGGTCCTGTTTTGGAAATGATCTTTAGCCCATTGCCATACGCCATCAAAAGTTGGCTGGTCATTTTCGGCAACAGCCATTTGCATTGTAATTGCTTGATTATACGATGTGGTTATCTTAGTCTTTTTTCTAGTATCGTTAACAACTTGGCCATAAGAACGAATGTACGTTTGCTTATAAGCCTGCCATGCATCTTGCAAGTAAACACCGGCGTCAGATTTAATCTGATAAACTTGTGCCCAGTCTCCATTAGTACTAATGTATTTACTAGTGTTGATATAGCTCGATGAACCGGTCGTAAAATCTGCCACCTTTACGCTATGATCAAATGCGGCCCTAACAAATGGAGTGGTGCCTTCTTTTATTTGGCGTAATACTTCATGGCTGACTATAATATAGACGCCATTTCTCCAATCATCTTTGTATTTGCGTTCATTAATTTCAGGATCATACTCTACTTTAAACTGATAATCGACATTCTTGTAACCATCTTCTATAAGATAGGGAAGGGCATAATTGTCAGATATTATCAGTGCATCCTTATTCTTAACATTATTGCTAATCCACTGAACAGCTTTAAGTTGATTTGATGTCTCGTCTTTATCCCACTGTCGGTATAAAGGTAGTGCATTTGTAATTAACAAGGCAAGAGCTAGAGTAATTAAAGCAAATTTTCTTAGTCGCTTAACTGGAAATATTCTTATTAGCTGAGTGATAGTATATCCAATAAGCAAACTGCCAAACGGTAATAATGGCAAGAAGTAAAAGCCCAGTACGACTCCACCGCGAATTATAAATATCGAGAATAAGATAACCACCAACCATATGAATAGTAATTTTTTACGATGGACTTTATTAAGTAGAAGTAGAGTACAAATAATAAATGATATCGAGAATAAGATAACCAGAAGTTTATCCCTATTAAACCAATCAATTGCATTTGGGTAAATATTACTAGTTGGATCCCATGGAAATTTTGGCTCTCCACCACGAGCAGATTGAAATTTCAATGTATCGATTAAGGTAATCTTTTCAAAATCTCCGGTTTCGGGATGGGCATTATACGGCAATAATTCACCTTTTAATCCCGCATACAAAAGCCACAAAGAAGTTACGCTCCCCATAAACATTGTCCATAAAACTACTGCATGCCTCCTTATAATCTTATGAGCTTGCTGCTGCCAAATCATTAACCACATAGCAGGAATCAAGAAAAATGCATTTATCTTACTGAGTATAGCTACTCCAAACACTGCGCCGCTAATGGCATATGACGAAAGTTTCTTTGGTTTATGAAGTAATATTAGAACGCTTGCAAGTACAACAAAGATCATTACATTATCTAAAAGAACTCGTCTTTGATAATAAGCAGCTAGGGGGCTAGATATAATTACTATTGCAGCTATAATTGATGGCAATCTCCGCTTGAATAATTTAAGTCCAATAAAATAGGTTAATGCGACACTAGCAGCCGCCAGGACTACCATAAACAATCTTAAAAGTAATATTTCATCAATACTATGGCCCACTAAGCTATTAATAAGGAGTAGTGGACTCATCAGTATCCAGCCAACGGGAGCGTGGTCGTACCAATAAGTGTAGTAATCTAGTTTTCCATTTTCAGCGAAGCTCATCGCCCTTAGCGTATAGGTCGCTTCATCGTTCTCGATGTAAGGATATCCACCAATATTGATAATCATTGAGATGATCTTTAGAATCACTAAGATTGAAACTATTATAAAATCAGGATGAAGCATCAACCTACTATAGATGTACTTTAAATTTGTTTCGAATATATTAATTATATTTTTAATCATGAGATTCTACCTGGCTCTGAGATATTTCTGTGTGCTCCAACATGAGTTGTCTTTTCCCAGTTTGTAATCTTACTAAAATGCCTTTTGCATGCTCTAAGTGCGCCATAACTTAGCATTAACTGATATGGTATAAATCCTAAAACTAACCAGAAGAATCCCTTAAACTTAAATTTCATTCTTTGTTCTCTGACGAATTCATAAAGACCAACTATTTGCATGGCTAAAAGAGCTAGTACTAGAAGCACTGGTATGAAACTTAAAATGCTTATTATCAAAGGCATGTTACCCAATATTCCATAAACAACAATTATCGGAGAGGCCAAAACTATTATGGCTTGGGCTACCGGGAAGCCCAAAAGATAGTAGGCTATCATACGTTGTTTTCTGGTTGGTAGAAGTTTTATTGTTTTATTACTTATTATTTGTAAGAATCCTTGGCACCAGCGTGTTCTTTGTTTTATAAACTGTTCAATAGTAAGCGGAGTCTCTTCCTTGGTAACAAATTCAGCATCATATGTAGCGCACATAACAGCCCCCTGGCTACAAAGTCGTAAACCTATCTCTGCATCTTCTGTTAAACAATTTTCGTTCCAGCCACCAATCTCGCGAAGTTGTTTGGTCTTGAAAAAAACCGTGTTACCGCCTAGCGGAGCAACCTGTGCTTTCATATGTGCATGCATTCTTGATTTGAACCAAAAGAAATATTCTAGAACATTTGCCGAACTGAACCATCGATCTGAATAATTTACTAACTGCACGCCCGCCTGGATAATATCAACATCTTTTTCTTGATATATTGTATTTGCAATTGCAAGAATCTTGGAATGAACTTGATCCTCGGAATCAAAAATTACTACATGATCATACTTGGCCAACTCTAGTGCTACGTTCATTTGATAAGGTTTATTTAATGGCAAATGATTAGCGTCTACGATAACAATCTTGGCATTCTTAAGTTTATTTTTTTTAATAGCCTGTTTAGCTACATTGATTGTTCCCGTATCGCTAGGTTGGAGTATAACTAGAATCTCAAATAGTTTCTTAGGGTAGCGCATTTTACTAATTTCGGATATCGTTTGACCAAGTACAGCTTCTTCATGATATGCAGGAAGCATAATTGTAAAAGTATGTTTTGCTTTTAGATTTTTTTTTGGAGAGCCAGAATCTGCAAGCCTATCTTCATCCATCCAAACATATAGATTTAGGTAGAGCATTGCGCAGCTCTGAGCAATCATAAGACAAAGAAATATAATGTATACGTACAGAATGATTGACATAATTTATATGTAGTTTAACAGTTCTCGTGAAATATTACGAAATTGGATATTATTAGTATAAATAGAATTATTTTGGTCTATTTTTGTACTCGAAGCTTTATACAGAACCATACAAACTGCCTTATATCTTTTGTTCGTATCTTTGAAGAACCAAATTGACGATCTGCGAATGATATTGGTATTTCTTTGATAATATATCCAGCTTTCGCCGCCTTATCTACAAGCTTAACCTGAATGACATAACCACTTGCAGCCCCAGCCTTAAAATCAAGGTCAGTAATAACGTTTGAACGAATAGCCCGGAATCCTGCAGTCGGATCATTTACTTCTCGGGTAATGCCCCCTATATTTCTGGCTGTAAAACGAGCTACACGACTATTAATAACTCGAATTACAGGCCATTCTCCAGGGATATATCCTCCAGGAACATAACGAGAACCAATTGCCATATCTGCACCATTAACAATACTATCTATTAGTTCAGGTATCTCTGAAGGGTCATGAGAAAGGTCAGAGTCCATTTGTATCAGTATGTCTGCACCCTGTTTTATAGCGTACTGGAATCCAGTATCATACGCCCGGCCAAGCCCCCTCCTACTTTCTTCAATAACCTTTATAGAAGATCTAAGGCCATTGCTGTCTATAAAATCTTCTGCTAATTTCGCAGTGCCGTCAGGGGATGAACTATCAACTACTACTGCATAAAGATTCACATCAGTTAAAGTATCTTTAACTTGAGACACTTTACTCAAAATGTCGACAATATTGTCAGCCTCTTGATAAGTTGGCATAACAAGCCAAGCGCTTTTATTTAACGTTTTCAAATTACTCCAAAGGTTTATAAGATTCTAATTGATTTTTATACAGCAAGATAGTATAGTTGTCAACAATAGTAGAAACTAATACACTTGAGAGAACCATCATTAAAGATAAATTAATAAGTACGGCTGCACATTTTAATGTGCGAGAAACTTTGTCCTATACGTGGGTAGGTCTTGTTGGAATTTCGATTGATTTAGCTTTATTTTTAGTTTTCAGGGATGCGCTAGATATAACTCCGTCATTAGCTAGTTTTCTGTCTGCTGCATCAGCCGCCACTCTAACATTTCCACTTAATGCACATTTTACTTTTCAGAAAAAAGATAATCTTAAAAAACGATTTCTAGCATATGCATCAATCAATGGTTTTGGGACTATTCTAGGAGCAAGTCTGGTTTTTATAGGGTTTAACATAATCGGGCTTAATGATAAGTTTGTAAAATTAATTGCTACTGTTATAGTCGCTGCAACTCAATTTTTACTTAATAAGTTCGTTGCATTCAAATAAGGAGACCAAATGGCAAAGAAAAAGATAGCTATAATTGGAGGTGGATTCACAGGATTAGTTGCTGCAAGAAGACTGGCTTTATTGGGATATAAAGTAGATATTTATGAAGCCCAAAAAGAACTCGGTGGATTAGTCGCCGGTTTTACTCTGAAGAATGGCGCTCACCTGGAACGGGCGTATCACTTCTTATATCCAACTGACAAATATATTATCAAGCTAAGCAAAGAGCTTAGAATTGATAATAAATTGAATTTTCATAGAAGCTCAATAGGCTCTTTCTATAAAGGTAAACTATACCCATTTATGACACCATTGGATTTACTCAAATACCCAGGAATTAGTTTTATTGGGAAAATTAGAACCGGTTTCATTTCTCTATATCTTGAGAGGGTCAAAAAATGGGAGCCGCTTTCAAGAATTGCTGCAATGGATTGGCTAAATAAGTACAACGGAAGAAAAGTTACAAGTGCGCTTTGGGAACCACTACTTTTTGGAAAATTCGATAAATACTACGACCAAGTTACCATGGCATGGCTATGGGGAAGAATCAAACAAAGGCAGGATGCCAAGAAAGCTGGCGAGAAATTCGAACGCCTTGGATACTATGACGGTGGTTTTAATTCAGTTACCGAAGCACTAGTTGCTGATCTCAAGAAACTCAAAGCTGGTATTCATACAGAGACTCCAGTTCAAAGTATAAATTCGGCCGATAAAGGCAAGGTAGTATTAAAGGCAAATGGCCAAGAAGTAACCTATGATTCAGTCATCTCAACAGTACCGAGCTACATATTTGCTAAGCAAATTGAAACTGAAAAATCAGTTCCAACTGAATATATAAATAAACTTACCAGTATCGACTACCTTGATGCAGTGCTGATGGTAATATCTACTCCACAAGCAATTAGCGACTATTATTGGCATCAGTTTCAAGACAAAGATGCTCCATTCCTCGTAGCCTTAAGTCTGACAGCACTCACCAAGAACACCAAGCCGTATGACGGCAATCATGTCTATTATATTGGCGATTACGTAACTCACGACAACCCCATAATGGCTCAGTCAGAAGACCAGATACGTAAGAAATGGTTTAAGGGTCTTAAAGATCTATTCCCAGATTTTGATACAAAATTAATAGACGAGTCTCATGTTTTTAAATTCCGAAATGCTCAACATATAGTCGATGTTGGTTATCAGGATGACAAACTAACAGGTATTAAGACGCCAATTGAAAACGTATATCTATCAAACTTTTCGCAGATCTTCCCACAAGATCGTGGCACCAACTATGCAGTCCGAGATGGTGAGACTGCGGCAAAACTCATTCACAAAAAACTTAAAGGTTAATCTTTTAAGTAATTGATTAGTTACATTCAATCCGAAGGTCTCTAATACTGTATAAGTTGAATTCTAAAAACTATCCCTAAAAACTTATGGTACTAAATCTAGAGCATAATCTTGCCAAAAAGTGCCTTCTTTAGTGCCATTATTGCAATCATTGCCACTTCCATCAGACTCTCCAGGTACTTTTATCCATAAGTAGCCGGCAATTCTACTATTACCATTCAGGACCGACTTTGTACCAATCTTACGTCCTAAAGGATTACACCACTGACCATCTTTTGGCCCATTTCCATTTCTACTAGTATCGATGACACCTGTTAACTTATCATTTTTTAGCCTATCTAGAATCGATAGAACATATTCTTCAGAACTCGAGTTAGTTTGAAAATTCGATACATTTACACTAATTCCGTCAGCCAAGCCCATATTTAAGGTGTTAAGATTACTTACCATCTTATCCACACCTTGCCATGAGGAATGGCCAGCATCGACATATATTTTTGCATCTGTCTTTGAAAGTTCACTGATGGCAGAGTTGAGAGCAGATTTACGGGTTGCTAACTGTGTAGAATTTAAACAGTAATACATTGCTACCGAATCTGGTTCTAAAATCACAATTGATTCTGTACCATCAAGAACTTTTGCCCTCTGCTTTAGCCATTGTAAATATGTTTCCACTGACGACTTACCAGAATTTCCGCAACCTATGTTTGGTACTGCATACAGAACAACAATCGGAATTTGATTGTTCTTTCTAGCTTGATTAATCTTTGTTGAGAAAGTATTAATATCGGAACTTGCAGATTGCCATATTCCGGTCGGAGTATTAGCAAGTATTGATAACTTATTTTTGTCCTTATTATTTGCCTTTCTTAATGCAATAAAAGCTGAACTATCTGGGTCTACGAATAGCTTTCTTTGTCCTACTACTATTTTATCCTTGGATTTATCCTTAGTATCTTTGGGTTTTAATAGTTCATCAACTACTGAATCATTATGTAATACAGGTATTCCAGGCTTGTTATTTATGGCAATTGGCTCATCGTATGAAGCGATCAGTATAAGTGATATGGTAAACAGCAATAAAGTTATTAAATATTTAAAATTAAAGAAGCCAATCATATTATTGAGTTTTCTATTTCTCAAATAATGTTTGTTCTTGGATTTAGTCTTTTTTGTCGTAATTTTATACGTTTTCACTTAGCATATTATACAGCCAAACCAGATTTGTGCCTAAAAGTACAAGATATATTAACTTAATAATTGCGTTATATGGAATGCAAATTTTTCTACTTATAGTATTTGTTATACAATAAGTGAATCTATGAGCAAGGTAACTCCCACTAAACCCATTCTAGTAATGTTGTACGGATATCCCGGTGCCGGAAAGACGCACTTTGCACGTGATCTAAGCGAGACACTCCAAGCAGCTCATGTCCATGGCGACCGTATCCGTGGCGAGCTTTTCGAAGAGCCTCGTTATGACAACGAAGAAAACGAAATTGTTAAGCACCTAATGCTGTACATGACCGAGGAATTCCTTAGTGCTGGCATGAGCGTCATCTTTGATGCCAACGCCATTAAGCTTTCTGAACGTCGAGAACTACGCAATATTGCCCGACGCAGTAAGGCCGAACCAATCATGATCTGGCTACAGATAGACAGCGATAGCGCCTACGCTCGACTTGCTCACCGAGACCGACGCAAGCTGGACGACAAATATGCCGCTCCTCACACCCGTGAATCTTTCCAGATGGTAATCCAGGAAATGCAGAATCCTAAAAACGAAGATTACATTGTTATTAGCGGTAAGCATACCGTTAACACTCAGCGCAGTGCTGTTCTTAAGCGTCTATACGAACTTGGTCTTGTGGCCAGCGGTACCGCATCGGCTAGCGTTGTTAAGCCAGGACTCGTTAACCTTGTACCAAACCAGTTGCGCGGCGGAAGAGTCGACAACGCCCGTCGCAACATTCTAATCCGCTAATGAAAACTATTGAACTTCCCGAAGTAGGGGAGGTAATGCTGGTCAAGCATGCTAAATCTAAATCTATCCGGATTAGCATTGGTAGTGACGGAACCGTAAAGGTAACTCTGCCCAAATGGGCCCCGTACCAAGCGGCTATCGCTTTTGCCCGAACCAAAACAGATTGGATCTTGGCTAATCGAATTCGTCCAGAAATAATTAAAAACGGAACGGCCATTGGCAAGTTTCATCACCTCTACTTTAAGCCTAGTAGCACCAACCAAAAAGTATCTACTCGCCAAAAGGGCAGTGAACTTTGGGTAACCTTTCCAGACAGCCTTAATTGGGATAGTCCGTCTGTCCAAAAAGCCGCCGAGAAGGTTGCCATCAAAGCCCTCCGCGAACAGGCCGAGAATTTATTGCCCAAAAGACTTCGTGATCTGGCCGATAAACATGATTTCGAATTTAAAAGCGTGTCTGTGCGTCAGTTAAAAGCCAGATGGGGAAGCTGCAATAACAAACAAGAAATAACTCTTAATTTGTTCTTGATGCAACTGCCATGGGACTTAATCGACTACGTGCTAGTCCATGAACTAACACATACCAAAGCCCTACATCACGGGGCCGTTTTTTGGCGTATCTTCGAAACCGCCATGCCCGGCGCCAAGCAAAGACGTAAGAGTTTGCATAATCACAAGCCTCAAATTAACGCCTAATCTCTCGCAATTCAACCTCTGGATGTGACATAATAGATAGTGCTTATGCCAACAACAACCAAAACCAAAGCAAAACAACCCAAAATTGTAAAAACCGATGAATCTGTCGAGAGGCAACGACTCAATACGTTAATTAATAGCATGACCGATGGGGTAGTTACGACCGACAAAAACCTCAAGGTAATTGTCTATAATGCGGCCGCTCTTGATCTGCTAGACATACACGGTCTTCACGAGGGCACCGATCTTTCCGAAGTTCTCCATCTTATAGATAAAGATAACAAGCACGTTACCATCACCAATCTGGTCAAGCAGACAAAAACCAACACCTCATCCCGTGACCACCGCTTTAAATACAGTGACGGCACTTTGATAAATCTTTACATCAGTATTGCGCCCGTACACCTTGGTTTTGGCAAATCTGATCAAGGGTTTGTGATAGTACTGCGCGACATCACCCGCGAAAAATCACTAGAAGAAGAACGGGACGAATTTATTAGCGTCATCAGTCACGAACTTCGTACCCCGGTAGCTATTGCCGAAGGCAACCTAAGTAATGCCCAACTTATTGCCAGCAAACATTCTCATGTTCCAGAAATAAGTGGCAGTTTACAACAGGCCTATGATCAAGTGACCTTTTTATCAGGTATGATTAACGACCTATCGATGCTGTCACGCGCAGATCGTGGTAAGTTGGCCATCGAAACCGAAGATGTAAATGTTCATAACTTAGTAAAAAGCCTCGAGAGTGCTTACAGTAGCGTAGCTAAAGAGAAAAAACTATCTTTCCATATAGAAATCGATCCCAAACTTGAGCTACTACATACCAGCGAACTATATCTTCGTGAAATCTTACAAAACTTTATAACCAACGCCATAAAATATACCGATCAAGGCTCAGTTACCCTAACTGCAAAACCAGTAAAGACCGGTGTGCAGTTTGCCGTGCGCGATAGCGGAATTGGCATATCAAAAGAAGATCAAGACAAAGTCTGGGGAAAATTTTTCCGGTCCGAAGATTATCGGACTCGTCAACATAATGGCACCGGCCTTGGGTTATATGTAACACGCAAATTAGCTGATCTACTTACCGCTTCTGTGGATTTGCAAAGCGAGATCCACAAAGGTTCTATTTTTACTATCACTGTCCCAAATCTTAAGTAACCAAAAGATACTTTTATTATAGTCCAATATGTGTTATTGTAATACTTTATGGCATTTACTAATCCTGCAGTTGATTACACAGACCACTTCCGAGAAGTCGGAGCACTATGGGAAATGAACCCCGAGATGTCGGGCCCACACGCAGTTACAGCACTCGGCGGGAAACACACAGACGTCTACTTTAACTCTGATCTAATTACTAGTGATAACGCCGATCTAGACAGTATTGTTAGAAATGTTCTGGGTGTTGAGGCTGCAAACCGTAATCTACGTCCAGATTGGGTATTTTCATATGCTCCCTATGGAATATTATTAGCCGCTGCATGTTCCAGGGCCCTAGGTAGTAAAGTTGGTTATTGCCGACCAGACCAAGATTATCAAACAACTTTTCCAATCCACGAAGGGCAGAGCGCCTTAGTTGTTGGCGATGATGTCCACCGCGGAACTTCTCTTGTCGAGACTGCTAGCCAGCTCGAATCTAGAGGAATAAGAGTAGCCCCTATGTTCTTCACTCTAGTAAACCTATCCGATACCAAAGAGCTAGCTGGACGTGAACTGGTTGCCGCCGCCCAAGTACCGACGCTTGGACACCCTGCCGACGACTGCCCAATGTGTCTTGCTGGATCTCGACCATTAGAAGCTCGAACCAATTGGCAAGAGCTGATTGACAGCCAACAGGTTTAGCTACACCTGTTGCCAACTGGTACCAAGTAGGATATACTTGACTTAATTGACCTACAGAATATGTAGGTTATTTTATTTGTCAAAGACAATAGAGAGCGAGGCGAGTGTGGCCGACAAGTCAACTAAAGCAAAAAAGATTCGAGTCAAAAAAACCGATCTAACAGTAAGACAGCGTAGCGAGCAAGATGCGTCTAAAGCTCCAAAAAGAACTTTACGCAAGACTGCTAAATCCGCCAGTCGACCATTTAAAGCAATCGGTAGATTTATTGCTAAAATTGCCCGCCCATTCCGATTCTTGCTGCGGCCGTTCAAAACTCGTCCTGTTCGTTTTGTAGGACGCATACTACATAAAGTGCTTTTCATTAGCTACTTTAAGGGAGCATGGAAAGAAGTTCGTCAAGTAAGCTGGCCTGGTCGTCGCGAGACCTGGCAACTGACATTTGCCGTATTTGTATTCGCCTTTGTTTTTGGTGCAATGATCACAATCGTGGACTACGGACTAGATAAGATATTTAAGAAACTGATTTTGGAGTAATAAGATGAGTAAAAGATACGACACAAACAAACTATGGTACGCCATCCACACCTACAGTGG
>CAZIBG010000016.1:0-3458 GCA_964536985.1 uncultured Candidatus Saccharibacteria bacterium | reverse complement strand
CGAGTCTAGTATGGCAGCCTCGCCCGAAGAGCACCCACCCGTTATTGGGAAGGATTATATTTGGCTTCATAGAGTTATTGAACCGATAGCACTAGGTGTTATGCCTGCTGGCGCCGCTGTTTGGGAACTTTCGGAAATGACTACCGAGGGCAGTGCACCAGACTATATTTTAAAAACACTGGGTGGACTGACCATGTTTTCTGGTGGCGTAATGACAGCAGTAGCACTTTTCGGCGGCGCATTTCAGGCGCGCTACACAGCTAACCGTAACAACACTTCTCAGGGTTGGTAACAAATATTTAGACAGTCTCTGGTTGTGGTGACTGCATCTGAGTGTATTTGCTCAACATCTGCTGAGCTAGGTTAGTTCCCACACCCTTGGAATCACGACGCACAGCAAAACCAAGTGCTACAGAGTCTAGAATGGCTAGCTCTACTGGCGTAAATTCTTCCGAAGTTTGTAGGTAGTTATACATGCCATCGGCTGCATCCAGCGGGTTCATAGTTTGAGCGACATTGTGGACGTATTTTGCGATCCTATCGGCATCATCTAGTCCTAGGCTAGCTGCTTGCTTATAAAGTGCTGACTGGAAGTGACCGCCGATCTGAGCAGGATCCAAGCCAAACGCAAAACCAAAGACCATTGAGCTAGCAAGCTCAGTTGGCTGTCCTTCTTCGGCTTGACCACCTAAACGCACAGCTTCTCCGGCTGCTTGTTCAGCTTGGCGCTGAGCAAAAGAGGCTACTTCGCTGGCGTACTGACCTCCCGGACTATAGTCTAAGAACCTTTCACCAACATCGGTAAATACGTTACTAATGGCTTCGACAGCATGGCCTAACGATTCTCCCTCTAGGGGGTTTGGGGCTGAAGTTTGGTTCTCGAATCCGGTAGGTTCTGGCATGGAGGTTCTCCTTATTTTTATCTACCCTCATACTACCATGCTTTCAATTGTCTAGGAGGTAGACAAACAGGGGTAGAGTCTGGTATAATCGTCTAGTTACGCACGAGCTGCAAGCTTCAGCAGCAAGTCGATTACTAATCAAAAGCTAATAAACGTTACGGAGAACTTAATGGCAGACAAGAAACAGGTTAAAGCTAACCTGAAAATGAAGATCCCTGGCGGACGCGCAAGTGCGGCTCCTCCAGTGGGTAGCACCCTTGGACAATACGGTGTAAACATGATGGATTTTATCAATCCATTTAACGACGCTACTAAGGATATGCAGGGACAAACCGTTACTGCACACATCACTATTTATGATGACCGCACCATGGACTTCCGTGTTGTAGGCGCCCCAACAGACGACCTTATCCGAGCTAAGCTTGGTATCAAAAAGGGTTCTGGAAAGCCAAACAGCGAAAAGATCCCTAAAAAGCTTAGCGACCAGGCATTGACCGAAATCGCCGAAGCCAAAGCACATGACATGAACACTACCGACATTCCAGCCGTCAAAAAGATGGTTGCCGGAACTGCTCGTTCGATGGGCGTGGAGATCGAAGCCTAACAATGTCGTTCATTGAAGCAGTAGACCCTAAAGTATGGACCGATGCTGCCGCATTAGGTGATACGGATGCAATACTCGATATGGCCGACCAGCTTGCAGTAGTACGGGATCACAATCCCGCCCGCGCTCAGGCAATTGGTATAGAAATGGGAGCTATCGTCACACAACGACTGGCAGAGGGAAGCCTCCATCCAGACGTTGTAGACAGCTACTTCCAAACAGCAACAGGTTATTCAACCCGATAATTAATAATTTGTGGGAGACGAGAGTCGCTAGCACCACGAAAGGAAAACATCATGGCAGAAGCTAAAAGTAAGAAGACAACAAAAGAAGAAATCGTCGAGACTCCTGTAGTCGAGACTGAAGTTGCTGAAACTCCAGCAGTAGAAACAGAAGCTCCAGAAGAAGTAGTTGCAGAAAAGAAGGCAACAACCAAAGCTGGAAAACACAGTGCTAAGGCTATTAAAGAAGCCGAGGAAAAAGAAGCTAAAGAAGAGCGCAAGGCAGCTGCAAAATCAGAAGATGCTGAAGCACCAAAAGCTGGACCTGCTCCAATCCCTCGTAGCCTACTTGAGCGAAAAGGTAAGAAATTCCAAGAAGCTGCAAAGCTTGTTGAAGCCGAAAAAGAGTACACTCTTCCAGAAGCACTTGCCCTCGCTACAAAAACCAGTGCCGTAAAGTTTGACGCAACTGTCGAAATGCACATCCGCCTAGGTGTTGACCCACGTCACGCCGATCAGAACATCCGTGGCAACCTAGTACTTCCTGCAGGAACCGGTAAGAACGTTCGTATCGCCGTGTTCGCAGAAGCTGATGATGCTGCAAAAGCTAAAAAAGCTGGCGCTGATATCGCAGGTGTCGAAGAAGTTACTAACGCTCTTGATAAAGGAACTATCGACTTTGACGTCCTGATTGCTGTGCCAACAATGATGGCTAAGCTCGGTAAGTACGCTCGTTTGCTTGGCCCACGTGGTCTTATGCCAAACCCTAAGAGCGGTACTGTTACTCCTAACGTTGTTAAAGCAATCGAAGAAGCAAAAGCTGGTCGTGTAGAATTCCGTGTTGATAGCACTGGAATCGTACACCTTGGCATCGGCAAAGTAAGTTTTGGTGACAAGAAGCTCGCCGAAAACGCTAACGCCGTTCTTGCAAGCATTCGTGCTGCTAAGCCACAAAGTGTTAAAGGCAACTACATCAAAACGATGTTTGTCACCAGCACTATGGGCCCAAGCATCAAGGTTGTTACCAACTAGGTAACAACAGCTTGAGCTCTAATCACCCTCACTCATGTAGTGGGGGTGATTTTTATTTCACAACTATTCTTGGGGCGGCAGCGTAGGATCAGATGGTATACTACCTGAAGAACATAAGTGGAGACTTCAATGGCAGCTTCGTGGAAAAAACGGCTCATTAGCCAGAGCGACCTAATGACATTACATGAAAAGCTCAAGGAAAAGGGCAAGAAGGTCGTCTTTACTGCCGGCTCATGGGACCTCGTAAATGTTGGCCAACTCCGCTACCTAGAAGAAGCAAAAAAGCTCGGAGATATCCTTGTAGTAGGTATTAGCGGCAACGACGCTATTCGAAAAGTCAAAGGACCCAACAAACCCGTGTTAGACGAAAAGCTCCGAGCAGAAACGCTCACATACCTCAGTTCAGTAGACTTTGTAACCATCATCCCCGAGCCAAGTTGCCAGCCATCCCTGGGTTTACTGCGACCTGACATATACGTGACCGTCAAAGAAGATTGGACCGAGAACTTCAAAGAATCAAGAGAATACAAAACCGTTATCAAATATGGTGGCGAAGTGGTAATTGTAGATCGCCAGTCGACAGCAATTTCTACCACCAAAATTATCCAACGAGCAATCGGTGGACACCTCGGCGACATCTTCAAAGACTTTATGGACCTCCGCAAAGACCCACTCAAAGAAAAGTAGCATGGCAAGTCT
>CAZIBG010000015.1:0-25192 GCA_964536985.1 uncultured Candidatus Saccharibacteria bacterium | reverse complement strand
TTATCGCGGGTGTCGTACAACGGCTAGTATATGAGTTTTCCAAACTCAGGACGAGGGTTCGATTCCCTCCACCCGCACCAAATTTTGAACCCAGCCTCAAGCTGGGTTTTGAATTTGGTTGGGCAGGGAGGCGAACAGGTTCGAAGACAAGGGGCACGCGCAGATGCTTGCATCGAGCATGTCCCGCAGGCGCAAGGCCGAAGGCCTTATTCCCTCCACCCGCACCAAATTTTGAACCCAGCCTCAAGCTGGGTTTTGAATTTGGTTGAGAAGTTTACGATTTGTCGTTGGCGAAGCTGAAGCGACCGACTCGGCGGCGGGTAATCAGCGGTGTTTGAGCATAGGGGTTAGCAACTCTATGAGTTTGATTGACCTTATCCCAAGATTCTTTGTTGAGTGGCAGTAGGCCGGTGGCTTGTTGATCGGTAAGCTCGGTTCCGGTTTCGAAAATTTGCATTGGGATGGCTTGACGTTGCGCCATGCCTGGTCGAGGAGTGGTTGCAGTCTGTTGTCCACGGAGTTCCATAACTTTGTGTTGTATAAACCCTGTGATACTCCTAAGGCTGGCTTGATCGAGGCTTTGGAACTTGAGATCTTTACTAAAGCTGCGTACGTGGATGGTTGCGCCGAGGATTTGGTGACCGTAATCCACTTCGGCGATCATGTCGTAGCGAATGTCTTCGACTGTCAGGAAGAAGGGTTTCTTGTCTACCAGGAGTAGTCGGTGGTTGGTGGCAACAAGTGTTGCAAAGCCCCCGGTGTAGTGACCATGACGAACGTGTTCAATGATTTCTCCCTCGATCATTATTTTGGGTAATTCGGCCAGTTCTGGCTTGCCCCAAAAGGCTTGGTCGGCACCTAATCGGCGCAGTTGTTTTTGGACAACCTGTGGATCTATCATTGCTGAGCACCTCCGCTTAACTACCTATAGTGTAGATCTATGGTGGTTATGGCGCAGCCAACAACCTCACGTCAGACGTGTGATATACCTCACATTAACGAGTTGTACGAAGGAGCGGACGATGTATGTAATGACATCGGAGAGCAACACGCAGACCGTCGGTTATGGCGGTTGGAGCATGGAGCCCTGTTGTCGGAATGTCGGTAACCGCATTATTATCGAACTGTCCGACGCTACCAGGAAGTGGCTCAAAGTCCGGCTCACCAATCTCGATGAGACTCCTTTTTTCTCTGCTCACCCAGCTTGTCCCGCGTGGTGGACCATCAACATAATCGTTTATGTCCTTCGATGGCGGGATCGTTAGCGGTGACTTTATGTAGAATAATCCGTTTACGAATCGTATGTTTGCAAGTACCCGGGGGCGTAACCTGCCATCAACTCCAGTGACAAGTCGGCCGGCATTTGCCGGTGACCAGTGTTGTAACGTGGGGTCCGTTGGGGTGATATATTCAAGCTGGTCACAATGCCAGGTGTCGGCTTTACCCGCTTCAGGACCGAATCCCATTGCTCTGAGACGCGTTGTCCCTGCACCTTTAAGCAAATCTGGGTTGGTATGGATAAAATGAGCGTATGCTCTCAACAAGGGATACATGATCTGGTTAGCTTTACCAATTCCGCTCGGAGGAGTGACGGGTAGTTCTCCGACATAGCTTCTTCCGTCTATGCCAACGCCAGCGGCAAAAGAGAAGGCCGGGTCAGAAAGTGCTTCGTACCGTTCATTGAGTCGTTCGACTTGTTCTAGTACATCATCAGACAAAGTACCAACATTACTCGATGGGGTAGAATAGTGCATTTCACTGCTATCAGGGAGGCGTGCGCGGAAGGTTGAGACTTCGGGTGTCCATGTGGCTGCCATGGGGTGAGCATACCGTAACCACCCCTGTTTCACAAGCAATAACACTTTAGGATATATGGACAAGGTTAAAAATTCTGTCATAATAAGGTCATGTTGGCATCACCTGAACAAACTCAGTCGTTGATCGACACCTTCAAGAAGGGCTCGCGCCTAACTTACAAGAAAGGTGAATTTATTATCCGCCCTGGCGAACAGCTAGCGGCGGTTTTTTATATAGAGACGGGGTTGGTCAAAGCCTATGACATTACTAAATATGGCGAAGAGAACCTGCTAATTATTCGTAAGGAGCACGAGATATTTCCGCTTATATGGGCGGTTACCGGGCAGGAGCGTAGTGTCATCTACCAAGTGATGTCGCCTACTACGGTGTGGCGCATATCCCGCGAAGCATATCTGGAATACCTTCATGGACATCCCGATTCCTTGGCGCCAATCTTGGACATGACCATAGAGATGTATCGAATCCATAGTGAACGTATTATGAGCCTTGAGTACCGAACGGTACGCGAAAGGCTCGTTTCTTTTTTGTTGGGTAGTGCCACTCGCTTTGGAGTAAAAAAATCCGAAGGGACGTTAATAGATGTGCCACTTCGGCAGCAAGATATTGCCAGTTCCATTAACGCCTCGCGCGAAACAACCGGCCGAGAAATGTCTGTATTGGAACGGCAAGGCCTGATCAAAGTAGAAAAATCATTGATTATGCTACTTGATAAGACAAAGCTCAAGTCATTTTTATAGGGGTAGATCTGCTATACTAGCTAGATGAAAAGTCTTAATGGACAAGAACTAGCTGAATATATTAAAGAACGGCAGGGCAAGCAAGTCCGCGCTTTACGGCAATCTGCTAATGTTATTCCGCGCTTGGCGATTATTCGCACTAACCCCGACCCCGTCGTGGATCGCTACATGAAACTTAAGCAGACATACGGCGAAGACGTGGGGATAGAGGTGGACGTTCACACTATTGATCAATCAGATGCCATCGAAACTATTAACAAGCTAAACGACGATGCTACGGTTCATGGCATTATCGTACAGATTCCACTGCCCGATCCGAGCCAGACCGATGAGGTGCTAAATAGCGTTGCTGCGGGCAAGGACGTCGATGGCCTGGCGGAAAAAACCAACTTTGATCCCGCTACTCCAATTGCCATTAACTGGCTACTAGCCGGCTATAATGTCGATCTTAAAAATAAGAATATTGTAATTGTCGGTAACGGTCGATTGGTTGGCAAGCCACTCGCTAAAGTTTGGAAGTTGTCAGGAATTGATGCCATTGTTACAGATAAAGAAACGGCTAACTTAGCAGAAATAACACAAGAAGCTGACATCTTAATTTGTGCTACAGGCTCAGCTGGCTTGATTAACGCAGCCATGGTAAAACCAGAAGCGGTAGTAGTTGATGCTGGTGTAGCAACCGACAGTAATGGTCTAATCGGCGATGTAGCCGCTGATGTCCGCGAACTTCCTAAGATTACCATCACTCCTAAACTTGGGGGTGTGGGCCCGCTAACTGTCTGTGCTTTGTTTGAAAACGTTATTCGCTCCGCCGAACGGGCTTAATTCGGTTCGTAATTACTTGCAAGATCATCAAGGCCGTAGAAAGGACCGCGAGACTGTAGGCTTCCGCTATCGGGATTTTGAAACCAGAACTCGTCCTCTTCTTGGGTGCGAGGCTTACGGATCCTCCCGGCTGTTGCCAGAATCGCCGCATGAGGCGTAAAGGGTAGTTCCGAAAGACTTGCTGTAAAATTATTTGGATCCCTAAATTTTTTCATGGCAGGCAGGTTACTGAAATTAGCCAGCGTAATATGACCGTTCATACTGCGCAGGGCTTTCGCGAGCTCATCAACATCTTCCGGGTACCCAATTTCCATTCGCCAAGGGACTATAGCTTTACCGGCAATTAGCTCGCGGGCTTTTTGATATGCAGCGGTTGATGTGGCAAAATCGCCAAGTGGGTGGACGAAACCTGCTGTTTGCCACTCTAGTACTTGGGCCCGTAAGTTCTGTTTTGAATTTTGAGTATAGCTGTTATGAAAGGGCTTATCCACGCCCATATAATCAAACCATTCTTGAGGAGTTGAGCAATCACGCAAGGCGTCTATGACATTCTGTACATGATGCAAGACTTTTTGGTTGGAGTCGGCAATAACAATAGTTTCTTCTGGAATGTAGGCAAGTGCGGGTAATAGTGCGCCTTCGCCAATAAGTAGCGCGACACGATTTTCTGTAGCGCTGAATTCTGGACTGCCAACGCGTGATTCGGCAGCTTGTGCATACTGCTGGGCACATTCTTCGGTAAAGAATGGGTAGTAAACATCTGTAAAATTAGCATAAATTTCTGGTGGTCCTGGTGCCATATCGGACAACTCATGCAATGGTCGACTCTCTGCAAGTGGTGGCCGAAACGCATCGCCAAGGTTTTTGGATATACCAGGATTTGGGGGTGTAGGAAAGTTAGTCATTACTTTAATAAACCATTATTTATGTCTTCTAACGCGGTCATAAATTTCTGTCGCTCCTCTTCGGCAAATGGGTTGCCGTTTTGAATTGTCTGGAACAGCGCTTCCGTCTGGGAATCATTGAGTTCTACTAAACGAAGCAATGATTCAAATGAAGGGGTAATAAATGGTTCGGATTTTAGGTCCAGCTCCTTTAGGCCGCGGGCAATAAAAAAGGTAAGGGCGTGCACTTCGGCCATCCGCTGATCATGCTCTTCGTTGGTCATATGCAACACTCGCAGCTTTAGCTCTTTAGCGCAGAAATCCTCAATATCTTTAGCGTGTTGGCCCTGCGTTTTTGTGATAACCAGGTCAAGCATCTTTCCGCTGTCCCACGATTGTGGCCCAAACAGTGGATGAGTAAGCATTACGTTTTGATGGTCGGGAAGGTGATGAGCGATAAGCTCTGCCGGTTTAACTTTTACCGAACAGACATCCACTAGTAACGTCTCGGGGTGAATAACCGGCTTAAGTAGCGCTAGCACCTGCGGATAAGCTGCAAGTGGCACGGATAGGATAATGACATCGCTCCGAGCGATTTCGTTGATATTTGGCTCAGTGTCTTTGCTGCCATAACTAGCATGTGTAATTCCTTCGGGCACAAGCGAAGCGACCAGCCCTCCAAAATCTCCTCGTCCAACAATGCTGATAGATTTTATGGACATTATTTTTTGCCATCCTGAAGTGCTTTGTGATCGCGTACAACCTGATCGATGATGGTTCGTAAGTGCTTGCGTGCAAAGTCAGGATTCAGTCCCGCTTGCTCGGCAAGACTACTAATTCGCTCCATTTGTAATGCCTCGCGGGCTTCATCTACTGGGGCAATGTGGTTATCGCGTTTATACTCGCCTACTTTGGAGGTTACTGCAAAGCGTTTGGCCAGCAGAGAAATTAGTTGTTTGTCGATCTCATCTAACTGATCACGTAGGTCCTGCAAGTGGTGTTTCATAATTAGTATTAGTATCCACGAGAAGTATTGATTGAACAATGATAAAATTATTGCTTATGCGCACTGATCTGAATCATGATAACTCTATAAATCTGGAGCGAGCTCACTCGCTGATACACGAAGCCTTAATGCTCGGTGTGCCGTCAGGTATAGCCGCAGAATCGATAATGGGGCAATCTGCTGTGAGGTATTTAGGCTATTTAGGTACAGTCTTAGAACAAGAAGGGTTTCATCCGGATATTGACCATGACGAGAGTTCCTTGGACATAATGGCAAGCAACGAAACACATCTGCACGCCGCTCGTGAACATGAACAGCTGACTCACTTTTTGATCGGTCAGGTTTCTAGTGGCGTTAATGTTGGACGGGCAAATATGCTCCGTGTAGGACTTCCCCAGGACAGTAAGCTGATTGTCCTGCTTGGAATTCGCAGCCGTTCTGGTGTGCTACATAAGAACATCCGCTAGCCGCGAGATGTAGAATACATTTGAATTAAGTTATTTATAACAACACTATTATCGAAGTAGTATGCGTAATCCATTAGGCTCAAGCAAAAAATAGTCTTCTGTATTCTTTTGACATTAAAAATTCATAAAGTTAGATTTCTGATCAGTGTAGATCTACCGAAAGTAACATAACGTCAGGAGAAGCTATGAATAGTACCGGTATTGTATTGGACCGAAATGTGACCTATCAACCAAAAGAGGGCGTCATCATTGCTGTTGCCGCTGCCTGGGTGATAATGATTGGTTCGAGTACGCTTGCTGCAGTGATTTTATGCGGCTGGAAGGGTGCGAAGAGTATCAGTATGGATTGGAAGCGCATGCGCGCAGTTTTTGTCTGTAGATAGTTATGGATATTTTTGCACAGAGTCGTGGTCTGCTCCATGGCGACGACAGAATTAGGTTGGCAGATGGCATTCATGTCGAAGAGAATAAGTTGCTTGACGACGCCAACGGTGCACGACATATAGTGAGCGATTCAATGCTGCCATTAATTTTAGATCTTCGTCGGCCTGTAAGGCTGGAGGATTGGTTGGCGCTAAATCGGCATACAGAATTTAAAGAAAAGTACACCGTGCTTTGTGTGCTTGATGATATAGCAGCGCTTCATGTGGAGCGTTCTCTTATCCAAGCTCTACGTGTTTGGTCGTGGCGTATTGGCTTCAGGATGAAGGGTGTTCGATTGCAGTGGAATGCAAAGCGATTCCGCGGTAGACGGGGACTGATTAACGCGGTCTGGAAGTCGACTCAGCCTTTGGTCGTGTCCATGTTGTTTTTGGGATTATTTGCGTATGGTGCAAACGTTGTCGATGGTCAATTTCTTTTAGGCCAATTACTGTTCTTATGTGCCGTTTACGGATCGACCGTAATCCATGAGTTTGTTCATTGGGCAACCTCAGGTGGACGTGGCTTCTTTGTTGTGAGGGGGTTGCGCATTGGATTATTGCACCCAGAGCTCCAGACTAGTAAGAACATCCTGTCGGCTGTCTTAGGGCCAGTCTGTGGAGCAGTGTGCTGTCTTCTGATTATGATTTCAATGAAGCATGCTGGTTTACGAACTTTTGATATTGCTTCAGTTGGAATGATTAGTCTTGCCCATTTGGTAAGTTGGCTACCTGGGTATGGTGATGGCGCAGTGTTAGTTGCTGAATGGAGGATACGACATGCGAAGACGACATAGAATAATCTTGACCATCAATGGACTGCGAGTGCAACGTAGTAAGTCATTTTGTCTGTCAGTTCCGTTTCTGAATTTTCTTCCAGGAACGGTGACCTGTATTGTCGGCGCCAACGGCAGCGGCAAGACGACATTGATGGAATCGATCGTAGGTCTTGCCCCTCCGAGCGAGGGCGTAGTTAAGGTTAGTGGAAATGATGCACATCTAGAGATAGCCGAGGTAAAAAGAGCTATCGGTTTCATACCTGATGACGATACTTGGATTATTCCCGAACTCACGGCAACAGAATTTTTTGAGTTACTGGCAAGTGTTCATGCAAGTAAAGACCGCTTAAAACGAATTGTCCGGTCAGCTCAAACGTTAGCAAAGGAACTTATGTTCGATAGCTTCAACAGCCAGTTAGGCAGTCTCAGCCATGGAAATAAGAAGAAGGTGCAGATAATTGCTGGGCTGATGCATGACCCGCACTTTATTGTCGTTGATGAACTCCGAAATGGCTTAGACCCCATCGCAATCTTGCGTGCCGAAAGAATCTTGAGACATAAACAAATGTCAGGCACGGCAATTATTGCCGCTACACACGATTTGTGGTGGGCGGAGCGATTTGCCGACGAAGTTGTGATGATTCGTCGTGGTCATATCATTCTTAACGACTACACAAAGACCATTGTCGAGAAGTATGGAAGTGTAGAGTCGCGTTTCATGGAGCTTTATTCCAATGCGACGTAAACTAATCAAAACCGTTTTGATTGTGCACTTTTCTAAGGCATCAAGGCGTCCATTCTTGCAGGCAACACTGAGGATTATTGGAAGTTTTTGTATAGCTGTTGTTATTGCAAATAAGCTTCGACAGACAATGGCTTCGGTTTCGTTACCACCCGGAATCCCACTGGATATTGCTCTGGTGGTCACGGCGCTGCTTGGATTCATGATGGCCGGATTACTACTTCTAACTCTTCAGATATCAGGAGTAACAAATAGCCGAGGGGGAGCACTCATGAGTAATATGCGACTGTGGCCAATTCCTACAAATCAACGATGGGCATTGGACATACTCCCCGCGTTCGTATTACTTAGTATTATCGGTGTATTCGGTAGCATCCTGCTGGCTCCAGTAGCTAGTGACATGTTGTTGCCTTCTATTTGGGTTGTGATGAGCTGGGTTATCGGCCTGACTAGTGCTCTTGGACTTACCAAATTAACTATTCCTAGGTCGACACTGCTCAGAAGTATTTTGTTTGTATCCATTTCATTCGCTGGATTTCGAATTGTCGATTTGGTTTTAACTGGTACGAATCTGTGGGTTGAACATTATGGAATACTAATCGTCGCGATACTATTATTCCTTCCAGTAACAGGACTTTGGCAGTCTTACAATAAAGGATACTTGCTTGTAGCTCAGAAACAACGAGTCGATTTTAAGCCGTTTTTTGACCGATATGTCCCGCTTAGTGCTTGGCACTTCGTGAAGCTATTTCGAAATAAACGGACAAGGCACTCTTTCATCCTGGCATTAGGTTTTAATCTAGTTGTGGCATTGGCAATACTCGCGAAAAATACTATTCCAGGAGATCCGTCAGGAATACTCATGATTGGAGGTATATTAGCAGCAACTTTTGCCTGTGACGTTAGGGGTATTGTTCGGCGGAGCAAGCCACCAGAGATTATACTGCTTGGCACGGTAAAGTATTTCGTTAAATCAGAAATTATGTCAGTCACGTTGTTAGGATTAATAATCGGGCTTCCATTACTATTCGTAATTAACCACATGATAATCGTTTCCCCAATGCTTGTTCTGTACTTCGTATCGCTGCAAATTTTTAGTTCTGGGTGTGGGTTATTGAGCAGTACGTTGCTAGTACCCGGTGATGGGGAAGTAGGTAGTCAATTTTTTACCGCCGTACTTGCGCTTTCGGGTATCGTAGCTGTTCTCAAGTTTGCAGATATCGCCGATGTCTCTGATTTCAGCCAAAGCTTGAGGTGGCTGTTATCAAGTATTGCCGCGCACATTGGTCTGTTTGTAATAGAAAAATTTAGGAGGAATTATTATGGCCGTACTTAAGAATTCAGGTCGTTCGTCACTGTACCTTTCATCAATATTTAGTAGCCTAATTGCGGGTGCCATAGGGTGGGGACTGCTACTGATATCTACTGCATCGAGTTTGAGCCAATCAAGCGGGTCACAAGTCGGAAAAATTGGTCCACTGCAGTTGTTCGAAATCAGTAAAAATATACTACCAGACGGAGGCTATGAAGGCGGTTTTAGCTTCATTGCTACTGGTGCAGCAATCTACCTAGGAGTCGTCATTGTTGTCGGACTTATACTTGGCTGGCTTCGCGGGCGAAACGCAAGTTATCTATAAGGCGGCAGAAAGGATATCGTATTTGTCTTTTGGCATGCTGTGGCCGGCCAATGACTGGTAACTATAATCTTCTGGGATGTCGAACTCGTAGTTCAGACCCTTGTAGATATCCTGAGCTAGGCGCATAGCAGCACGAGATTCTTTGACTTCACCAACACAGTCCAAAGGTTTTTCGCCGCTGATGCCCAGTAAGTTCTCATAGGTTATAACAAGTGTTGGATCCATTAAGACATTCTTATGCCACATACTTTCTAGCTCTTTTCGGTCAATAAATGGTGTTAGGGCAAGAAAGGTAAAAGCACATTTGCTGCAATGCCCACACCAACTAATCGTTTTGCTTTCTTGTATAAATGCGCGGTTGCAAGAACTAAAGACTTTTTTGTATTTTTGGAAACCTATCTTGGCAAACATTTCGGCAATCTTAACTTCACTAAGTGGTCGAAGGAATGAGTAGTAACGCAGACTTTCGCCAAAGTTATCTTGCAGGTACTTCTGGAAGTTTTTTTCGTATGCCAAAGACTTTGAATATTGGTGATTAACTTCTACGCCGTCATAAACCAAGGTAGCTTCGTTAGATGAGTTTTCGTTGGAAACTACTGCGTCTTTGTATCCGGTCAGGACTGCCGTAACTGTGCCGACAGCTCCAAGGATTGCAGAAATGGGTATGTGGCCGTTAAGCGCACCGTTACTGTTAAGCTCGAACAGTAGAGGGTCAAGCGCACGTTCCACCCATAAGTGAGGTAAGCCGATCTCTTTGACGAGCGGTTCCAGCTGGGCGCGGTGTCCCAGACTCCATGTTGCCGCATGAGGCAAATCTCGCAGCAGCTCTACGCTGACAAGTGAATCCTTACCGCCGCCAAGTCCAATTAACATGCCACCGTTGGAGGCGTGATGGAGTGGCTTGAAGGCAGGAGCGTTTGCCATGAACGGAATGTCTGTGTTCGGATCGATACGGTTAACGTAAAAGTATTCGCCCAGTCCCTTTTGGTACGTTTCGGAAATAAAGTCGGCTAACGCCGCATCCATTTTGCCGTGATCGATACGGATGGTTTCGGTGCGATATGCTTTGTAGTACGACACGCCAGCTAAAAAATATAACGGCAATATGGCGCGGTCTAGAATCTCTTTATCATAGTTGGTGTAAGCAAAATCAAAGGTTAGCGTTTCGGTAAAATGTAGTTCGTTATCAAAGCCATACTTGAGCTTGAGTTTTCGATTTGTGACATCAAAATCATAGCCCTCGAATACAAATGATTTGTAACTTTTACTCACAGTGCATCAACCCGTGCTTTGAACTGTAGGCCACGATCTTCGAAGTTCTTGAACATATCAAAGCTGGCGAAGCCCGGGGAAAGTACCACAGCATCACCTGGCTGGGCTAACTGACGAGCTGTTTCGACAATGGTTTGCATGTCTTTAGCTGGTTCAAGCTTGTAGTTCGTGTAGTCAACATTGTCCAGTAGCTCTTTGAGTTTGGGGCCAGTTTGGCCGATAAGCAGGACGCTGCGGATTTCCTCGGAGTGATCTGCAATATGTTTAGCGAGCTCGCGGTAATCTAGCCCACGGTCGTAACCTCCTACTATCAAAACTTTTGGTTGTGGGATGGCATCGATTGCTGCAATAGTTGCCCCGCCGGCAGATGAGAAGGAATCGTTGTAGTACCAGACGTCATTAACTTCACGGACAGGCTCTATGCGGTGGGGTAATCCGTCGAAGCTTCGGATTGCAGCGGTTATGGCTTCGACATTTTGCCCTACAACATCCCAGGTAGCGGTTATGGCAGCACAAATATTCTGCAAGTTATGACGGCCAAGTAACCTAACGTCGGCAACGCCACAGACACGCACCTGGTCCATGTAGATATCTTCACCCAGTACATATGCTCCGTCGGTCTCGGTTGGCTCGGCTCCAGCTTCTGGCACTTCGTACGAAAGCTTAAAGGCTGGGGAGACGGCGGCGATTTCGGTAGACAAGTTATTATTGCGATTATATACAGCCAAATCTTCGGCGGTTTGGTGCAGAAATAAGTTCTGCTTAGAGCGGATATATTCTGGCGTATCGGTATGCCAATCAAGGTGCTCGGGTACGGTCATTACACAAACGGCGATCTTTGGCGATCTTTGGCAGTCGATCAACTGGAAGTTAGAGAGCTCCAGCACAACCCAGTCACTGGCTTCGATACCCCAGTTGTTCATCTCCAGTGGCGCCACGCCGATGTTTCCACCTAAGTGCACCTTGTAACCGGCAGCTTTAAGGATATGGGTGATTAAGCTGGATGTGGTGCCTTTGCCCTTGGTCCCAGTCACGCCAATAATAGGGGCAGGGCAGTTTTTCATAAATTCTTGCGTTCCAGTGGTGACCTTGCTCAAAATTGCAGGTGAGTTGTTGGATACGATGTCGCGGGGATGAATCTGTGGGGAGCGGACAATCAAATCGAAGCGATCCAACCCCTGTAAATAGTCATCTCCAGTCTGCCCGTCAATGTGATCAGGTAGTACGACAGAAGGGTTTTGGTCACATACCGTAACATCATTACCCTCTCGCCAATAATCTACTGCGGCAACACCCTCTTTGCCATAGCCTAAAACTGCAACTTTCATCCTTATATCATACACGAAGCATGTCCGAAATCAGTAGTAAACGCTGATTAGGCGTCAAGCGTTTTGCGCACAAGGTCGGCAACTTGACGAGGAGTCATGTCTGCCTTTAGGACTACGGCGCTAACATTTTGTTTCTTAACGGATTCAGGAATTTCTTGCTCACCCATGTTGGTAAGGATGATAACTTTGATGTCGACACCCCAGTTGGTGCGGCGCATTTCAGCAAGCATTTGATCACCGGTCATTTCCGGCATCATAAGGTCAAGTAGGACGATGTCAGGCTTCATTTGCTCGCACAATTGAAGACCTAGCTTACCGTTTTCGGCAGTTTCAACGTCAAATCCATCAGCCTGGAATTTAATTCTGTACATTTGGCTGATCGCTTGGTCATCTTCGATAATCGCGACTTTGACTGCGGCCATATAGCAATAGTAGTTTAAGTTACGCTTAAAAACAAATCATTTGACGACCCAGTTCGGTAAAACGCTTTAGCTAATAGGGTCGAGCCGTAAATTATCGTTAGAAATCGTTGTAGATTGTGTTGTTTTTTTATGTAGAATGTCGCTAATCAGCTCGAAAATTTCGCCCGGTGTATAGTGGGCTTTTACGATGTAGCGGTCAAAATCTAGCAAATGCAAACGCCATGGGGCATGGTCGCGGCTGACGTTGGCAGCAATTACGACACTAATATCTTTGCCCCAGTCGTGCTTACGCATGTGCTCCAGGATTTCGTCACCGTTCATATGAGGAAGTTTTAGATCCAATAAAACAAGATGCGGACGGACGCGCTTAATGAGGCTTAGTCCGGCAGGTCCAGTATGCGCTAAATCGACATCAAAACCCTCGTTCTCAAGCTTGAATTTGTACATGTTGGCGATGAATTTATCATCTTCGATAATGGTAATTTTTCTACGCACGAAATTACATCTTACGGTACATGCGTCCGTATTTCAAACCATTTACGGTTAATTCTGCTGCAAAATTTACATTACTTGTTGGGGATATTTAACACTTCTCGGATGACATCAAGAACCTGTTGAGGAGTGTGGTGCGCTTTCACGATGTAGCGGTCCACACTCAGTAGCCCAAGATTGCGAGGCGCTTCGTCGCGGCTGATGTTTGTAAGGATAATAACTCGAATATTGCTGCCCCATTCTGTCTGACGGAGCTGTTCCAGCATTTCATCGCCACTCATGATTGGCATGCGAAGGTCAAGCAATATAAGTTCTGGGGATTCCTTTTGAATTACCTCAAGACCGTGGATTCCGTTATGAGCCATGCTGGTTTTAAACCCAGCAGCATCAAGCTTGAGCTTGTACATTTGAGCAATAGGCAAGTCATCTTCGACGATGGTTATTTTTGCGGACATATCAGTAATAGTACGGAAAGTTCAGCGCCCGTGCAACGAGGACTATTTAGGAACGTTAAACTTGCCTTTGCGGTTCAACCAAGATACCGCTGAGCGGATTCCGGTATCTACCAACTCGGACTTAATAGGCGTGGTGGTAGTTTTGGCCTTAGCAATAGCAACGAGCGCGGCCATTGCGACTGGCGTAGTGATCTTATTCTTGATGCTTTCAGGCAACTTAGTTACCTCGCGTTCGACAGTCTCTTCAGGTAATGCTTCTACTTCGACCATGCTCTTTTTGCGGTTACGTCGATAGTCATTTGCGCGTACAGCTGCAAAGACTCCACCTACGATGAAAGGGTTACTAACAAGATCAAGAATGTTTTGAGCAAGTTCAGCGTTTCCAGTGTTTGCTGCGTGTTGAATCCCGGCTCCAGCGCCTGCTCCTATGGCTAATGATCCGACTCCGACCAAAACTGCACTTTCTCGAGTACGCTTATACCCTTTATCCTCAGATATAAAATTTGGATCAGTAAAACTGTCTTCTAGGTTAACGGTAGCTGCGCCAACAGAGAAGGCGTTACCAAACTTTGCAACAATGCCACGTTCTCTCGAATTTCGAAGTGCTTTAGAGTTTCCAAAAGCAGATTCACGTATTACGCCAACTGTTTTAGGGAACTTCTTGATATTTCGATACATCATACTACCCAAGGCGGTGTGTTCTATGACAGAAAATAGACCTATTCCAGCACCGATGACCAATGATGAAAGCGCTACGTTGCCTTGTTCGATAACATGTTTTAGTATCTCTTTACCAACTTTTGCAACTGCCCATTCGTTTCCTGGGCCAACCTCAAAAACATATCCGCCTACACTTCCGGCTAGAAGGGCTTTATCACGAAATCTTGTGTCTTTAGACTCGGCAATAGCAGTTTGAACAAGTTTTGAATCACGACTTTTGACGTAGGGAATTGCTGCTAACTCAGTAGAGCGTCTTACGCCCAACATGGTGTGTTGGACGGAAGCCGATGGGATAGACTCGGCGTATTCAAAGCCAGTATTAACAACATGTTTTGTCCCGTCTACTGCATGTTTTAATCCTGATCCAATTGCCCTTTTGACTCCACCTAATGCTACCTTAGCTATTGCAACTGGCCGCGAATCGATATTTATTTCAGGGTTTGCTGGGGCTTCAACGAGCAATTCGTGATCAACAAAAGGGGGTAGTTCGAAGGTATAATCCTCGGGATGCTGGGCAATAAGGGCGTCAGCGATGTCATCCGCAGCACGAGGGTCGATAGCTCCCCCAGAATCTGGGTAGCGGGAAAAGCTAACTGCTGGATTTACTTCACTCATAAGGTGTTAATACTAACACATTTATGCCTATATGTCAATTATGCGATAGGTGCTGTTGGGAGTGTAGGTTGTACAGCATCAACAGGACGAGCAGATTGATTCATCTGTATTTGAAGCATTGCTATATTAGCGAGCGCTGTGGCGCGATCATATCCTTCGCTTGCAGCAGCACAATATGGTTCTTGCTCTGCCTGTATAACTGCTGCTGCGGCTTTTCGCAGTAACTCTTCTGGGGCTGTTTCGACTAATGCTGTAACGGCTGATTCAAGTCTTTCACGACGCTCGTTTGCCTCTTGTTCGGCACGAGTGGGCGTAAGCGCATCTGCCTGTGATCCTAAAAAGCCGAATAATGATTTGGTTTTTTTGATAGTAAACTCCTAATTTAGTGAAATTAACCATATACTAAAATCATTATTATGTAAATACCCAGTCTACTTAATTATTGCCTGTTTGATGACATATAATCATGCGCCCTGACTAAGATAAATAAGCCCGCCCAGAGTAGTGGGTTGGCAATCCAGTCTAGGACCAAATTTGCGGCGCGGAAATTACCACTATTAATAGCGAATTGAACGCTCCCTCCGGCTAAGACCCCAACAATAAGTGATCCAAATGCCACCAATAATGAGCTTTGTACCGTTCGTACGGATCCTTTATTCTTGCGTATAAAGTCCTTGTCTGTGACGCTATCTTCCAGATTAACCGTGGCGGCACCAACGGAAAAAGCATTGCCAAACTTTTCCAAGATGTTTCGTTTCTGAGAATTTCTAAGAAACTTCGAATTTCCTAGCTTAGAATCGCGTATAACTGCTATGGTTTTTGGAAATCGTTTGATATTTATGTGCATGGCAGAGCCTAATATCAAATGCTCGGTCAGTGAAGTTAATGCAAGAGTTATGCCAACTGTCGTTCCAGATAAAAGCAAATTTCCTTCTGATTGAACAATGTCCATCGTGTTTTTGCCTGCAAGTGACACGAGCCATTCATTTCCGGGTCCAATCTCAAAACCATAGCCAAGAATGGAAAAAAGCAGCAGAAGAACACTGGCGACCGACCGACCTTTAGTTTCCGAATGGAATGTCGAAATCAGTCCTGCTTTTGTTGATCTTGGCTTATTTGATTTGCGTTTCATCTGTTAAGCAAATTATATCAAAGCGTTAGCAAAATCGTGATTGACAAATCCCCTAAGGTGTTATACAATGCCATAAGTTTAGAACTTTTCAAGACAAAACAGTGCGTGAACAGATCGTCAGGTCTGCCACGCGCTGTTTTTTGTTTATATAAGGAAAAAAATGACTTTAATTCAACTACCTATTGCAGAACGTGGACCAAGCGAATCATTTTTCCATGTGCCATCAAGCCCAGAAGGTCAATATTTTGATGGAGAATTGCCAATACCAGAGGTAGAAGTAGAGCTCGAGTCACGATTTAGTTACGAGCGTATGACTTCGCTCACTCAAGAATATCTATGTGGTGTATTGGGGCAGGACTGGAGGGAGCAAGTTGCTGGACGACGTTTTGTAGGAACAGTACCTGCAAACGGTGATTTTAAAGATCTTGGTGCATTTGTGGAGACAACCAGATTCGCAAGCAAATTTAAACGACCCGCTTCACAAATTTATGAAGAATATAGCGCATATGATGAAGATAGTCATTTTGCTGTCGTGATCGATACCTCTCTAGACGAGCCATTTCCGATTGGATCACTGAGGATGATATTGCCAAATACAAATACTGGCTTCAAAACTACACATGATTTTGTAGGCGAACAGCCAACTAATCCATGGCGTGAGGAAGTACGATCACTTCACTTCAGAATGTTTGAAGACTACGATCAAGAAACTGCTTGGGAGCGTGTTGTTGCATCAACTGGAGATAACCTAGAGCTTGCAGAAACTATGGATATCCCGACACTAGCAGTGCTAGAGGACTATGCTTCAAATGGTGCACTTGATGGTGTGAGCCTTGCGCTGTACAACAGGTGTCTTGAGTTTGCACTAGCTAATGGCATGAAGAACTTAATATCGGTCCAAGATTTACGGCCCCTTGCCATACTGCAAAGCTATGGAGACCCGTTTGATACATTCCCTGGAGTAACACCAAAAGTTAATGAAGGAGAATTCCCGGGGATTCCAGCATACTGTGTTATTGAACGAGGTGTTACGCGGATACGAGAAAAAGACGCGTTTGTAGGTGCAGTGTTTGTAGATGGCTATACTTTGGATAAAGACTATTTATTACCTCAGGAATACTCTAAAGATAAAAAAATCGCTCAAGACCTAGGTCACGTCGCCTCATTCTCTACTGTAGCCTAGTTTGCTTCAACAGGCTTATGTTTGTACACTTAAGATATGCTTGCCAAAATTGGTCTAATTCTAGTTGTCGTCGGCAACTTACTGTTGTTCTCATTGGTTTTATTTAGGAATAAAAAAGCACTCTTAAATAAACTGTTCGCCATGCTTACATCTGTCGTAATGATATGGTCCATTGCTCAGTATGTAAGCAACATCAAGTCGACAGAGTATATAGAACTATTCTCTAATAGGTTATCTTTTGCAGCTGGATTACTATTGATTGCAATGGTTTGGGTCTTTTCTTTGTTTTTCCCAATAAAACAGAGAATCAGCAAGATCCAACTTTATTTAGCAGTTATCGTTTTGCCGACTACTGCACTTATGACTTTATTCTCAAGTGGGGTAATTGTCGATTCTACCTATGCATTAGAAAAAGAAGTTACTGATGTCAAAACAGGACAACTTTATCCTGTGTATCTCATTGTTATTATTGGATTCCTAATCATTTTGATTATTAACATTTGGAAATCATACAAGCAAAACAAGAACAACTACATTAGAAGCCAGCAGATAATGTTTGTTTCCACGGGAATATTTCTAACATTTTTGTGGATACTTATAACCACAGCTCTTGTGCCTGCGTTAACAAATGATTGGACATTATCAAAAGTTGGACCAGTTGGATCGCTATTCCTGGTTGGATTCACTGCTTATGCCGTAATCAAGCACAAACTCTTCGATATTAGACTTATTGTTGCACGATCACTCGGATATATCCTTACGCTAGGAACGCTGGTGGGTGTTTATGTGCTTACGATCTTTGGCTTGTCTAGCACCGTGCTGGGAACGGGGCAATTAACAGGGGTGCAGGAAGTGTTGTACATCGTTGCGACTCTTATTTTTGGATTTAGTCTGCAGCCACTTAAGAAGTTCTTCGATAAACTTACGAATAAGCTGTTTTACAGGGATGCATACGATGCGCAGGAGCTTTTAGATAAGCTCAATAAGATTTTGGTGGGGAATATCGACTTGGATACCATCTTAAAGCAGACATCCGACATCATTGCGCTGACGATGAAAGCCGATTTTGTGGCGTTTGTAATCAGGGAAACGAGTGGTACGTCCAGACGGGCGAGCTTTTCTAAGATTGTACAGATAGATACTGACGCTATTTTGGGCATTCAAACTAAGAAGAAGGGCAAGACTAGCCTGTATGTTGCGGATGAGATAGAGGATGAGAACGATAAGGTCAAAACGCTGCTTTCTGCGAACAACATCTCTATTGCTGCCCGTATGGTGGCTTCCGGAGAAGGATCGCAGGATCAGGGCTATCTGTTATTGGGCGCAAAACAGAGCGGTAACCCGTATAACAAGCAAGATGTACAAATTTTAGAGATTATTGCTAATGAATTGGTTATTGCTATCCAGAATGCCGTTCGATTCGAAGAAATCGAGACCTTTAACATCACCTTGCAACAGAAGGTTAATGACGCCACAAGGCAGCTCCGTCAGACGAACGAAAAGCTTAAGAGCTTGGACGAGACAAAGGATGAGTTCATTAGTATGGCCTCTCACCAGCTCAGAACCCCTCTGACAGCTGTTAAGGGGTATGTGAGCATGGTTGTAGAGGGCGACGCCGGAAAGCTTAACAAGCAGCAGAAAGAGCTTCTTGACCAGGCCTTTGCCAGTAGTCAGCGCATGGTTTACTTGATTGCTGATCTGTTAAACGTATCCAGATTACGTAGTGGTAAGTTCGTTATAGAGAATAAGCCAACCCAGCTAGCAGATGTTGTTGAGTCCGAAATGGAGCAATTAACAGAGGTAGCTAAGGGCAAGGACCAGACTCTCACCTATAAGAAGCCCGAGAACTTCCCAGAGGTTATGCTGGACGAAACCAAGATTCGCCAGGTTATTATGAACTTTGCCGATAATGCGCTGCATTACACCCAAAACGGGGGTCATATCCAGATTAACCTTACAGATAAGGGCGATACTATCGAATATACCGTGGTAGATGACGGCTTAGGCGTGCCAAAGGCCGAGCAACATCATATGTTCACTAAGTTCTACCGTGCTGGAAATGCTAAAAAAGCCCGCCCAGATGGTACTGGACTAGGGTTGTTTATGGCTAAAAAGGTCATTATTGCTCAGGGTGGAGCAATTATCTTCCAAAGTGAAGAGGGCAAGGGTAGTACCTTTGGATTTACCTTCCCGAAGGCAAAACTGCTGGCGCCCAAGTCAACAGATAAGAAGTAGCGGAATGGCGCTCACGTCATTCATTACGTAACAGATACAGAGCCCATTTCTTAAAATGCTTGTGCTAACGGTTCTTTTATTATAAAACTCATTGACATAAGCGTATCCTTGTGGTAAAGTAGAAACATTCACATTGAGGTGGATCTTACAAAGACACTACTCAGGTGTCGGTAAATGGAGCTAACGCTCTGGGAGGAAAATAATATATGTCTAAATTTGAAACATTGAAATTTGGAGCAGCTGGTGCAGTATTGGCTGTAGTAGGATACGGAGCTATCGAAGTTGCAACTAGTGATAACCAAGCTCCAGTTGCAGTAGAAAGCAACGACGTTCAAGGTCGTGCACCAACTACAACTATGCTCAATCTTTCGCCGATTCTTATCGACGCTAAAGTTACCTATACCGAAGAAGGCGCACCTGTAGCTGAAGAAGTTACAGATGAAATCTTACTGGACCTCGACCGATCTACATACAACTGTGGTGGATCACTACGTCCTGCAGACATGACTCCCGGCACTTATAATGCTAACTATGCAGTCCAATACCTCAATCAAAATCCAGAACTTGCTAAAGATCTTGGTAGCTTCTATAAAACAGCTTTTGGCGAAGAAGCAGCAAAAATCTTAGTTAACGAAGGTGAAGATAATCAAATCACTTCTGATTCAGATATCATCACTGCCGACGAGACTATTAATGGCCTTGTACAGAATCGAAAGGTTGCTACTCTCAGCAACGGACGTACTTTCATGAACTTCACATGCAAGCCAGAAGTTAAGCGTGCTGGCAACAAGCCAACCATTATTGTAAGCGCTGGTCAAAACGTCGAAGGTGTTGTTCTAGGTAAAGAATCACTCGAGAAGTTCCTTAAGGAAGTAAACACTTACCCTGATGGTTCATCTGTTGCTGATTACTTTAAGATCGACACAGGCGACGACAAGGATGAAAAATACTTTGTAGTTACCAACGCTTACGGTTGTGACAACCCGCTCCTAAGAGTTCCTGAGCACCCAACCAAGCGACCTCGAGTTAACACTCCATATACTCCGCACACAACTCCTGGAACCCCTCCGACCACAATTAAGAAGACATACCGCACCACAACTACTGTGCCTGGAAGCCGACCTAAGACTGAAAACACAACCGCTCCTCGTACTGGCGAAAACGGCGGTGATATCAACGGTACACCATCTACCGAAAATGGCGCTGGCGATCCAAACCAAGATGAGAACCCAGCTGGATATGTTCCGGGTGAATATGTACCACCAGAACTTCCACAAGTAATTGTGCCAGACAATAACAGTAATACTACTCCTCCAACAGGTGGCGAACAGAGTCCTCGAACTGATGCTCCTGCAGCTCCTGCCCAAGGCGTAGACCAGACAACTCCACAAGTAACACCTACCGGCGACGGCAGTAACGTATAAGTAAAAGGTTAATAAGGAAATATCATGAAACTACGAGAAATGTTCAAGAAACTATCCACAAAGACCAAGGCTGTCGCTATTGCTGCAGGTTTGACCGCAATTGTGGCAATCCCACTCGCTGTAATGGCTGAGTATTACCCAGCCCGCCCAGCTTTCGATTACACCAAGGCTCCAATTAATGGAACTACTTGTGTCGAAGCTGACGGCCAAGCATACAACCGCTGTGGTTCTATGACTGGTCCAGTGTTTAACAGTTTTACAAACACACCATTCTACGGTGACGAGCGTGCTTTCCTAGATGGTCGACGAACTGACCAAGCAATCAGTGCTCACAAAGACAAGATCGAAGATGTTACGCAGGGTAGCCGTGAAGTTGTTCTTCGAACGTACATTCACAACAACGCTAACCAAGACACTAACAACACTGTTGGTGTAGCCAAAGACACTAAAGTTCGAGTTACACTTCCTACTGCAACAGCATCTGTGTTGCGTGCTCGTTCATACATTTCTGCATCAAATGCAACTATGGTAGAAGACACAGCTGATATGCTCGGATCTCAACAGTTTAATGTTGAATATATCCCTGGTTCAGCCATCCTACGTCGTGGAAACACTACACAGTACCCACTAAGTGACAGCATTGTTACTACTGGTGCACTTGTAGGTGACAAGCAGATGAACGGAAGCTTCCCTGGTTGTTTCGACTACGCAGCATTTGTAGAAGTACGTGTACGTATTAAGGTTGCAACTTCCGACCTAAACATCTCTAAGCAAGTTCGTAAGCATGTCGAAGGTCAGACAGGCAACTGGAAAGAATCTGTTAGCGTTACTCCTGGAACTAAGGTTGATTACTTAATCAACACCAAGAACAACGGTACAGCTACATTAAGTGACGTTACTATTAGCGATGCACTTCCACCACACCTTCAACTGGTTGCTGGATCTGTAAAATACCTTAGCGGTACAAACACTTACCCTCAGAATGACACAACCATCTTTGGTGGCGGTATCATCACCGGCAAGTATGCCCCAGCATTTAACTCACTGGTTACATTTAGTGCAGTTACCAAGGGCGACTTCGATGCTTGTAGTACAATGATCCGAAACGTAGCATATGCTAAGTCATCTACTACGCCAGAAATCAATGATACTGCTGATGTAACAATCACAAAAGAAGACTGTAACCCTCCAGTGACTCCTGTTTACAGCTGTGACGCATTAACTGCTAGCAAGATTGGCGACAAGAAGTACAGCTTTACGACTCGCACAACCGCTCTTAACGGTGCAGTTCTTAAGAACCTTAACTACAACTACGGCGATAACACTTCTGTTAACACCCTGAACGGTACAACTCAGCATGAGTATGCTCAGGCTGGTACGTACAACATCCAGGTTGTAGCAACCTTCACTGTTAATGGTCAGGACAAAGTAGTTACAAGCCCTACCTGTGCAACGAAAGTAACTGTCACCGACAAGCCAGTGACTCCTGTTTACAGCTGTGATGCTCTTACATCAGAGAAGCTAGCCGACCGTAACTACCGATATACTCTTAAGTACACTGCCCGTGATGGTGCTACTCTACGATTCGTAAGCTACGACTACGGTGATGGATCTAAGTTGATGAGCGACAAGTTAGTTACTGAGCATACATATGCTAAAGACGGTACCTATGTAACTCGTGCTGTACTAACATTCGATGTAAACGGTCAGACAAAGACTGTTGACTCGGACAAGTGTGCAACAGCTGTTACAATTGCAACTCCTCCAGTAACTCCTCCGACCACGACTCCTCCAACGACTACAACGTTGATCAAGACTGGTCCAGCAGATATGCTTGGTTTGTTCTCCGCTACTACTATCCTTGGCGCAGTAATGCACCGATCATACGCTAGCCGCAAGCAAAGCCGACGCTAGTCACCAGGTTAAGATATTGCCAGGCCTGCACATTTGTGCTAAGCTAAAGCAGTAAAAGAGCCATCGTGACTGACCGCTCCATCTTGCAAAACTCCCTCTCACGTAAGTGACGAGGGAGTTTTTATTTGGTCACCAATATGGCATACTAACGTAAAAGGGGACAGGTTGTTACAGCGTTTGTATAGCAAACATTCAAGTCGTATTGATCGTGCACTGCCGTACATTAGCGCAGTGCTGGTTGGGTTCGTCCTAATTACTAAAAACGCCGAATGGGCGATATTCGCCAGTCTTATTCCATTAGTTCATTATGTTCACAAAATGCCCACAAAGATAACCAAGCAAGCCCGCATGGATCTATACGCCTTTGGATTTATTGTCTCAGCCTTTGCAAACTTCTTTTTACTCGAAGCCTCGCCTAATAACTGGGCGGTGATCGTTCGTGGCTGGTTTGCAGTTGTGGCGCCAACCATGGCCTGGCTGATGATCAGCTCTTTCTCGGCATTGGCATTCTTGGGTTTAGCCGAAGTGCTTAGGCGAATCCCTAGTAATGTATGGCGACTGTCGGCATTGCCGCTGCTGTTTGCAGTAACCGAATTATTGCGGAGTTACCTATTTGCCGTCATGGCTTATGCGCCCCATGGAAGCCTAAGTCCAAACTTTAACTGGGGCTCATTGGCCGTGCCTGCATCTGGAACGCCACTGGTTTATGCCACGCGTGTTGTTGGCTTTTTTGGTTTGACGGCTCTGGTCGTTGGTATCAATGTTGCGTTATATCTGGCTTTGATGAAACGACAATTCATAGCGGGCTCATTATTCATTACGGCAACAGTTGCACTATCTGTAATAGGGAAAGCTACTATTCCAGCTCCCTCGGCCGCGGTACAAAACCTTAAGATTATAACCAAACACTTTGACGAACAAGAGAACGCAGCCGACTGGACTATGGACGACTGGCCTCCGCAGCGCACTGACCTGTTGGTTCTTCCTGAATACTCAGGATTGCTAGAGAATAAAGACTATAAAGCAATATTGCAGCGGCTTTCTAAAAATGGACTGGCCATTACTACGGTGCGGAACGGTCGTTCGCCAGGCGGTACGAACCGATTAATATTTATAAATAGGGAAGGATCAATTGTCGAGCAGCAAGATAAGACTTTCCTAATTCCAACCGGCGAGACACTGCCATATAGCCTGCAAGCAACCTTCACTCTTATCAAGAAGCAACGTTCTATCGAAGAGTTTCGCTACCTTCAACAGATTACTCCTGGCGATAAGCATGAAGTTCCATTTGAATATAACGGTATATCCTACGGTGCTTTAGCTTGCAGCGGTGTAAGTGCTCTGAATGAGTATAGTCGTCTTACCGATGAAGGTGCCGATATTCTAATCAATAGTGCATCGCTATCGTTCCTAAAGACTAACAGTCGGTATCATGTCTATGCCGACAATATGGCTCGCTTCCAGTCGGTCAGTACAGGTAAGCCATTGGTACAAGCAAGTCGAAGTGGCAACAGTTACGTTATTGGTTTATAGCTCAGGGTTTAGTGTAATTAAAAAAGGTGCCACGAGGGCACCTTTTTAGTTAGTGGAGGATTTACTAGTTAATGGATCGGATGAAGTTACCGCCCCAGAACTGCTTGTAATTCTTCTTCTTAGTGTTCCAACCTGTGAGTCGGTCTTTACTGTCCTGGACGAGCTCGTTGTTACAGCTCTCAAGAGTCATATTTCGATAGACATTTGCTCGTGTAGCATCACCTACTCCAAATGACTTCCAGTATGACTCTTCTCGCCATTCAATACGGCAATCTTTGCGAGGCGCTGTTGCAATACACTCTCCTTGTGCTGTCTTAGACTGACCAGCTGCACAGCCGTTAGTAGGAGTTCCTTGTGACGGATCACGGTTGCGCTGTGGGCTCTTCGACGGCTGGGTTGTGTTTGTCGGCTTAGCTACTGGCGTTGTAGTCACGCAGCCTTCTTTTGCGCTTCTGCTCTGACCTACTAAACATCCGTTTGGCCCACGGGCTGGTAGGGTTGTGCCTCCGGTAGTTGCAGTAGCGGGCTTACCTGTTGAGGTAGTTTGCTTCTTCTTGGCTGCAGCATCTGCAGCTTTTTTGTCGGCAATTAACTTATTATTTGCGGCAATGAGTGCTTCGCGTTCCTTCTTGCAGCGATCTGACTGGAAGACGTCTGGGTTGCTACAGTTTTGAGCATAGCCATTCCACTTGTCTCGGCAGGCTTGCTCGAACTTATCAGGAAACAGCGCTTTATTCCATGATGCCCAATCTTTAGGACACTCACTTGTTGCTGGAACATTTCCGGCAGCAATTTCTTTACCAAGGTTTTCTGCTGCCTTAGCACATCGTGGTGATGTAAAGTTTTCTAAGATGGAACAGTCATATGGGTTAACTTGTTGTGCTACTGCATAGCCAGGAGGGTAGGCGTAGAAAGCTACACCAGGCATAGTTACGTCTTGTTGCCATCCCCAAGGGCCTGCGACCATTTTATCTATCCATGCTTTGTCGGTAGAGAACATTGATTGTGTTTCGGCACCCAGTCGAGTGATTCGATAAACTGGGACTGTGCCAGCTCGGTGGCTGTCAGTCCAAGCATAGAACACGATTCCTTCGTAGTTGAGTTTGTCGCGTCCACCTGCAGCAGCTTCTTTCTGGCCAAGCTGCGCGTCAGT
>CAZIBG010000014.1:0-25709 GCA_964536985.1 uncultured Candidatus Saccharibacteria bacterium | reverse complement strand
GGTCAAACAATGTCTTTACGGCAGACTCTACCAATAACCGCGTAGCCATTGGTCAGGCAACTGCCGGCTACACCTTGGATGTTAATGGCGACATCAACTCTGCTACTGGACTGCGCGTTGGCGGTAACTTAGTCTGTGACAGCAATGGCTGTGCCGCTAGCGGTCAGTCCGGATTCTATATTCAAAATGGTACAGCTACGCAGTCTGCCGCGAACTTTAATATCGAATCAACCAGCAATAGCACGCCAACGGCAGTACTCAAGCTTAAATCGAGTCAGACGGCCGACTTACTACAGGCGCGCGACGCCAGCAACAATGTTATCGCCAAAATTGATGCCAGTGGTAACGTAAGCACCACCGGTCAATTCCAGGTCAGTGGCACACAGATCAGCAGCGCCAATCTGAGTAACGATGCTAACCTAGCAAAGCTAAATGGAACCCAAACTTTTACTGCAGCCAACTTATTCCGGAATGCCGGAGATTCAACGACCGCCTTCCGTATCCAAAATGCTGCGGCCAGTAACCTATTCGTCGCCGACACTAGTAACACCAGGATTGCTATTGGTCAGGCGACTGCCGGCTACACCTTGGATGTTAACGGCGACATCAACATCACAAATGGCAGTAGTTACCGGATTAACGGTGTAGCTATTTGTGGTCCAACTGCAACTTGTGCTCCAAGTTCGGGTAGTAGCAATTATCTACAGAATGGTCTGACCGTCCAAACCGCCAACATGAACATTCAGTCGGCAACTAACAGCAGTGTGGTTGCTATTGTTCAGGGGGCAGCTGGTCAGACGGCCGACCTACTGCAGGCACGCGATAGCAACGATAACATAGTGGCAAAGATCACCAGCAGCGGGGCTATCTACCAAGGAGCAAATCAAGTCTGTGACGCGAGTAATAACTGTAATTTTGCTCAGGGCAGTGGCTCCGGCAACTACATCCAAAACGGTACGAGCGTCCAAACCGCCAACATGAACATCAAATCGGCTGACGCCAACAATGCAACCGCCACTATCCAGGGTTCCACCGCGCAGGTGGCTGACATCTTACAGGTAACATCAGGTGGTGGGGCAACTCTTTTGGGTGTGGGTCAGAATACTCCAAACATTATTACTAACCCTAGTTTTGATACCGATACATCCGGTTGGTCGACCCTTGGTAGTGCATCAGTATCTCGATCAACCGCAGACCAGTATATCGGCCCAAGTTCAATGCTCGTAACAACCACTGCTGCCGCAAATGATGGCGTAAAGTACGACTACCAGTTCGCAGCTAATACTTCGTATGCTGTATCATTTTATTCTCGGGTTAATGTAGCACAATGGGGCGCCATGCAGATTACATTTACTAACAATGGTAGTACGCAGTCAAATTGTAGTAATAATCTAGTTGTCATAACTGGTGGTTGGACTCGTTATACATGTACATTTACAACGGCTGCATCGGTCTCGGGCACTCGATTTATTGGTATCCGACAGACGGATGCAACCGCTAGAAGCTTTTATGTTGACGCCGTCCAAGTTGAGCCGGGAACTACCAATACTGCTTTTCAACAAGGAACTATACAATTAAATGGCGTGATTAACTCGCCGGTTGCTATTCGCACCCCATCAAACTCAAATACTGCATTTTCTCTCCAAAATGCTACCGGAACAAATATATTCTCACTTTCTAATGTAGGTCTTGGCTCTGCGTCTGTTTCGAACGGATTCTCTTTGGCATCGGTAGGAAGTTTATCGGTGAGTGCAGCGTCAAACGCTGCGCTAACTGTGTCTGGCGGTGGAGCATTCTCGCAGTATATTGGCGGTAATGTTTATAATGGCGGTAGTCTAACTGTTGGCGATGTAACCCAAAACTCCACTCCGCTTATTGTTAATCCATCGGCAGGCACAAACCTGTTTGGAACGGTTTCGAACTTTGACACTGGAACCGGAGGCGTTTCTGCATTGGGTTCAGCTGCGCTCACCCGGAGTACCGCAGAACAATATTCTGGAATAGGTAGTTTAAGAGTAGCGACAACGGCTGCCGCAAATGACGGTGTTCGACAGATCTGGACTAGCCTTACCCCTAACACCACATATACATTGTCGGCTCATGTTAAAGCGAGTGGGTCAAACTTTAGTACATTCGAGATGGGGTACACCGACAACACAACATTCACAAGCTGTTTGACGGGTCAGACAGTATCTACTGCTTTGTGGCAGCGTTATAGCTGTACGTTTACCACACCAGCAAGCGTGGCTCGCATTGCATACTTCCGACAGACAGACGCAACTTCACGAGTATTCTTCCTGGACGCAATGCAGGTAGAAATTGGTTCTACACTAACGCCATTCCAGTCTGGTACTATGAATTTCTCGGGTATGTTCACTGGTCCTTCGGTATTCAGAAATCAGTCCGACACCACCACCGCCTTCCAGATCCAGAATAACGCCGGCACATCTAACCTATTTGTCGCCGACACTTACAACAATCGCATCGCCATAGGCAAGGCCACTTCAGGTTATGCCCTAGATGTCGCAGGCGACATAAATTCCGACACGGCTATTCGTGTTGGCGGTAACCAAGTCTGCGATAGCACGGGCTGTGTTACGTCATCTACATCCGGTATTAAGAATCAAACAACAACCCAAACTGCCAATATGAACATCCAGTCGGCGAGCACTACGCAGCCAACTGCCGTTATTCAGGGAGCCAACGCACAGACGGCTGATATCCTTCAGGTCAAAGACGGAACCTCTGCAGGCAATACGTTGTTCGCCGTCAACCAAACGACAAGTAATTTGATCTCTAACCCAAGTTTCGAAGTAGACACTGCCGGATGGAGCCCAAAGGGCAGTGCAACAATTAGTCGTTCCACGGCTCAAAAACTGTATGGAGATGCCAGCCTTGCCATAGCCTTTACTGGCGCAAATGGCGACGGTGCTACATTTGCCTACAACCTTGCCCCCGCAACATCCTACACACTATCAATGTCAGTGTATATGACGGCAGTAGGACAGTATACCAATCCTATCTATAGCTCTGACGGAACGACGCAAACAGGTTGCGCGACATATGTCGGGACGGCTAACACATGGCAACGATTCGTCTGTGGCTTTACCACTAGTTCTGTCTCGGGGGCTACCTACATTGGACTTTCTAAGAGTTTTGCGTCAGCAGGAACCGCATATATCGACGGCGTCCAGCTAGAAGCTGGTACTTCCGGCACTAATTTCCAGCAGGGCCAGATTAGTCTGAACGGTGTCGTGAATTCTCAGACGGTATATAGAAACTCAACCAACTCCAATACGGCTTTCCAGATCCAGAACTCTGCTGGCGCAAATGTGCTAATTGCCGACACGGTAAACAGTAGAATTTGTATTGCCAGCTGCCAAACTAGTACCCCTGCCATGATTCTAGATGGATCTGGACTTAACTTTTCCAACATTTCTAACTCCTCCACAAAGATCACACAAACTAATAACGGATTACAGTTCGGTATTGGTAACGGTGGATTTTCTGGCGTACAGATCGCAGGAAATTCGGGCTACACCGGCAACCTCTTTAATATCCAGTCTGGTGCTAATTCCAGCGCAATACTTAATGTCACCCAGAACAACGCTAACCTTCTTGTTAATCCATCTTTTGACACTAATACAACAGGTTGGACAAACCTCAACTCCACAACGCTTACCCGGACAACAGCAGAAACATACTCTGGCCCGGCGGGGCTAGCGGTTGGCCCGACGGCAGCCACCGGAGACGGCGTCCGGCAGTCATATTCTTTGGCGACCAATACGAACTACGCATTCTCGTTCTATGTCAAAGGCACCTCGGCATTTAGTACATTGGAAGCAGGATATGTAGTAGGGAGTACATACACTTCTTGTGCAACAGCACAGGCAGTCACAACGGGTTGGAATCGTATCAGCTGTACGTTTACTACACCAGCCAGTTGGGGCGGAACGCCATCTATGTATGTTCGACAGACGGATGCTACCGCCAGGACCTTCTACGTAGATGCCTTCCAACTCGAGACAGGAAGTGTGCGTACCAACTACTCTCTTGGAAGCATCAGTCTCAACGGAACAGTAACTAGCCCGACCGTTTTCCAGAATCAATCAAATTCTACCACTGCTTTCCAAGTCCAAAACGCCGCAGGTACCAATATTCTTAATGTAAACACCGCTGGATCATCGGCAACAATTGGCTCAGGGTTAGTTTTGAGTGACACGGGAATTACTAAGAATAGTAGCGGTACTTTAAACATCTCTACCGGATTAAGCGGGGGAGGAATTGCAATATCAGCAGCATCAGCAAACGGAACTACAATAACCGGACTTACGGGCGGCTCAACTGCGATTAACATATTGCGTGTAGGATCTGAAAATACTTCAAATATCTCGAATACTGCCGGCACCTCTACGGGTATTACCGTAAATCCTATATTCCAGCCAGTCACTGGTAATGGTAATTTTATTGGTGTTAATATCAGTCCAACCATATTTCAGACGGGCAGCGCTACGGGTGACTACACTGCGCTACAGATTAGACCAACCGTGACGGCAGCAACAGGCACCAACCAGCTTCTGATAGATGCTGGAACAGTAGCGAATCCCGGTCAACTTACGATGCTTAGCACCGGTGAATTTAAGCTAAAGAATGCTACCAATTCAACCGCAGCTTTCCAGGTCCAGAACTCTGCGGCTGCCAGCATCTTCCAGGTGGACACCACGAATAGTCGGGTTGGAATAGGCAATGCTAGTCCTGGCAATTTACTCTCTGTTGGGGCGTTAACACTTGCGGACCCGGATGCACAGCTTGCCGTCGGTACTGGCGGAGACAGTAAGAAGGGAATTGTAATTCAGGCGGTAGCCGGGCAGACTGCAGACTTTTTCCAGGCTCAAGATTCCACTGGTGCAGTACTTGCTAGTATCGATCCGGAGGGTAATCTTGCGGTTAGGAATGTCACGGTATCTGGCCATATTATTTCTGCCGGACCGGTGCCTACAATGGAGCTGGTCGGCACGGCTACCGGTACGGCGCCTATATCTCAGATTTTTGGGACAGATGTTGCCGGTGTTGTGGTGCTGGCGGCAGACGTGGATGGCACAGGCAGCGGCGCGTTTATACATGTCACTTTTGCCGAGCAATATACCGGCATCCCAATGGTGGTACTTACTCCTTCTTCAGAAGATGCTGCAATATTAACTGGCTCAAGTGCAGTATATGCATACGGTGATCCCGACGGGGCTGGATTTACTATTGCCGTAGGTCCAGGAGGTCTGCCAACTAACGTGCCGTATGCCTGGACATATCACGTAATTCAATAGAAGTTAGGTGGCCTACTATTTCGCCATTTTCCAATAGTGTTCAAATATCGATCGCTGCATGGCAGCGTAAGCCGGATTAACGATTTCGACACCCACTTTCTTGCCCTCTCGCCAGTTGTAGATGGACACGGTGTGATTGTAGGTAATCACTTGTTGGCTTAATGGGATGATACTTGGATCGATTATCTTCTTAGAAAATACTTTATCGATGAAGTCCTGATTGTTGGTAAAATCACTTGGTTTACCATTAGGGTTTAAGATTTCACGTACAGCATACCCTGCCTCGACTTGTTTGGCCCTATGTTTCTCGGCCCAGCGTATATCATCAACTAGCACCTGGAGTGTGCCATCGCCGAAAGCTAACAGTTCACCCTTGGTTTTTAACTCATTCCAAAGCATCTGCTTAAACCCATCTACGCCCTCATATGTATTAACGATAAAATCACTTGGCTTTGCGGTGCCAGCCTGCGTGAATAGGCCTTGTAGGTCGGGCAGAATCTGGTCCAATATCTGTCTCTGGTTGCGGAGTTTCTCCTCTGCGGTGGTAAGACTTATCTCTAAGTTGTCGGGACTGTTCGCTGCCAGCCTTTTACCTAGATCATCATGCTCAAGCGTAATCAATCCGCGCTTAGTCAACTCTTCGGCGATCCGATAAATCTTTGTACGGTTAACGCCGGTCCTGCGAGCTAACTCTAGGTGGCTCTTGGAAGAATCAAGTAACGATACATATATCTTGCATTCGTCAGGAGTTAAGCCCAGCTTTTTGAGTTTGAGCAGAAGGGTGTCATTGTTGTTCAACATAGTGAACAGTTTACCATTAGTGCAAATGTTATGCAATACTTATGCTAATCACGCAATACGTGAAGGAGAATATTATGTCAGAACTTTCAACCCGATTAACCCAAGAATTACTTACTACTAGCTATGCGTCACTTTTCACGGGCCGATCCACCGAAAGGTGGGCCGCTCAGAATGAAATGCGTATTAAAGCAAGAGAACTTAGTGACAACGGCCTTGTGGATCATCAAGCTATCCGTGAACTGGCCATGTATAACGCCGGGCGGAACCATCTTAATGCTATGGCGGCAGACCGTGTGTTTGACATTGCCCAAAAGCCATCTGGCGGTAGTCTGCGAGCCATGCATTCGCCGTCACGGCGGGTATGGCAAGGTAGCGGTTCATGTCTAAGTTCTGTAGGTCCAGATATCGTTCATTACATAAGCAGGCCCGGAACGGTAGAAGATATTTATGGGGATGCTTTTCCGTATGTTGTCGATAAGCTAGGCTGGATGGCAATTGCCCATGACTTAAAGGGTTACCATACGATGTCTAATAGAGGGGGCTATCAATATGTAACCAACCGACTCAATGCCCTTGGACGTTCTGGTAAGCCTCACATTGGTGCAACCGCAACGCCGAAAGCGATAGTCTACGGTGCCAATCCCGAAGCCCCCGATACAATAATCAGTAGTGCAAGCGGCACGTTAGTGACCGACTGGGTGGACGCAACATATGACCGAATTCCTGAGTTTGCCGACCGTGCAGTGGTGGATGAGGCTGCTGGCCTATTCGATGGCCATGTAGAGAATCGGCGGGCTGGACTCTATGACGTCATGTTTGCTGAAATGGTTGGATCGTTACTACTGGGAGGTCACGAGCAAGATCAAATGCTTAAAGTTTTTGACCCTCAGTATCAGGTTGGAGTTGATATTAATTAATGCCGTATAATATCTCTCAGAAGAGAGGTACTATGAACGTAAAGATAACCGACTTACAATCCAAGGTGCATGATGGACTGTCTAAACTTGGCTATAAGAATGAAGAAGCGCAAATCATAGCAGAGGTATTGCTTTACGCTCAACTTCGCGGCAACAACCAGGGAATAACAAAGGTTGCCACTGGTGGCGTTCCAGCGGCTGATACACTACAAGCGCTGAAGCTGGTAAAGGAGAACAAGTGTGGCGCAATGTTTTCTGGCGGCCACAGCATGGTTGCTGCTTCAAAAGCTGTTGATAAAGCTGTTGAGCTTGCAGGCCTCCATGGTGTGGGAATTTCTGTCACCAACCATACATTTTCATCTTCAGGGGCAATCGGCTTTTTCTCCCGGAAGATAGCCAAAGCTGGATTCATAGGGTTTGTTTGTGTCGGCAACGGAGCATTCGCGTTTGTTGCACCAACAGGATCGGCCGAGCCAAAGCTTGGAACAAACCCCTTCTCATACGCCTTTCCGTGCACCGGTGGTGAAGTTGTCTTCGATAATGCAACAGCTGCCATGGCATACTTTGGAATCGTAGAAGCCAAGCTTAAGGGAGAGGAGCTGCCCGAAGGAATCGGTTTCGATAAGGACGGTAATCCAAGCACTGATCCGGCAGACATATTGGAAGGTTCTGTGGCTACCTTTGCGCAACATAAAGGGTATGCCATTTCGCTGCTCGTCCAGCTTCTCGGCGGGCCATTTGCAAGAGCTGGCACGCCAGGTGTCAACGAAGAAGATGGCGCCGGAACCTTTGTGCTCGCGATTGACCCTGGTCTATTGGCAGGCAAGGAAGAATTCATGAGCCGTTCTACTAAGCTCGTTAACCAAATAAAAGCGGCAAAACCACTTTCCGGCAAGAACGTTCGATTGCCCGGCGAGCATGGTGATGCCCTTGCTGCCAAGGCGACTGCATCCGGACAAATAGATATTGCCGATGCCGTATGGCAGGAACTCCAAAAATTTGTGGGTGCAGAATGAAACGACAACTAGTACCGAATGTCATTATTGGACTGCTGATTGCAGGTGGATTCTTTTTGATCCTCGGTAGCCACTAGACGTTACTTTGTTTGATCAGTACAATCAAGCTTATGCCTAATACAGAAAAAGATGACGAGCCTATGGCTCAGAATGAGGAAGTGGATCTGCTTCTCAACTCCGAAGATCACGAGAATGAAGTCGAACATCCGACCGATAACGAAGAGCCGATACAAGACGACGAAACATCCGACGAACCAGATCTAGAAGATGCTGTTGACGATATTGTCGAAAAAGAAGGCGATACCGTTTTGGCCGCCGAAGATGCCGAACTGAACAAAGCCTTTAATGACACCGAACAAAAGGGGTGGAAGCAAAAACTCTCCCATCTGTTTCACCAATGGTGGGACAATAAACGACTCCGCTATGCCAGTTTAGCTGGTATGGCATCATTGCTTGTCTTTTTAGTGCTTCTACCACCAAGCCGCTACTTCATGCTGAATACAGCGGGCGTCCGTTCTAAAGCTTCGATGGTTATTTATGATCAGTCCACACACTCTCCGCTTAAGAATGCAACAGTCACACTGGGCTCGGTGCAGGCCCGTACTAATAGCGACGGAAAGGTAGAGCTTAGCAAGGTGCGTCTAGGCAAGCAAAAATTGCTTGTTCAAAAAAGAGCATTTGCTGACGTCAGCAAGTCTATAACCGTTGGGTGGGGCAGTAACCCACTCGGTAACTTTGATATTAAGCCGGTTGGCGCACAGTACACCTTTTACGTAACCGATTGGTTAAGCGGCAAGCCCGTTAAAGGCGCCGAAGCCAATAGTGGTGAGTTTGATGCCAGTGCCGACGATGAAGGTACGATTGTGCTCACTATCGACGCCAATGACGACGAAGATTTGCCGGTTACGATAAAAGCCGATGACTACCGAACTGAATCCATTAAGCTGGATCTTAGTACAAAAAAAGGTGTCGATGTTGCAATGGTGGCTGGTCGCAAAGCAGTCTTTGTCAGCAAGCAGTCTGGACGCTACGATCTATATAAGATAGATGTTGACGGAAAGAACGAAGAGCTCGTTCTGGCTGGCAAGGGAACCGAGAACGAGAATATGACCATTGTTTCTCATCCAAAAGATGAAGTCACGGCATTCGTTTCGACTCGAGATAATGTCCGGAATAAAGACGGCTACCTGCTTAGCACGCTCAATATTATTGACTTAGAAGATAATGGAGCCAAGAGTGTTGCCCAGTCTGAAGATATCCGAGTTATTGGCTGGAGCAGCGACCGCTTGATCTTTGTGCAGATTGCAGCTGGAGCGAGCGCATCTAATCCTAAGCGTCAGCGCTTAATAAGCTATAACTATAAAACCGAAGAGAAAACGGAGCTTCATAGTAGTAATTACATTAATGACGTTATTCTTGCTGGAAACACCGTCTATTATGCTCCTGGAAACTACTACAACACCACTACTGCTAAGAACGTTTATAAACAAAATGTTGATGGCAGTAATAAGTCTGCAATTTTAGCTAAAGAAGCCTGGAACCTCTTCCGAACTGAATATGACCAGATTACATTATCGGTAGAGGACGAATGGTACGGCTATGCCATTGGCTCAGACAAAGCTATTCGCAGCTCCAGTGCTCCAAGTAATGTGGTTAATCGTCAATATATTAGTAGTATTGATAGCAAACAGGCTTTATGGTTTGAGGAGCGAGACGGCAAGGGTACGCTGTTGGTATACGACGTTGCATCCGAAAAAGATACTGTGCTTAAGAGCCAGGCTGGCCTTCAATCTCCGCTGCGATGGCTTAATAATCACACTGTTATTTACCGTACTCAGACTCCTACGGAATCTGCAGATTACATTATGAGCACCAATGGCGGTGCGGCAAAGAAGATACGCGATGTCACTAAAACCATAGGCATTAGGTAGTTGGACTGCATCTTTTCCTTTATACTGCTTAAGTATGAAAGAAGACTTTAACCCTTTTGATTTGAGCGCACCTCCTAAGCCTATAGAAAAGCCCAAGGAAGAAGTCGAAGCTCCCCGACCTAAACCGACGGTTAATCGGGTTAGTATGGGTCCGCTTTTCCATTCTAGGATCACACGGGTACTTGCTTTGGTGCTGAGTATTGCACTTGCAGCGCTGGTTGGCTACACTGCTGTAAACTATTATTTGAACAAGCAAGCCGAGGAAAAACTAAATGTCACGAAAATCATCATCCAAGCCTAAAAAGTGGTTTATCAAAATCCGCGGTAGTTACTTGCCGTCCGCCTGGCAAGGTTGGCTGAGCTACATTCCATATGTGAGCTTTTTGGTGATTTCGTTTATATCCGTAAATAACCGCTACAACTCAGCAACAGATGTAATAGTGAGTATCGTCCCCTACTGGGTGAGTGCTGTAGTTGTCATGCATTGGTTTGCTGGCCGCAATTCCTAAGGGCTGTAATGGATATATCTAATTTCAGAGAACTTGTCTGGGATTATTATGCCCATAACAGTCGAGATCTATTGTGGCGTTTGCCACTTGAGGATGGCACATTTGATCCATATCGCATTATGGTCAGCGAGATCATGCTTCAGCAGACCCAGGTCAGTAGGGTTAAGGTCAAGTACCAGGAATTTCTGAAAGCCTTTCCCCTCGTACAGGATTTGGCCAAAGCACCCCTGGCTGATGTTCTACGAATTTGGACCGGGTTGGGATATAACCGACGAGCCAAATTTATTCATCAAGCCGCTCGAAAAGTCGTAGATGATTACGGGGGCATTTTTCCTGACAACCAAAAAGAACTCACTAAGCTACCTGGCATAGGCGCCAACACGGCTGGAGCAATCTGTGCCTACGCCTACAATCAACCAGTGGTGTTTATCGAGACAAACATTCGTACTGTCTTTATTCATCACTTTTTTAACGGTCAAGATAATATTACCGATGTGCAGCTAGTACCATTAATTGAGCAGGCTCTTGATCGGCAGCATCCTCGTGAGTGGTATTGGGCTCTGATGGATTACGGTAGTCATTTAAAAACAACCGTTGGAAACGTTTCTCGTAGTAGTAAGCACTATATAAAGCAATCGGCGTTCCATGGTTCGCGTCGGCAGATCAGGGGGCAAGTGCTGCGTCTTCTCGGCGAAGCCCCACAGTCCACCGATGCGCTCATGCAGGCTTTGCCAGATTCTAGAACCTCATCTGTTCTAGAAGACCTTGTGGCCGAGGGTATGATCGAGATCAGTGACCATAATTACAGATTGGCCCAGTAGACCCCTAGACAGCAAGATGATAGAATACCATTAAACATAAACATAATGTGGGTTTCAGATATTGTGAAGAAAATTATTAACAGCAGTTTGGCGCTTGTCATTATGGCAGTATTCTTTGTTGCCGCACCGAGCGTTTTTGCAGCAACTACTCCTGCTACTGATCCAATTAAGCCAGCTGCTAAAACAACAGATGCCGATAAGGCTGATGCCATCAAAAAACGAGATGCTAGACTTTCGGCAAATAAACTTAAATTCACCGTTAAGTTAGCCGCTTCAGAAGAAACCAGACTAAAAGGCGTCTGCAAGGCAGCTCAAGAAAAAACAGTAGCACTAGAAGCTCGTGCTGCAAAGTCGGACACTGAACGATCAAAAGTGTATACCGCTATCACGGATGAGCTAACCAATCTGATCCCTCGACTAAAGGCTGCCAGTGTAGATACTACTGAAGTCGAGAAGAGCCAGTCCGAGCTAACAGCACTTATCAAGACCTACACTACCGATTACGCAATGTATAAGGTTAGCCTTAAGGACTTAAGTGAACTCGATTGTGTTGCTGACCCTGTGGCCTTCAAGTCAACGCTTGAGACTGCCCGCGCCGACCGTGTTTTTATCGCAAAAGATACTGCTGCCATTCGTGCTTACGTCTCGGGTGCCCTGAAGACTGCACTAAAAAATGCTGCTGCTCAACTAGATACTAGTAACTCTAATGAGACTACAGCGCCAACCGTTAAGGAGAACCAGTAATGGATGATATCGTACGTCCAGGCGGATCACGGCCACGACCAACAACAGGTATAACTCCGCGCCCTCGCATAGCCATTCCGGTTAGTCATGGCCCAACAGTAGCCTCTAGCGAGCCAGTTCGCCGTGCACCGGCATCCTTTAGTTCGCCCGCTCCTAGTCCCGTAGCACCAGCCCCATCGGGTTCTGTTGCAGCCGAGGCTAGTCGACCACTGCGGCCAGAACCGTTCGTGCCTCATCCTGCGGCACCACAGCCAGGCGCACCACAACCTCCTGTCGCATCAGAAACCCCAGCTACGCCAGCCTTTGAGCAACAACCAGACCTAACTCCAGCGCCAGCTCCTGCCGATAATCCTTCTGCGCCGGAGCAACCAGTAGAACAACTAGAACTTGGAGATGGACCAATCCCAGAAGTACCAGAATCAATTCCTACTTCAGAGCCAGAAACTCCAGAGCCAACTGATGATTCACCCGTTGGACAGGTAAGTCAGGCTCCAACCACTCAGCCACAGCGAAAGAGTCACATGGGTTCAATCTTGGTAGCAATAATTATTGCACTAGCTTTGGTCGCCGGTGCTGGCTACGCATATCTACAGAATAATAAAACTGCTCCTGCCGCAAAGGCAACTCCAGCCAAGACTGAAACTAAAAAAGTAGAACCTGCCACCGCAGATGATGTCACTAAGTCTTCTGACGCCATCGACAAAGCCATTACCGGCAGCGACGACAATGCTGGCGCAGCCGAAGCGGATCTATCCGACACCACCCTAGGGCTATAGATACCACGTTCTTACTAGCACTGAAACTTTTTAACTTTTCGTAAGTATTACTTTTTTGATCTTGTGAGCTTATTGGATCGTGGGGCCATTGGCAGGTCGATGCCGTTCTCGATAAAAGCTGCCCGAAGTCGTTTAAGTAACTCCGTTTTAACTTTCCATTGAGATCCAGGAGTGGTTTCTCCAAGTATCTTGATCACGATTCCGCGTTCAGCAAATTGAACTACCTGCGCAAAGTATGGTGTCTTCTTGATCTTCTTACCCCATACATCGTCGGCGGTTATTTCGGTGCCAACATCGTTGATAACCTTTTCCAGCTTTTCTAGATCTGTGTCGATGCTCACCGTAATATCCTGGTTAATGCCACTGACTCCAAAGGTCATATTGGTGGCCACCACAATACTGCTGTTTGGTACGTGATGAATGTTGCCGTCAAAATCACGAAGAATGGTGGTTCGGATGGTGATAGCCTGAACGATTCCCGAGACAGTGTCGAATTGCACAAAATCGCCAACTCTATATTGGTTTTCGACTATTATAAATAGCCCATTAGTGAAGTCTTTAATTAGAGATTGCGCCCCAACTCCCAGCGCTATACCAACAACTCCAGCGCTCGCTAAAAGGGGAGCGGTGTTGATTCCCAGCTCATCAACGATCATGATAACCGCAACTACCCAGAAGACTACCTTGCTAACTGCACTAATAAGGCCAGCTAAAGTATCAACACGTTTTTTACGGTCCGTTTCGGTGGCAAACGGGTGGCTTCGGACGGCTCGATTGAGTACGCCCGTAAACAGTGCTGCACCAAGTCGGCGTAAGATCCAGGCACCAATAACGATAATGAGAATATTAAGTCCATGAGTTTCGGCCCAAGCCTTGGGCTGATCAAAAAGTGTGACGTCTTTGGCGGTTGTATCGAGCAGTGCAGCAAATAAAAGCATATGCATATATAGTACTGCACTAAGGCTTAGCTAAGAAGTTTTTGTAGTGTTCTTACTTAAATTCCTTGCGGAGCCACTCGTCAAGGCTGTTGCCGCCACCGCCGACCATCCCAACTACCATGTCCCCTGCTTTTAGATGCTTCTGAATGACTTTTTTTAGCTCGTCGTCACGCTCCATGGAGGAGGCAATAGACGGATCGGCAAGGTGAGGAATGAGTTCTGCTGGGGAAAGAATCGGTTGGTCGGGATCTTCGCGGGCAAGATAGCTAGGGATCCAATATACTTTCGCAGCACCATTAAAGCAATCTTGGTAATCGTCTTTCATAAAGTGCTGACGACGGTTGGTTAAAGGTTCGTAAACCACAATTACGTTCTGATCTTTTCGGGATGCAATTTCTAGCGCCATACTCAAGCCACCACGGATCTTCTCGGGGGTATGGGCATAATCACTGTAGAGTCCTGGCACAATTTGCTCCATCCGGCGTTGTAATCCTGGGAACTTATTCATAATGGCGAGTAGTTCTTTGACGGGTTTCTTTGTAATGTCGTGAACCGCCTGAATAACCAACCAAGCGTCCAGTCGTGTGTAGATGCCAGGTAGTTCAATGTCCTTGATTCGCGGGTGATCGCTGTCCAGGACTTCCATCCGAGATGTGCCGGACAGGCTGAGATAGTCGTAATCTTCTCTCCAAAGGAGTGTGTGGCTGCTCTGGCCAATGAAATCCTTAAAGGCCTCCTGATAATCTTCTCTGGTAGGGAAGATCTCGTGGTGATCCCAACTGACGCCGGTAATCATACTCAAATGCGGCTCGTAGGCCAAGAAATTTCGATCGAACTCGTCACATTCATAGATTAAATATTCGCTGGCAGGGTCAAAGCGCCCCATTTCGGCAAAGCTGGTTTTAGCAGGTAATACGTAGCTGATTGGTTGCTTGAGCTGGCTCATCAGCCAGACGGTCATGGCCGTGGTGGTGGTTTTGCCGTGGGTTCCGGCAATAGCAACCATCTTTAGCTTTTTATCGGTGACAATGGCGTTCAGGAATTCATCACGCTTGCTATGACGGATGTTCTTTGCCTTCACATATTGCAGTTCGGGTGCTTCGGCGTTTTCTTTAACTACTGCCGAAGAGTACACAAACCAGTCGATTGGTTCGGTAGCATTTACGGCTGCTATTAGTTCGGTAGTCTGGCCAATATGGATATTGGTTATTCCGTGTTTACGGAGGTAGCTAATGTATTGAGAATCTTGCTTGTCACTTCCCGAAACGGTGTAGCCGGCCTGCTGGGCGATCATAGCGATTGGTCCAATTCCTGTGCCACCTATGCCGCTAAAGAAAATATGTTTAGGTTGGTTTTGCTTTTCGTTCATCTTCTTTAGTTTATCATGTGGCCTCACCCCTTATGCTAAACTGTAGATAACAAAGGTATAACAAACATGCTTCAAAAAATAATTCAACGACTCCTTAGCCCTCGGCATCCATGGCGAGACTTCAACTTCGACGAACTCAGTGAGGTCTACGTAACCATGATGGTTCGTAGCTTGGCAATCAGTATGGTCGGCATCTTTATACCGGTATACCTGTATAAACTTGGCTACTCGGTAACCTCCATCTTAATGGTCTTTGCGTTCTACTTTACGCTGCGGATTGGCCTAGATTTTGCTGCTGCATTTACCACGGCAAGAATTGGACCTAAGCATACGTTGGTTATCGGGCAGATGTTGCAAATTTGTTCCTCGACCTTGTTTTTGACACTTCCAGTTTTTCACTGGCCAATCATGCTGGTTGGTGCCGTATGGGGAGCTGCCGCTAGCTTCTTTTTTATCCCATTCCACATCGACTTTTCCAAGATCAAGCACAAAGCGCACGGAGGTAAGGAACTTGGATTTGAGCAAATGATGGAAAAGATTGGTCAGTTCCTGGGGCCGGTAGTTGGCGGAATCGTGGCATCTGTTTTTGGCCCACGATACATCTTCTTGGTGTCTATCTTTATGCTTATTGCAGGACTGTGGCCATTATTTAGAACCGCTGAACCTATGCGTATACGGCAGAAGCTAGACTACAAGTCGTTCCCTTTGCACAAAGTTTCAAAAAATATTCCAGCTTACATTGGTCTTAACATAGAGAACACCCTTTGCCTGATGTTGTGGCCGTTATTCTTGGCAGTATTTGTTTTGCCAGGATCTCGCGTATTCGTTGAGGTTGGTTTGCTGGCCTCAATCTCGGTCATTGCTTCGGCGTTAGCGGCTCACGCTATCGGCAAGACGGTAGACAACAAGAAAGGTCGAACATTACTCCGTTATAGTGCCTCAATAAACACGTTGGTTTATGTCGTTCGCCTATTTGTAACTAGCTACCCAACGGCCTTAATCACTAACGTAACAAACGAAGTTGTGACTATGGGGTATCGTCTGCCATTTACTAAAGGTGTATATGACCAAGCTGATGACTTACCAGGCTACCGCATCGTGTACATCAGCAGCATGGAAGTTATAGGCTGCGTGGGCAAGGCGCTAGCGTGGTGGATATTGGTCATCCTTAGCCTAGTACTCAGCACTCGGCAGGTTATTACGGTCGGATTTGCTTTTGCCGCTATATCCTCGCTATTTATCATGACTGAAAAGTTTAAGTCTTTGGATTACAATAAAGCTAATGGATAAAAAATTCTTCAAAAAGTTCTATAAGAACATCCAACATATAAATATATTTCTGCTACTGCTGGTATCGGTAATTAGCACCGTTATTTGCGTTACATCGCTGCGCAATAACAATGTCCAGGCTCTAAAACTACGAGATAACGTAAACATGGTAGATAAAGAAAACGGCGATATAGAGGCCGCTTTGCGTGAATTACGCACCTATGTGGCCAGCCACATGAACACCAATCTATCCAGTGGCGCAAACGCCATTAAGCCCCCGATCCAGCTTAAGTACCGCTACGAGCGGCTACTTAAGGCTGAGCAGGATCGAATAAGTACCGAGAATGCCCAGATTTACACCGCGGCCCAGGCAGAGTGCGAAAAGCAGTTCCCAACCGGTCTATCTGGCAGTGGCCGTATCCCATGTATTACGCAGTATATTTCCTCGCGCGGCGTCCAACAGAACGCCATCGATGCCAGTTTGTACAAGTTCGATTTTGTATCTCCAGTATGGTCGCCCGACCTAGCCGGCTGGAGCCTGGTTGTAGCCAGTATCTCGTTTGCACTATTCGTTATCCGCTTTGGAATGGAACGCTGGATCAGGGCCGAACTACGAGACCTCTAGCACTTGATCTACCAAGTCGTGATATTTGCATCTCGGCTGGAATAATTTGGCTAAGCGCATTAAATGTGTCAAGTAACGCTGAATCTGTAGGTAAGTAATCTACTCTTGAAGTCTTCGGATCAATCTCCACTACCTCCACCATACCTAACCGTAGGAAGTCGCTTAGCGTTTTACTAACAGTCCCGCCATCTAAATGCTCTGCGTCGTTATGTTGGAAATCTGCAGCACAGAATGGTCCATCGGTTGGTTTTCGTCCTGCCACGAACATGCCAATTAGCGGCTTGCTTGTTCTGCTAAAGAGTGTCTTTTGTATGGAGCGAGCTTGAACGCGCCCGAATACATCATTATCGAATGACGGTGCTGTGTCTGCAGGGTCAACTGCCTGCATAGTTGCTCCAATTACATTCCAAGTTGGACTGTCTACAGCTACATATTGTGCAGCAACCATCGGCGATCTGTTTGAACTCCTCACGCCAGCTACCTTCTCCAGCAATCCGATCTTTGCAAAAGCATTAAGGTGCGTGCGCACTAGTGCGGGGTTAGCTCCGAGCCATTCAGTTGCTTCGCCAATACTTTGATTGAAAATTCCAGTAGAGGCCAGTTCTCGACCAATTGCAGAAGCCATGATATAGCGGTTTGCCGTGCCATATAGTAGCTCACCGACGACACTAGGATCGTTAACCATATTGGGGATAGTTGTCATAAGTTAATGATTATTACATAGTATGCAAAAAACTACAATACTGACTGTTTTCTCTCTGATGAAATGGTTATTAAAGGGGTGAAAATACACCATATATTTAACAGGGGTGCACCGATGTAAAAGTAGGATTTCTTGTTGACAACAGGGAAGCGCACGGCGTATGTTAGGGGTGCACTATTAGTTTATAAGAGAGGGAGAAACAAATGGCTTACAAGCACACAAACTCAAAGGGAGTAACATACTACCTAAACTCAAAGGCAGTCGTACTTCGCGGCGGTAAAGAGCAGACAATTTACTACTTCAGCAAGGACTCACGCCCAGAAGCAACTGACCTACCAGACGGTATGGAAGTTAACGAAAACCCACGCAACGGTTTCCTAACTGTAAAGCGCATCAAGTAATAATTCGTTTATTACGGTAGAAATACCATAACGCACCCCTGGCAACAGGGGTGTTTTTATTTATGTGAGATATGTCATTGAACACTCACGCTATAAGTGATATTTCTGGTGTATGGGCAAACCTCCCTCTAAAAGAACCAGGAACCCCCAGACACAAGCCGAATTGAACCGGCGAGTAGATCCTCGCGTGCTCTACGAGCTGGGATATGATGATGTCGAAGACCTCGTGGATGATTTGGTAGAAGAAGCTCCTCCAAAAGGGTACGAAAGGTTGCGCCAGAAAACCCACCATCCGAGTGGCGAGGGTATGGATGTTGGTGGTGGCCCTCCAGGGCTTTCGCTTGTACCTCAAATTGTAGAGATTGAAGAAGTTAAAGATGATGCACCCGTTCATACCGATGCGGATTTTGACAGAGCTATGAGCGGGCCCGTGGATGATATTTCCCAGATGGCGGAAGAGGAGGAGCTGCCACCATCCGACACTAATTACTGGGCGTCGCAAAAACAAAAAAGTATTGGCAAAGAGGCCATTCGGTCCCTGCGGGAGCGTTAACAGGACTTGTAAAAATACTAGATTTATGCTATAGTACATGCATGAGCGAACCTGCCCCTATACTACGAATTGTCAGAGACGACGACACCGTACGTCGTAGTGCATGGGAGGATCTGGGTGGTTATGATCCACGAGCAGCGGATCGACGCGAGGAAGCCGAATCACAAGCCAAAATGCATGCCGAGCGTTTGGCCGGAGCATCAGGTGTCGTTGTTCCTATCCGACCACCGGAAGCTGAAACTTCTATTCCTTCGGTCCCTGATCTAGAGCTGGTAGCACCATTGGTCGGCAAGGAAGAGGCAAGAGGCTATCGAGCGATTGCACGTGCCGTGCTGAGTGGAGATGTAGAGTTATCTCGTCTAGACCCAGTTGTTGACGCAGCTGTAGGACGGGCAGAGCAAGGTGGGGGCATTGATTCTATAGCTGGAGCCTATGCTGATGCTCATGCCAGCCTGGCGGCTAAGCATGCACAACAACGATATAACTTTGACTCATAGGGTATAATTAACAGATGTCATTAAGAAGTTTAGTAGTAAAATCGAACGGGCCTTTTTTTGTTTTGGCCCCTATGGACGATGTCACTGACACCGTTTTTCGACGCATCATTTCCGAGACGGCGGCACCCGACCTTTACTTTACAGAATTTGTTAACGTCGATGGACTGCAAAGCCCGGGCAGGGAAAAGCTGCTTCCAAAGCTAGCATTCACGCCGTCCGAAACACCAATTATTGCCCAGGTTTGGGGCAAAAATCCCGAGAACTATTATAAAACTGCCAAAGAAATCAAAGAGATGGGCTTTGCTGGTATTGATATTAATATGGGGTGTCCAGCCAAGCCGGTTGTCCAAAATGGCTGCTGCAGTGCGCTTATAAATAACAGAGAGCTAACAGGGGAGATTTTGCAGAAGGTCAGGGAAGCGGTAGGTCCAGACTTCCCTATCAGCGTAAAAACTCGACTGGGTTTTGGATCAATCGATAATACCTGGCATGAATTCCTGCTAAGCCATAAGCTTAACATGTTAACTATACATGGTCGTACCGTCAAAGAAATGTCTAAGGTTCCGGCACACTGGGACGAGATTGGGCAAATTGCCAAGCTCCGGACTTCCCTTTCCCCCGATACACTAATTGTTGGTAATGGAGATGTGATGACACGCCAGCAAGGAGTTGATCTGGCTAAAGAGCATGGGCTAGATGGTATCATGGTCGGCCGTGGAATTTTCCATGATCCATATCTGTTTGCCGAACCAAGCCCATGGGAGGGTATGACAAAACAACAGAAGATTGACCTCTATACTAAGCACGTTAAGCTTTTCGGTAAGACCTGGCAGAATGCAGAGCGTAAACTCGTGACCCTCAATAAGTTCTGCAAAGTTTACATAGAGGGCTTCCCCGGCGCCAAAGAGTTCCGAGAAGAATTGATGGCCGCCGAGTCCATTGATGATCTACTTTTGATGCTGAGTGATCCCGTACATAACTTGAACACTGTTCAATAACCGTCATTCTGCTTATACTTACTGCCATGAAGGCTATTAAGGTTGCGTTAATCGAAGACGATAAAGACATAGTCAGTATGTATACACGCTTCTTTGAATTAACGGGTGGATTCGAGTTAGTCTCAGCGTCTGATGGCGAGAGTGGTTTGGTGCTTGTACGGAAATTCAATCCAGACGTTGTTTTACTCGATATGATGATGCCACGAATGTCTGGGATTGAGACGCTCGCTAAATTACGACAACTACCTACAAGGAGTTCGTTTAAAATCATCGCTTTAACCAATATGAACGACGATGATACAGTGGCCAAGATTCATAGTCTTGGTGCCGATGACTTTCTGGTTAAAGCCAATACACCAGTTGCCAGGATACAAGACCATATACACAAAGTATTACTGTGAAAGTTTTCATAGTTAGCACTAGCCCTGTTACAATGATCTAAGCATAAGGGTAATTTAGGGTAGTCGCTTCTCGTGAGAAAGCAAAAACTCATTCTAAGGTTTTTAATCGCGCTAGTGTTCTTCTTGGGCATGGGTAGCGTATTTGCGTACCAACACGCTTCGGCAGGCGATGGAGTGGAAACCGTTGTAACAGTCCCTAATGGTATGGACGGCGCAGGGACAGTTCAGGACCCATTTCAGATCACAAATTGTATTGACCTGCAAAACGTTTCACTTAATTTGCAACATGCCTACGTCTTAACCGGTCCAATTGATTGTGCCGACACGGTAAACTGGAACGGCGGTAGAGGGTTTATTCCAATTGGAGAGAGCTATGGTAATGGAGGTAATAACGATTTTGAGGAAGGAAATTTTGATGGCAAAGGATATGCCATATCTCATCTCTTTATTGACTTCAGTGGCGAGACAGTATATTACGCACAAACGGGGCTTTTTGGAGGACTCCGCAATAGTTCGGTCGTAAATGTGACCCTTGATGATGCAACAATTATTGCTCCTGAGGACCCAGTGAATGTTTCACTGATCGGCGGGATTGCTGGGTATTTAAGTAATTCTAATTTAACCGATGTGCACTTTGAGGGGTCTGTTGTAGTAAATAGCTGTGCCGACGAAAACAAAGTTGGAGGGCTTGCTGGCGAAATGACAGGCAGCCGGTCGAAGATTAACAGAAGTTCTGTTACGGGCGCCATACAAAGTAACGGCCTCGATTGTTTCACTTTCAATAGCAATATTGGTGGGCTCGTAGGAGTAGTAACAGATAACGTGAATGCTATTAAAGATAGTTTTGCGGCGGTGGATATTAGCGTGAGTGGCCAAGCAACCCAGCAGTGTACTTTCAGTCTCTCGTTTCCTGACCCTTGTCGTAGTATTGGTGGACTGGTTGGGAGTTCTCTATACTACGAGATGACTTTCATTAATAGTTATGCGGCCGGAAGCATTACTATTGACGGAGACGCAGGAAGTAATTTCGAATACAAGGTAGGAGGGTTAATTGGATTTGCTCACAGATTTACCTCAATGGTCTACCAGAATTCATTTGCTGCCATGGAGTTTAATATGCCCGCGGACTGCGACATTAATGATTGTGGAGCTGGTCCGCGGCAGGTAGGGGGGATTGCAGGTATTGGCGCCCAAGATAATACCGGAGGACAAGATAATTACAGCGGTGCATATTTTGACCCGTTAATCTCGGGTATCTCCAACTGCGATGACAACATTACTAACGACAGCAACACCTGTCAGGGCGTGAACGGCTTTGATTCATCCAGCGCACCAATAAGCAACTGGGATCTTACGGATATTTGGGACGCCACTGGGCCGCTCCCAGTCCTGCGTGAAGCCGTATCACCAAATCCCGATGCTCCAACCAATTTAACCGTTACAATCCTTTCTGCTATTTCGGTTCAAATAGACTGGCAAGATCCCGTATATACCGGTAGCGCGCCACTTGATTCTGAATTTGGATATATTTATTACCAAAAGGTAGGGGACAATGCCTGGATAAAAACACCAATCTATATAAACAACGGTCCAGGGAGCATAACTATTCCTGTGCTTAGTCCGGGTACAGCCTACAATTTTAGATTATCTTTACAGAACCAGGATGGTTACGTTAGCGCCTATGGAGAGACCAGTGGTACAACTGGTACCCCAGGCTTTTATCTCATTAATTCGTGTCAGCAGCTTCAGGATATAGAAAATGATCTGACAGCAAACTATGAACTTACGCGCAACATAGATTGCTCAGGCTTCGACTTCCACTCAATCGGTGTATGTGAGTTCGGCCCCGCGCTCTTTTTTGGTATTCTTTCCGGAAACAACTATACGGTAAGCGACCTCACAATTACTCCACTTGAAGACTGTGGGATGGCCGGAATGTTCACTTTTACCGGCGGTGCTTTGATTAAAGATCTTCGATTACTCAGGCCTACAATCGTAAACGATGGCGAATATGCAGCAGGAACGGGTATGATAGCTGCTATAGATGTAGGAAGTACTATTTCTAATGTTCACATTGTAGACGCAGATGTGGAGGGTAGGGATGTTGTCGGTGGTTTTTTTGCGATTGAATACGGGAACTATGCTCAGAAAGAGTTTATGTTTAATCTTAACTCCTTCGAGGGGAACATTTACGGGGTTCATGGTAATTCTGATCCAGTAGTAGGTGGTTTGATTGGTTTTGTGTACGGTGTCCCTGGAAAGACATCCGAGATCTTCAATAATTACACCAATGCTGATATAGAATTCGAAAGCGGTTCTCATGGTATTTCTGGTGGCTTGTTTGGAATTGTCATTGCATATGGCGGCCCTTTGAATATTGAGAATACGTATGCGTCTGGAACGATGACGAGGGTAGTTCTTGACCCTGAAGACGTGTTCGAAACATCTGTTGGTGGAGCCATCGGCATTTCTTATGGATATGGAAGTCTACTGACTATTAAGAACAGTTTTTCGCATGTCGACCTAGGAAGCGCTATTGTTGAGGGGGATCAGCTCAGTGGATTTAGTGGTAATTACGAAGATGATGAGATCACTAAGACCGTTCTCGTAAATGTCCATTTCGATGCCGATCTAGCTGGTACAGACGTCTGCTCTGTCGCCTCCCCTGAGCCTGATTGTTATCCGATTGAAGGCAATAGTTCGTATTTCTACAATAATCGTATTAACCCACCGTTAAACGAGTGGGACTTTACAAATATCTGGGCTACAACTGCAAATTTACCGGTATTTTCTGCCAAGGCTACATCGGCAATTACTCCAGTTCCGCTTAGCAGAGACCTGACTCCGATCAAGAAAGAGGACGTCACTAATTTCTTGCCAACAATTGCAAGTACATCTCCAGCCGACACTGCTAGTAAGACTTCTGCGTCACTCAAGATTACGCGATCGACTCCCAGTTCTAATAACCAATCACAAGACAGTCCAATCATTGCCGCGATAAAACGGTTTTTAAACAAAATTCCCGAACCGATACTTCGGAACTTTCCCTACTTCTTGTTTGGTGTGCTACTTCTAGGTGCTGGAATTATGTTCATCGAAACCCTACGGCAGGCACATCGACTGCAAGAAATAAATGCACAAATAGCCCGGCAGGCAAGTATTGCCGAGCAGCGCGACACATTCTGGCATTTGGCTGCAAACTATCTGCGTGCGCCAATAACGTTGCTTTTAGGCGGAGTCGACTTGCTTAAAATTCAATCGCCAAAAGCTATTAGTCTAGGTGCTGCTGTTGCCACGAATGTTAGCATTACCACTAAGTCCAACCCGAGTCCGGAAGTTATCACTAATATTGCGACACTGGTAAATGGTATGCAGGTTAAGGTCTCGGATATTATGTCCAAGATTGAGCAGAGTAAGAGTCTCCAGGATATTTCTTGGCCCAAATTACGACATGGGAAAACAATTGTTCGCTCAGTACGTTTCTGGATCCCGGTTGGATTAGTGGCTGGACTATCGATTTTTGCCAACTTGGTTGCTAAAAACTTCCGGAACATTACTATCGGCACAGCAACAATTATTGGCCAGATAATTCTATTTGGAATTATTGTTATGTTGGTCTTCTGGGTGGCAAATGGACTCGGATTTACCAGTCGCAAGCGGCGCCAAGCAGAAGAGATGCTGGCACGCCAGACAGAAGCTCTAGACCAGGCTCGATCGACACTTATCTCGCAAACGGCTTTAGTCTTGGATGCTGATGTTGAAAAGCTAGAAGCACTACTCGATAGGTTGCCTGCCAAAGATGCATCAGCTCCTATTCTCCGTGAAGGTGCCCGCCGACTACGACGGCTCGTCGATAGCTTCCAGCTACTTGTAAGTGCCCAGAACCACAGACTAAAAGATTTCTCGGATACTACTGTCGTCGGCCTCGATGACCTTGTTAAGGATGGACTTTCCGATCTGCAAACGACTATCGATGCCAAGAAGCTCGTTATTGACTATACGGCCAAATCCGCTTCCGTTGCTGGCAGTCCGCACTTGGTGCAGCAGGTTGTATCGAGTGTTCTGGCCAATGCTGTTGAGTTTAGTCCAGAGAAAGGCAAGATAAGAATTAAGCATAGTACTGATAATAGAACTAACAAGCTTACTATTACCGATAATGGCCCTGGCGTAAGCAAAGAGGAGCAGAGCCATATCTTCCAGCTATTTACTAAAGCTGACGGTCAGGATGCGCTCCAAATGGATCATGACGGCCTAGGAATAAGCCTCTATCTGGATAAGGAAATCATGGACTATTTGAAGGGCGATATTTCCATAGATACCTCTCTGGGGGCTGGTACAACTGTGACGATTACTTGGCCCAAATCCTAGGGCATGCCGTGGATAGCCACGGAAAGCGCTAACTATAGTAGAATTACTGCAGATGAAGAAACGAAACAAAGTAAAACAAGACAAGTTGCAGAAGCTTACTACAAAGAGGGCGCTGTATGAAAAAGCTCGTCGTAAAAAAGTGATCGCTAAAAAACAATTACAAATAGAGAACAAGTCTACTAGTCTATAAATTCAGTTGTTGCCTGAGTTTCCCAAGGTCTGTAATGGTAATGGTCTTGTGATTGACAGAAACAAGCCCGCCCTTCTTTAGCTCACTAAAGCATCCACTGACACTTTCGCGGGTGGTGTTTAGAAAATTAGCAATTGTGTCTTGCGTCATCTGGACCCCAATAGTACTGCCTTTTTTAGAACTCACCCCATAGAACTTGGCCATTAGCAGTAGCCATCGTACGCATCGTAAATACACGCGTTTTTCGCCCTGGTAAACGATTCGATCAACTAAGTACAACTGATTTCTCAGTAAGCCGTTGACGTAGTCAGCATTAAAATCCATATCCTTGGTAATTTGCTGCAGGAAATCCTGGCGAGGTATTCGGTAAGCAACTATGTTGCTGTCGGCGACATACTCAAGACCCCCGCTGTCCTGATCGAAAAACGACCCACTTTGTGCAAAGGTCATTCCTGGAATAAAGTAGCCAATTAGTCGTTCCTGCCCGTCTGAGCACGAGAATGATATGCGGAAATCAACTCACTGGGATATAACTTATCGGATGATGATAGTTGTACAGGC
>CAZIBG010000013.1:0-26518 GCA_964536985.1 uncultured Candidatus Saccharibacteria bacterium | reverse complement strand
AAATTATTAACCGCCTGCTCCACAATAACTTTGTCGTCATAGTGTGCGGCTACTTCTAGGGCATTAACCAACTGAGAGGAATCATTTACTTTAGTGATCCCGATACTAGAACCAAGGTGCGCTGGTTTAACGAATAACGGATAACTCAGCTTGCTGATTCGTTTTATTATCTCGCTATGACGACTGCTTAGATCACGTGAATAAAACCAAATCCACGGTGTTGAGGCCAGTCCGGCACTTTCGGCAACTTGCTTAGACAGCACTTTATCCATGGCAATTGCACTAGCACTGACACCACATCCTACGTATGGAACATTAGCCATTTCCAGAATACCCATTAGTTCACCATCTTCGCCGTGTGTGCCGTGCATAACTGGGAACACTACATCGATATGCTTATATTGTTTACGTCCAGCGAATTGACTAGATTTAACCAGTGTTAAGCCTTTATCAAATAATAGGTGGACTTTAGGGGCCTTTGAGATAAAATCTTCGATGTCACCGCTTTGATACAAACTGATGTCTTTGAGTTTTGCATCCCAGTACCAACTTCCGTCTTTTGCAATATAAATAGCCTCGACGTTGTATTGTTTTGTTAGTTCTAGCGGCTTTATGACGCTGCCCAGTGCTGTCACGATAGAAACATCATGCTCCGTTGATTGACCGCCAAAGATTACTGCAACTGTTTTCATGACAACTCCTGTTAATAAGAGAAGTATAGCTAGATTTGTCTGAAATTACAATTAATGGCAATTAATTGTAATTGTCAGTCCAATCGTTCTGCATCAGCACTACATCTCCGACTGCGATAAACTGGTCAAGGTTACTGTAAAAGTTCAAAGGATCGTCTTCGACAATTAACTCCCCATCGTAGTTTGATGTCTTTAATCCTTTTTTTATTGATTCAGTAGCCGAGTTCTTCATAAGTACAACTTTGTTGGGATTGGCTTGAGCTATCAGTACTCCAACTTCTTCATGTACGCGGTTAGATTCTTTACCTTGATCTACTAAACCGGGAGTAACATAGACCTTACGTTTTGCCGTTAGATCGGATAGTAAGCCAAGTCCTGCTCTGATCCCTTCCAGGTTGCCATTATAGGTGTCGTCGATAATCCAGCCACCAGCAAGAAGTCGTGGTTGCATGCGATGCTCAAATGGTTCAGTCTTGGCAACACCGTCAGTAATCTGCTGATCGGTAAGCCCCATATCTGCAGCGATGGCTACACACAATGCAACAGGACCAATAAGGTGTCGGCCAACTAGCTTAGTCTGCAATGCTAGTTTACGCTTGCCTTTCTGCATCTTAAAACTAGTACCATCAACTTCTAGTTGTATGTCGCTCACCTTCCAACCGGCGACAGATTTAGATGTATAGGAGGTATATTCGTCCTTGATGTAAGGATGCAATGGTTCTGAGTCGGCATTTACATACAAAGCCTCTGGCTTAACAAAGCTTGCAAGTGACATGATATCTTTTGCAGCAGATTCGAGCGTCTTGTATTTGTCTAAATGCGCAGGGGCAAGACCCGTAATAACTCCAATGTCCGGACGAGTAGTTTTGGCAAATTTAGCTACATCTCCTGGCTGTCCTTCGCCATACTCAATAACCAAGATGTCTTCGTTACCGGTTAATTTATGAGCAAAGCGAGCATGCGAAACTGCAACATTCTTATTTGCAGGCGTAGCGGCGACTTGTTTTCCCTCTGCAAGGATAGTTAGCAGTAGCTCTTTAACAGTAGTCTTACCGTAACTACCAGCCACAGCTATGACTACTGCGGGATGGTCTTTGAAGATCTTTGTAGACTTCGCGACAAGTCGTTTATGTCGTGGCTTGATAATAAGTGCTCGACCCAAGAGGAGCGGTAATGTAATTAGATGAGCCCAGACCACTGGGTAGCTAAGTATAATGATTAAACCTTTTAGAACTTGAGATGTACTCTGATCCGAGTAACCGTTGTAGACAACATACGCGCCGGCTACAAGCTGCAAAACAATACCAAGTCGAATTATTGCTACAAGTGTTTTTGCTGCCTTGGTGCGCTCTAGAGTTCGGCGATACATTACGGTATTAAAATCTTTGGTGCGCCAGAACCACGCCAAGTATGGGTTAACTTCGTATTCAACATTTTGGAGCATATACACCAAATAAGTGGCGAGTCGTGGTGAATAGATACTTAATAGTTCTCTCATGATAAAAACTCCATTATGTAGTCGGAGACCTGTAGCTGTGAATCGTGATGTACAAAATGCCCAGCGTCTTTAATGATGTGTAACGTTCCGTGAGGGAGCTGATCTTTTAGCATGTGGCCGTAACTCGGAGGTGTAGCAGAGTCATTATTTCCATAAACCAGTAGAGTTTTGACTTGTATGCTAGCGGCCTCTGCTCGCACATCGTCAGATACTATGTTCTTAAAAGTTTCCTGCAGGTGTTCAGCCACTAACATATCCGAACCTACTGTCTGGTACATCTTAGTTCTAAGTCGTTTTTGAACGCTGCGAGGCAACGGCTTAGTCAGCAGCTTTCCTGTCTTTGCCACCATGCGCAATACTTTATTGCGACCATTATATTGCCCTCTAATGCCAGCTGAGGCAAGGAGCACCAGGCGATCGGTACTAATGACGTGACTGGACAGCGCGCGGATAGCAATTGCTCCACCGTTAGAATGACCAACTAAGGTGTAGGGCTTGACCGATATTTTACTAAGGAATGCGCTAACGAAAGATGCATAATCGTCCAATGTCCAGGCTTGCCCTGGAGCCTGGGTCTTGCCAAATCCCGGTAGGTCAACAGCTACCACCTTGTACTTTTTGGATAATTCTGCGGTAAGTCCAGCAAACGTACTACTTGTATCGCCCCAGCCATGAAGCATAACAACTGTTTTGCCCTTACCTACAGAAACATAATTGGTCATCAGACCATCGACAACCACCTGTGCCATAATTATTGAATCTCTTGAACCTTTTGCTGAAGGTCATCGATTGAAATGGTTTTGCTCGGTGTAGCAACTGGAGTATTCAGGCCATAAGATGTGTACTTCTCTACTTGTTGGCCATAGCTCACTTCTAGAACATGCCTAGAGAGCTTGTCGACTGTTATCGAAATTTCGATTGGCGGCTGGCCGGAATAATCATTGGCGTTAAGCTCTGGGAGATCTCCTATGCCAGTTCCTTTGCCAAGTGCTTTAAGAACTGCAACATATCGGGCTGCATCAACCTTAACGGGGTAGACTAAAGCGGACTTACCATTAGTTCGCAGAGGTTTTACCTTTGAGTAGTCAACAATATAGGCTTCTTTGGCTACCAAAAGATTGAGGACTGAGTCGCGAGTTTTGGCGTCTAAGTTCGCAAAAGGAACCAATCCCAAGATTGACTGCTGGAAATACTGCGCCTGACCATTAGCAATTCCAGATTTTCCCCACATGCCTTCGACTGAACTATAGTTGAGTTCTTTGCCGCTGGCACTCTTCTGATTCGTCTCTATATTTACGTAACGACTATAATCGTTAGCAAGCGTACCTATAGTTTCGGTAACAACCGAACTCTTACTTGTGCCCTCTTCTTGTGAAACAGTAATCAGTGACCTGACAGCATAGGGCGGCACAAAGCTGATTTGCTCGCTCTTATCCAAATTGGTGGAATCGTTAGACAGTGTCTGCCTGGTAACACCAACGGTAGACAGGTTATTGCTAAGCATAGCGCTAAATACTCGTCGAGGGCTGTCGTGGACCTTACTCCACCACATTCTTGTTGAGCCAGCCAGCAGCAGTGTAGCGAGTATACAAAGGACTAGTGGCGTATTGGTAACGATGAACGGAAGTTGTGAATCGGATGAAGAAGATTGTTGTTTTGGCATGCCTCTATTGTACCTTACGACTCTCCGCAGACCCTAAGGGATTAACCGTTCGATTTTTGCTCCGAGTACAGGCTCAGTTGGAAATGCATCTTTAAGGTCGGTCAGTAAAGTAGTAATTGGCTTGGCACCCTCTGGCTTTGCGATAGAAACACTTGCATAGTCCATAGTCATGTCAACCTTAACGCTTGCGCCTTCTTTTTCCTGCTTATCGGTGGTTTCGGTGGCAAACTTAGTGATGAGCTTACTGCCTTTGTTTACCCAGATAGTGATCGGCATGATCTCGGCGTCGGAAGCGGCTACATCTGAAACAGATTTGGTGATATCTTGATCGCCCGTAACGGAGATACTGCCAGCTTGTTTGTCGCACTCGTTAAGCTTTTTGATGACTGATGTTTGGTCAAGCCCCTTGATAAAGCTTTCGCTCTTCTTGCTATCTATATTTAGAACATACTTTATTGCAGGCTTACCATCAACAGTATCGTTGGCGGTGCTTGCAATTGTTACAAATGGAGATTTTTCAAAGAGCTTAGTGATTAGCTCATAGTCGGCATCAGTTAAAGTAGAATCAATGTCTAGAGCACAGTCAGCATTTGCTTCCTTTATAATTGTACTGTCGATTTCGTACCACTTATCAGCAACTTTATCGTTTATGCTATTTACTTGCGAGCCATACTCGGGAGCAAATGAATCTACCAAATCAGTGATGTTACTAAAATCTCCAACCTTCATGTAGGCACTTTTATCGACATATCGCATTTCGCCGGTTAATGAAACTCCAGAGACAGTAACTTTCATATCCATGGATGAGGCCTTGGCCTTTGTGTCGGACTTAATAGTTGCCTCGGCCTTAAATGCTGGAACATCTGTGATCTTAGCCTCAAGATTCATCTTGGCAGTTACACTTTTCTGTTCAAGTGTATTCATGACTGCAGCTTTAAGTACATTCTCGGGCTTATTCGGCACTACCACACCAAAATATGCCGCTGCCGAACCACCAGCCAAGACGCCTACACCAAGCAGGGTCAACAGAGCAATCTTGAGTACACTGCGTGACTTTTTAGGAGGCATGACAGATCCACCGCCCATAGTGGCTTGCCCCATTTGGCCAGCTGGATCTTGGGACATTGCTGCCCCTGTTGGCATACCAAATACCTGTGGCGCAGCTTGAGGTTGTGGTTGGGGTTGCTCGGGTAAGGGTTGCGGTTGAGGTGTAGTTGCAATGGGCTGAAGCGGCTGTGCGCCAGGTAAAGCTACCTCAGGTGCTGCCGGGGTAGCAGGATCCACCACTGCGAAAGGTGCTGCAGGAGCGGATGGAAGTGGGCCGTCTAGATCTGACAAGTTAATTGGCTCGTTGGTTGGTTGTATTGGCTGCTGAGGCGTGATCGACTGTTGATCCATCTGATTATTTCCTTGGGTTAATACCCCTAATGTTTACTTGACACCAATTATATACTACCCACCGCAAGGTATACTAATTGTATGGGAGCACCACTTGCAGAACAGTTACGGCCATCGAACCTAGATGAGGTTATTGGGCAAGAACACGCCACGGGCACAGGAAAACTGCTCCGTGAGATTATCGTCAATAAAAAACCCGTCAGCCTAATCTTATGGGGGCCGCCCGGAAGTGGCAAAACCACCTTGGCCCGTATTATCGCTCGAGAAACAGGATCCGACTGGATAGAACTTAGTGCCGTAACATCTGGCGTAGCTGATGTTCGTAAAGTCATTGAGCGTGCCGAGCAGAACGAACGGCTCCAAACCCCCACGCTGTTATTTGTTGACGAGATACACCGCTTTAATAAGGCCCAGCAAGACGCCTTTCTGCCTCATATCGAAAAAGGAACAATTACGTTAATCGGTGCCACTACAGAAAATCCTAGTTTCGAAATAATTACACCATTGCTTTCAAGAAGTCGCGTAGTAGTATTGGAACCCCTAACCAAGGCGGACATACTTATCTTGATTGATCGAGCCGCTAAACAACTTGGTCTTTCCAAGAAACAACTACCGGCAGATGCCCGTGACATGCTAGCAGAACTATCAGGTGGCGACGGACGGGTAACACTCGGCAACCTTGAAGTTGCCCACCAGCTGGCGGGGATAAAGCCAATCACTAAGGAGATCGTTCAGACCGCAGCACAACGCCGAATCCCTGGTTACGATAAAAACGGCGAAAACCACTACAACCTTATCAGCGCATTTATCAAATCGATGCGCGGTAGCGACGCCACGGCGGCACTGTACTATATGGCTCGAATATTACAGGCCGGCGAAGATCCTAAGTTTGTGGCCCGCCGAATGGTTATTTTTGCCTCAGAAGATATTGGCTTGGCAGCACCCGCTGCCCTAACCTTGGCTGTCAGTACTTTTCAGGCGGTAACACAGATTGGCATGCCAGAGGCACAATATAATCTGTATCACTGTGCCAGCGTTTTGGCCAAAACCCAAAAATCTCGAGTGGTGGCTGATGCAATGGTCGCTGCCCAACAAACAGCTCGCGAATTTACTGACCTGCCGGTACCACTTCATCTACGTAATGCCCCGACCAAACTCATGAAAGAACTAAATTATGGCAAAGGATATAAATGGGAGGCCGACTTTAAACACAATAAAGGTTTCCTGCCACCAGAAATTGGTGACATCGACTTCTTTGAATAGATAGACGCATGTCTGTTAATTCTGGTATACTTTGCGCATCGTCGCAGATTCTGATGGGGCATTGGCGCAGTTGGCTAGCGCGCTTCCATGGCATGGAAGAGGTCAAGGGTTCGAATCCCTTATGCTCCACCACAATGTGCGAACAAAGTATTAGGAGTCAATATGGCAGAGACACTACCAGAATCAATGGAAACAGAAGTTCAGGGACGACGTGGTCCGATTCGATGGCTGCTTGATCATTGCACTCCCGACGGTGTTGGCGTCTCGTCAACGGTTCTAGCAATTGGCGGTGCTGCATACGCTACGCGATTGGTTGTAGAACATGGTGATGCAATCATGCCTCCTGAGCAGTTTGATCACCTGTTGCTAGGTATCGGCGGCACTTTACTCGGACTTGCTGGTATGATCAAAGCAAGAGAGAATTATACTCATCCACCACATTCAACCAGCGAGTAAATCATGGGGCATGAGCGACGATCATATCAACGATTAGCAGGAGTTTTGCTGTTTAGTGCGATTGGCTTCTGTGCATCTGTCCTTGCCAGGGATGCAATCGATGATATGTCATTACAGCCTGTCTATATAGCCCAGACCCCACCCCTTGAGGTATTACAAGATAACGCCATTGTAGCTGGCGAAATTGTTGTAGCCGCCATGGCACTTGGCACTGCGACTAAACTTGCATTAGAGTAACAAAAAACTCCTGGATGTCAGGAGTTGTTTGTTTCGTGCGTGCCCACCCTGCGGCGGGTGAGTTTTTTTTGTTTTCACAGATCTTTGTTTTTGGAACGCGCCGCTGGTACGCACGATATGCACTTATCATAAGCTTTTTGTACAATATGTCAATATTAGGATTTCAGCATAGCTGCAAGCTCGGCTTCGGAGATTTGCTTTGTGCCTAGTTTGTCGGCTTTGGCAAGCTTACTGGCGCCAACATTTAGTCCGACAACCAAGTAATCAGTGTCTTTACCGACACTACTCTGAAAGGTGCCACCCAGTGCTCGAATACTGTCTGCGGCCTGGTCTCTTCCCATGGTAGTGAGCGTTCCGGTTACTACAAAACTCTTGCCGCTCAGTGGGCCGCCAGTTTTAAGCACTGGTTCTGGCTTAACACCAGCTTGCTCAAACTTGTCTAAAAGTTTTTGATTTAGAGGATCCTGGAACCAGGCAACGAGTGCCTCGGCTACCACATCACCAACTCCGTCTACGGACGACAACTGATCTATTGTTGCTTCGCTTAATGCCTGTAATGTATGGAAGTTATTTGCCAGATCAATAGCTGTTTGCACACCGACATGACGGATACCGAGGCCGAATAAAAAGCGCGAAAGCGGTGGTGTTTTCTTGGCGGAGATTGCAGCAATCAATTTTCCGGCACTTACCTCCGCAAAACGATCTAGATCCAATACCTGTTGTTTAGTGAGATTATAAATATCTGCCTGGTCGGCAATGAGCTTGGCATCTAGCAGTGCTACTACATTCTTTTCGCCTAACCCATCAATATCTAAAGCACCCTTACTAGCAAAGTGCTCAATATGTTTTTGTGATCTTGCTGGACAGCTGATATTTGGACAGCGCCAGACGGCCTCTTTGTCTTCTTTGGCTAACGCCGTATTACATTCTGGACAATGGGACGGCATGACGAAGGGCTTCTCGGAACCATCACGGAGCGTGACAAGTGGCTCAACGACTTCTGGAATAATGTCTCCAGCTTTATGAATAATGACCGTATCGCCAATGCGAATGTCTTTACGAGCTACTTCTCCTTCGTTATGAAGTGTAGCCATCTGCACAGTGCTACCGGCCACCACAACTGGTTCCAGCATGGCAACAGGTGTTGCAGCGCCGGTGCGTCCAATGGATATAAAAATATCTTTAACCTTAGTTGTGGATTGCTCGGCTGGATATTTAAAGGCTACCGCAGCACGAGGAGCCTTGCCGACAACTCCTAAGCGCTCGTACACACCACGGTCGTTGATCTTTACTACTAGGCCATCCGTATTAAACGGTAATTCATGTCGCTTGTCTTCCCACTCTTTAGTAAATTTTTCGACGTCTTTAAGTGAGTACACAACTGTGGCTTGGGGGTTGGCCCGTAGTCCTAAACTTCGCAGTGTAGTGTATGCCATGTCATGCGATGGCACCTCCGCGCTATTATCACGCCGTAGATCATAGGCATGAAAAGTGAGTGGACGTGCAGCAACCAAACTTGGATCGAGCTGACGTATTGTCCCCGCTGCCGTGTTACGAGGGTTGGCAAATAATGGCTGACCCGACTTGGCGCGAGCGGCATTGAGCTTTTCAAAGTCAGCCTTGTACATGACTATCTCGCCTCGGATTTCGGTGCGGCCTTTAGTAAATAAGGCCGCATCTTTGTTTGATCTGAGCGTAAGTGGTACTGAGTCCAGCGTCCGAACATTAGCTGTAACATCCTCGCCAACAAATCCATCACCTCGAGTAATAGCTTGAGTTAGCCGACCGTCAATATACACCAAGGCACAGGCTAAGCCGTCCATTTTGATATCCATAAAATAACCATACGAGGCAGGGCTAGCAATGAGCTTTTCGGTTCGTATTTCCCAGGCGGCTAGTTCTTCGGAATTAAAGACGTCATTAAGACTAAGCATCCGACTACTGTGAGCGGCCTGACTAAACTTTTTTGAAGGACGGCCAGCTACCCGTTGTGTTGGTGAATCCGGTGTTATGAGTTCGGGGTATTGTTCTTCTAACTGCGAAAGTTCATGTTTAAGGGCATCAGCGGCCGCCTCACTCATGATTGATTTATCGAGTACGTGATAGTTGTAGCGGTAGTCGTTGATTAGGTCACGAAGCTTAGCAATGCGCTGTTCGGCCTCAGGCTTTTTCATTAAGAAGCTCCATGTAGACTTCGTAGATGTAACTTACTCCGACCAGCCAACCAAAACCCGAAACAATAAAGAAAACCCACTCAGCTATTGCTGGGGCCCATAGCAAGAACGGGAACATGACCAGGCCACTTCCAATAAGTAGTGGTACGGGCAAGAAGAGCAATTTACGCATAGCAGCCCACCTACGATGGCGGACAAGCTCCCGTGCACCCCTTAGTGCTTGCATAGGCTGGACATTTGGCAATGTCACAATTATTAATGCAAAGAATGAAGAGGCAATCATGTACATCGAGCTTAGGAACAACAGGAAGACCACAATGAGCCAGGCGAACTTTTCTGCCAAGGAAACTGCCACTCCGCCCTGGATTGTGACCGAGTAAAGCCATGAGCCAAATCCGAACGGTATAACCTGAAAACTAATAACACCAATGACCAGGATAAGTGGCACAAAAGGATGCATCCCCTTGTAGAAGCCGTCGCGGATACGGTTTTTTGCCGAGGGGTTACGATGAACCCATAATATCGCCAGAATAGAGATAATTGCGACCAGCGCCTGATAGACACTGGCCCCATCAGCACCCTTGTTGGCCCCACTCGATCCTACGAGTACTCCGAATAATGCTAACGTCCCGGCTGTCTGGGCTCCTGCTCCGCTATAAAAACTATTGAATGTTTCCTTTAGGGTTGGGATATCCAATGTGGAACTAAAGCCTTTTACGAAAATGAGGGACAAAACTAAGTACACACCAACAACGCCAATAAAGACTTTTTTCTGAGATTTTATTGACTGGATGGAACGCTTAAATATCTTATAGGAAGATAGTATTTGAGGCCTATGAGATTTGATTGGTCGATGAAGCCTGAATGATTTGTATTGAGGTTTTTTTAGCATCCGTGGCTTGGCAATTCGTGGAGATTCAGCAACAACTTTCTTGGTTTTTTCCGGAGACTTTGGTGAACTTTTTGTAGACTTGGCGGTCTTACTTTTCTTTGCCATCTAGTGAGTACCCATATTTCTGAGACGCTTGACTCGCTCTTCGACGGGTGGGTGGGTACTGAACATGGTGGCCAAAGACTTTCCCTTTAGTGGATTTGCGATGAACAGATGAGCTGTGCTGGTATTTTGCTTGCTCATAGTACTACCGTTAGCGGCAATCTTTTCTAGGGCACTAGCCAGTCCTTCGGGATAACGGGTAGTCAGTGCTCCCGTAGCGTCCGCCAGATACTCGCGCTGTCTTGATATCGCCATTTGAATTAAGGCCGCGACAAAGGGCGCCAGAATAATTGCCAAGACTCCAATTGCCATGAAGACCGGATTTGACGGTGCATCATCGTCATTACTACCGCCCCAGAACCAGGCACGCAAAACAATATCGCTAATAATGCTGATGATCGATGCTAGCGCAAATGCCACTAAGCTGACACGGATGTCGTAGTTCTTTACATGTCCAAGCTCATGAGCCATAACACCTTCTAGTTCGGTATCGGTCATGACTTCCAACAGCCCACGCGTGGCACAAACTACAGCATGGTCTGGGTCACGGCCACTAGCAAAAGCATTCAATGCCTTATCTTCGATAACATAGACTTTTGGTGTTGGCATGCCGTTGGTAATTGCCAGGTTTTCTACCGTTCGATACAAACGAGGCTCTTCCTTCTTGGTTACTTCATGGGCACCGTTAAGGGCTAGTGCCATTTTCGAGCCGGCAAAGTATGAAATTACGGTATACGCTAATGCCGCAATCACCGCAAAAGGAGCAAAACTTTTACCGCCAAGCTGGGCACCGCCCAGGTAAGCAATGATCGACGCGAACACCGCAAAGAACACCATAATAATGGCGCTCTTGCGTTTGTTTGCAGCTATCTCGTTATACATCTATTAGATATTTAGAATTTAACGTTGGTAGGATTTTGAACCGCAGCATTTTCGGCTTCGTCTAGTTCGTAGAAAACTCGCTTCTTGAATCCAAGCATGCCCGCAAATATGTTGGTTGGGAATGTTTGTACTTTAATGTTGAGATCCCGAGCAGATCCGTTGTAGAATCGGCGAGAAGCCTGAATCTTGTCTTCTGTATCAGTTAATTCTGCCTGAAGTTGAGCAAAGTTCTCGTTGGCTTTGAGGTCTGGATAAGCTTCGGCGACGGCAAATAAACTCTTTAATGCGCCAGTGAACTGGTTGTCGGCTTTTGCAGTCTCTTCGACTCCTTGTGCGCCAAGGATTGCAGAACGAGCTTTTGTGACATTCTCAAACACTTCCTTTTCGTGCTTTGCGTAGCCCTTTACGGTCTCAATAAGGTTTGGTATAAGGTCGGCACGTCGCTTAAGCTGGACAGTGATGTCGCTCCAAGCTTCATCAACACGAACGTTAGCGCGAACCAAGCCGTTGTACATACCAGCGACGATGATTCCCAGAACGGCAATAACTGCAATAACAATGATAATGATCGGCATTCTTTACTCCTCTAGATTAGTGTTCTAATTATAACACTTTGGACAAACAAAAACCTCCTGAAAAAAGGAGGCAATGCAATGGTGGGCGAGGTGGGACTTGAACCCACAAGGTCTTGCGACCAACAGATTTTAAGTCTGTCGCGTATACCAATTCCGCCACTCGCCCGTGGCTATATAAATATATGGAGGCACCTACCGGATTTGAACCGGTGTACGCGGTTTTGCAGACCGCTGCCTAACCACTCGGCCAAGGCGCCAACAGGAGTAGTATAAATGAGAAGTTAAAAACTCCCAAGAGCCTATTGCTCGGGGGTGAGTGCATCATCAATTACATGACGCATAATTCGGCTACGCTCTTGGCTGGGTGTTTCTTGCCTTGGGCTGGCGGCATCAGGTATTGATAGATCCCCTCTTCCAGTTAACAAGCTACCCACTAGACTAAAAACCGTCCCTGGTATGTCACGTAGTCGTGATTGTTCGCGGGGATCTAGTACATCAAGATCATAGTATATTTCTTGTCTTGGCATGGGCATTCCTTTCTAGTTAGAATTAAAAATTACCCCTGAGGAGCGGGTAATTTGTGTCAAAACTAAGCCATAATAGTAACATTTACGCTAAAGCTTGTCAATGAACTATACTACCCCGGCCTAGTTCTACTACTGCGTATGATCACTTGAACGGCGATGTTGTCGCTTAGCAGAATACTCGCCATAAAGTTCGCTTGGGGTGAATAACAAACTACTGGATTCTAAAACTTGTTCCCCTTCGAGAGTACAAACATAGGCACTAATGACATCTTGTGGTGTGACTCCTGTTGGGCGGTCGTGTAGCGTATTATTCTGACGGATTTTTTCAAATATATTGATATCTCGTCTCAGGAAATACACAATTCCATTTTCAAAATCTTCGCGTGAGAACTCATCGTTAAATCGCGACAAATACCCTTTAAGAGTTGTCTCGAGCTTTGCTGTCTGTGCCTCAAATTGATCACAGCCTATTGCGCCTCCTGCTTCCGCAAGTCTTTCAAGGAATAACAAACCATCAATTTGATCTTCGGCCATAGCCTCAAAATCTACAGTCACAGATTCGCCTACTGAATCCGTTACACCAAGAACACGACGCCAAATCGGAGTTGAAGTGCGTGATAACCGTGGTTCTTGCCAAGTTAGCGCATGAGGTGTTTCGTACAGAGTCATAATAACCTAGAATATTACCATACTATATACTTGCGTATTTCTCAAATTATATACCCCTGAAATGATCGTTCATGAATCTTTGATGCTATACTAATACAAACATAAGGATCAATAATGACATTGATTGGACTCATCCTAATCGCCCTCGCTGGCCTACTATACGGATTCTGGAAGATCGTCTTTCTGCGGAATCCCACTCGTAAAACACCTAAGGGCAATCACGTGGTTGCCCCTGCAGATGGCGTAGTAATCGAAGTTTTCGAGTTCAAGGGCAAAGATGTGACCCTGTTTAAGGGGAACAAGCGACTACTAGGGCTGATCAACACGATGACAAGTGATGTTGCAAAGGAAGGCTACATTGTCTCGGTATTCATGTCGCCTATGGATGTGCATATTAACCGATCGCCAATAGATGGCGTAGTTGAGAGCGTCAACCATACCGATGGCAAGTTCTTGGCAGTTAACACATTCGAGGCCGGGCTGGTAAACGAGAAATCAGAAACTCTTATAAGCGGAGTGATCAAGGTAAAGATGATCCAAATTGCCGGTTTTCTTGCTCGCCGTGTTGTGACTAATGTGGAACTAGGACAGACGGTAGCCGCCGGCCAGGAAGTTGGCCTAATTAATCTTGGTTCTCAGGTGACGGTTATTATGCCTAAATCTGTTACGCTAAATATATCTAAAGGCGACCGCACGGTCGCAGGAGAAACAATCCTTGCAAAAATCAATTCCTAAGATAATGAAACTCCCAGACTACATCACCTGTCTGAACTTAATTTCTGGCCTACTTTCTATTTACTCGGCTATCCATCATCACTACTTAGCTGCCGCTTTGTTGTTATTAGCTGGAGTCTTCTTTGATGCAATTGACGGTTATGCTGCTCGCCGAATGCACCTAGAAAGTAAATTTGGGGCAGAGCTAGATTCCCTTTCTGACTTGGTCACTTTCGGCGTAGCCCCAATGGTGCTCGTTACTGCCTACTACAACACTAACTGGCTCTCGCTATTGGCCATTCTAATCCCTCTTGGTGGCGCATTACGACTCGCCCGCCACAACGTCAATCGCCACTTAACTAAAGGTTATCTAATCGGACTACCAATCACTGTCAGTGGCGTAGTTATGCCATTACTTATTGTTTTCAAACTCAGCGCAAACGTGGCAGCCGCAGTTATTGTTTTGTTAGCCTTGTTCTATGTCAGCACTCGGCGCGTCAATAAACTATTACATTAGTACTTACATATTGATTATATCAAGTATTATGGTATAATTTTCCAATGGAAAAAAATCAAGCATTCGTTCAGACTCGAACAACTGATGCCCAACCGTTTGGCATGCGTGCTGCCCTTAGTGCTGTAAGCATGGCTTTAAGTGTAGGTGTCAAACTAGGTCGTGGCCTAGAACAGATCAGCCAAAAGCGAGAAGAGGCACTTGCCGATATCACTGCCCCTTTCCGTGAACAGCAAACTACTGAAACCGATGGGCTAGATGCGAAAGCAACAGTCCCATTTCATGTAGAGGTTGGCAAGAAAGCACTAAAAGCTGGAGCCGCAACAATTGCTACAACCACACTCTACGCGATCAGCGAAAAACTGATGTTTGCCGATGAACCAACTCGTAAACAAAAAGCAGCGGGCTGGCTAGCCCGTACAGTCGCAAACGGCATACGATAATGGGTCGCGTATTTTCCGATGGGGTTGATGGCGAAGCATTTCTGCTTCGTGCCGTAGAAGATGGCTACAGCATGGAACAACGACTGATTGAGCCAGCGACCGGATTAGACATATCAGCTGAACTAAAACACAATGGATATCTCGAAGACTTGACGGAGCTCGTAAGTACCGAGCGACTTGCATCCCGAGGAATGAAGCGTACACTCCAGCTACATGGGAAGCTTAATAAACTCATCTGTAAAGTAGAGAATGCTCGTCATAACTACCTACCATTCTTTAGTGTCCGAGTATTCGAACCAGGTATTCACGGTACTACAATCCATCGTAATCATCCGGCAATTGGCCCGTACGCAGTTGGTGTTACGCTAACCGGAGAGGCGCCATTTAATGTCTACGAACATGATGTATTGCCTGATGACGAGGTTAGACCCTTACTTGGTGATGGAAGTGATCCAGTCCCAATGGAAACCATGAATGCCGATGCAGGATCAGCTTGGACGCTCTATACACGCCACGAGCTGCAACCGCATGCAAGTGGCCTTGTCTTGTCGCAGGAGCGACGAGAACTGCTGATTTTTTATGGTATGGGCGATCCTGCTATCTGTTACGATGACTAGATAATATTATTCTTAGTAAACCACTCCATCTCAAGAGCACTTCGTGGTGATTCGACCATCTTCCAGCCTTCATCCGAAACTTCGATCGCTTGATCGTCTGTGAGCAATACCATTTCGTACGTATCGCGATACTTATCTTTAATCTTATCAATTGCCTGCGTACGAGAATAATTTCATAGATCTATCATAGCAAATATAACCTTAGTGTCTTAGATTTGATAGAATTGATGCATGACTAAATACGACAATATTGATCTGTACATTCAAGCTCAGGAAAGCGACGTAGCCGAAAGACTAACGGCAATCAGAAAGCTATTCCACGAGGTACTGCCAGATACCGAAGAATCAATGCGCTATGATATGCCGGCCTTCACAGTTGGTGGGTACCACCTATATATGAGTGCATATAAAAACCACATCGGCATGTACCCCATGTATGGCATTCCAGAACTTGAAGAGAAGATGCTACCTTACCGCGGCAAAGGCACTAAAGATGCCCTACACTTCAAACATAGCGAACCGCTCCCGATAGATCTGATCAAACAAATTATCATCGCCAAAGATAAACACAAGAATTAAACAGTTTTAGAATCCGACAGGAGAAGAACCTGCAGGGCAAGTTCGAGGGTCTGCGACAACACCTGATTTTACCCCATTCCATGATCCTTCATGACTGCCGTCGTTGGCGGCGCACAATGAGACTCTACCTATAGCGGAACTCCCAGCCAAGGCATTTAAGTATAGATTACGGATACCTGCATTATCTGCCTCTTCCGTACGGTCGTCAGTAACTACCGTTAAGCGATGGTCGGCATCGCTCTCTAGCCATCCGCGCACTAGTTCGCCAGTATTGGCCGGATCGCATGAGTCCGTAAAGTCCTCTTGGTTACCAGGCGCAATAATAACGATGTTATCAATTTGATTCTTTAGTTGTGGTGTTGCTTGTTGCAAAAAGTATGGAACGCCTACCCTTCCAAGACTGAATCCAACTAATGTATCAGCTGTTTGAGTTTGTGCCACAAAATCATCCGCTCCGTCTGGACGACAATTACCAATAGGCCAAGTATTTGGCTTGCCTGTTTCGGCAACCATCGTAACCACACCGGCAGGCACTTGGATGCTACGGGGATCATGAAGGTCGGATAATCTTGGTTGGTAGTACACGACGCGCGCCGATGGTGTCACGGGCTTAGCAGTGGTAGGTGTAGTTGCTGATGGAGCTTGATTAGGACGGGTAGTCGGCGGAGTGGGCTGACCGGGCTGTGCTGGCTGGTTAGGTCGATTCGACTGACTAGTTGTATTAGGCGCAGTTGGAACTCCTGGGTTATTTGGCTGGGATCCTTGCGGTGAGGTTGGTCTGGCTAAGGTAGTCTCAGTAACGGATGAACTAGAGGCTTGTCCAGGTACAGTCGTTGCCGTGTCGATAGGCACGGTTGAAGTTGTTTCGGATGTTGCTCCCGGCGTACTCCAACTTTTAGGTATCGAAGTGGTTGTTGCGGTATTTTGCGGGTTGGCATGAATTTTTTCGTCGCCACCACAGCCTACTAACAACATTGTGCCGCTTAGTGCAAGCGCACTGGTAAGACGTCTAACAGACCTCTTGCGAGGAAACATAACCTCAGGATTTTTCATTACATTACGATACCATTTTTACGACAATAAAGCTAGCATCTACCCTAGCGCACAAGCACCCCTTCTGGCTTGTTCATCGTCAATTGTATCGATGTACGCCCGTACTTCGTCGGCAAGACTCATGCCAAATATCGTAACGCTACCGTTGTTAGGTACAATATATAGAATTAAGAAAAGGATTGTATATGGGAAATGTTTTAGCCGGGATGACCACTTCGCTAGACGGATATATTAACGACCGCAATGGCAGTGCGCAGTCGCTGAGCCCTGATTTTGAAGAGTTACTGGAAACGCAGTCCTTTAAGGATATGATCGAAAGTACCGGAGCGGTCATTATGGGGCGGAACACCTACGAAATGATGGATCCCTTCCTTTGGGTTAACGACGATTACGAATTCCAGGTACCGCTCTTTATCCTGACTCACAAAGCACCTGAAAAGTCCCCCAAAGGCAATGACAAGTTAAGCGTGACGTTTGTGACTGACGGAGTTGAAAGTATCATATCGCAAGCTAAAGCCGCTGCCGGCAACAAAATCGTCCAGATAATCGGTGGTGCTGATACCATTCAGCAATGTCTTAATTCTGGACTGTGTGATGAACTTCAGATTGATATCATGCCAATCCTGCTTGGCGAAGGCTTGAGCCTGTACGGCAACATAGATACCGACAAGATAAAGCTGGAAAGAACCAGTGTGGAGCAGATCACTCCAATGCGCACCAGTATTACGTTTAAAGTAAAAAAGTCGTAATGATAGCCTAACTCTTACCTTGTGGGTGCTTCATTTCGTGCAAGCTTGCGACAACGAGCTTTGTAATTAATGCTGGCTGAACATCATAGTTTTCGGGGAATCCGATAATACCGGTACTGATCTTGCAGCCTTCTAATTCTTTGATATGATTTTCGGCGACAGGCGGACGAACATGCAACCTGATATGGGGTTTCTTGTAACTAAACCACGCGAACATACCATTGTAGTCATACCCTTCATAGCAATAGCCGGGGATGCCGAAATAACTTACTGTCTCGATGGCATCGGGAGCAACCTGACGTATGGCTGCTCTTATTTGACTTAATTTAGCCTGGATATCGTCAGGGAAGCTGGCAACATACTCGTCCACTCCACCGGGAACTACCTTTTTGCTTGCATTACTCATTAGTTTCTATGATATCAAGACAACAAAAAAGAGACCAGTTGGTCTCTTTAATGTCTAATCGTCTTTGTACGGTAGCAACTACCGATTAAAGAACTAGTAAGATTTTGTAGCGCCGTCTTCGACAGCTTTTTCTGCATTGACCTTAGACATCATTGCACAGACAGTTGTTCCGCATTTTTCGTGCTTACCCTTAGCCATGTATCCACCCTTGGCAGTCTGAACAATTTCTGCTGCAGAGAGTTCTACACCTTTTTCTTTGCACTTAACGCAATATCCTGTGACCATGCTGATCTCCTCTTGAATTGATTATTATTGCTTACATGTTCTGTAACGCGTGTTTAGAGTATACCTATACTCAGCAAAAAAGGACACTATAGTATCCAATTAAGCTTATTTACTCTAGGCGATTGCCAGCCAGTCCGATAGCACTTGTTTTACAGCCGAGCTCTTTGACGCAACATCTTCTGGGCTTGAAAATGTAATATAACCCCTTATATCCGAGCTCCACTGGACAATGCCATGATCATTAGATAGTACCGGTTTTCCGTGTTTATCTTCCTTGCGCGTGGCGCCCATGTGAATAACAAGCTTAACGTGATTGTCTTTATTTACTACATTAAAGGTTATTCTGTCTTCCTCATCTAAGACGTAACTAGGGGCATTCCATTTAATATGTTCCTCTAGATTGTAGCCAAGATCCAAGATCAGCTGTCGCAACACCTGGACCTGCTCCTGTTTGTCGGCTGGTAAGCTCGCCATGAAGTCGGGTACTGTCTTGTATTTGTCGGTGGGCATATTAGGTCCTAGCCCTCTACTTGGACTTCGAATCCACCGTATGCCATCTGGCTCATCTCGAAAGGCGACACAAAATCAGACTTCTCATCGTACTCGGCCACCATGTCTTCCATAACCTTCTTATTTACCTCGTCGCGGTGCTCTTTAGATTCAAAAACGATAAAAGAGAACCAGACGTCATCGCCTTCTTTTGCACCAGCCATTTCGGTAAATGATCGTGACTTATCTTCGCCCATCTCTTGTTGCTTAAGATCGTTGCTCCTGCATTCAAAGTATTGAAGTGCACCGTGCTTCATCCACGATTTGCAGCCATCTTCGGCCATCTTGGTGTACTCCTCCGCCTTGTCCTTGGGAACCACTAGTATAAAACCATCGACATATTTAGACATATAAGAATCCTATCGTATTAATTACTATTCACTAGTAATTTTACCACCATGATAAACGGCAAGCATTAGTTACCTCAGTGGCAGCTCGATAATAACGGTTGTGCCCTTGCCTTGTTTGCTTGTGACCAAATAGTTACCCTGATAGGCCTCTACCGTCTGTCGAACAATGGCCATTCCAAGGCCAGTTCCTGACTTTCTGCCAACATTAGATGCTCTGTAGAATCGTTCGCCAATTTGGCTATTCCCTTTATTTTTCTACTCGATAGGCGGAATTAGACTTCGCACCAAATGCATTCCTGCACGCATAATCTGACTATATTCATAAGGGGTCAAATTCTGACTCAAAATTCCGTCTAACTCTATAACTTTTGACACACCAGCTTTGGAAGCATCAAAGTCCATTACTGTTCTTTTGCTCTGGATTGTATCATCAACTTGTTGTTGCATTTTAGCCAAATGCTCTTGTGCAGAAAGCTGTTCTTTGTCTACTAAATACTGGTACGCTTGGTCGTCTACATGATAGGTCATAAGGGCAGGTCCATCACCGACGATTGGACGTAAAAGAGCGAAGTATCGATCTGCTCGATTCTCCAGTGGGACAGCCTCAAAATCCGCAAGCGTAGGCACATCGCCGGTTGCAACGCCTGCTATCATTACCCTTGCGAATTTCACATAGCCTGGAGCGTGGTCAGTTTTATTCTGGCCGTCACGTGTCAGATAAATATCTGAACCATCAGGAGATGCAAAACGATACATAGCAAGACCACCAAGTGAAGCATCGGTAGCGGAGTTAGTCAGTTCTGCTATTCTATCTTGAATGTCACTAATTAAATCTTCTTTAAGCTCCTGTATGGCCACTACCTCATCTTCAGCACCAGCTACTTCAATTTGATCAAGCGATAGAGAGGCATCAGTATATACATCTGCTAGAACTTCCTCGGGAAACATAGAATTTTGCCTACCGTATAAAACAGAAAGTTCTGAATCTATGCTAGGGATTTCAGTATATCTTTGCATATACTATATAATATCATATTATAACACTTTTGTAAATTACTTATCTGTAGTTACCTTTCGTCACCTAGTGTCTATTTTTTTCTAACATAAAAATACGCCTTTCGGCGTATTTCAAAGATATTCTATTTGGTGCGGGTTAGGGGACTCTAACCCCTGGCCTCGTCCTTGGCAAGGACGCGCTCTAAACAACTGAGCTAAACCCGCATAACAGAGTGAGATTATATAGTAAAAAGATGGTTTGCTCAAGACAATCAATCAGTTTGCTATACTTACCATAAGGATTACAAACAAACGTGACCAGACATCATCAGCAAAAACAGACTAAAAAACTCAAAACACTGGTTGTAAAGAAACAGGCCAATGTCCAATTAGTAGATAGGCTCACCTATTTGGTAGCTGCAATTGAGCCGATTGTTACCCTGCCCCAGGTGTATCTAATTTTCAGAGATAAAACTGCCGACGGCATCGCCATTAGCTCCTGGATCGGATACCAGCTGTTTACGCTTGTATGGCTGTGGTATGGCATTGTGCACAAAGAAAAAGTGATCATCTTCTACCAACTGGCTTGGTTTATTTTGCAAACCGCTATCATTATTGGCGCCGTGATGTACGGCGCCAAGTGGTACTAACCTAATATCTTTAGGTTAAAATCGAGTGCTTTGGTCATACCAAACAATACGTCGTATCCTTCAAATGTCTTGCATGCCAATACCGGCAATTCCTGGGTAAATTCTTCTGCCAAATGGTTATGGCACAGACTTATATCTGGCCGCATGAAAAGTCGATGCACAACTACTTCTAGTTCTGCGACTTCTGCTTCATGAGTGAATACTTTACCCGGGGTTTCTCTGAGTAGTGGCCTGCCGGAAACAAGGAATTTATCTCCACTACATAACAACTCAACAATGTTAGGGTCCATACACCCTTCTACGCCACGTTCAACCACGCGGCTATCTTCAAAATTAATCATTTCATCTCCAATTAGGTTTCTGCCTTGTGCCCTAGATGAATCTTTTTATTAGCAATAAAAAAGACCCCGCCGGAGCGGGGTCATAACAATGGCCGCCTCGGCTAGAGCAGAATCTTTGTCTTCTTAACGGCGGTGCGCATTTGTGTCATAGGTGATCATTATGCACACTCACAACTGATCTGTCAAAGGCTACCCTTATGCTTGCATTTGCTTCATACCGCTTGTAGAGTTGTGACATATTACAGGAGTACATATGTTACCAGCAAGTATGGGCGAAGCATTCATTAATTTAGCAATAGAGATCCGCAATGAATGTATCGACGCGGACTTTATGGACCGTGCCAGTGTATCTACAAACATGGTTGGCGAAAACGTAGACATTACCTTAGCGCACGATAGACATTCCGGTAAGTATACAAAACTCGGAAATGTATATTCAATCGGTAAGAACGCCGTCATACAGGCAGGCGCAGAACTCGGCGACAATGTCTTAATTGGTGAGGATGTTGTAGTTGGTCAAGACGTCCAAATAGGAGAAGACAGCAGTGTATTTGACGGAACCACACTAGGAACAGGTGTAGTGATCGGGAATAACACTACTGTAAATGAAGTTGCTACTGTTGAAGCCTATGCGACCATTGGCAACAATACGGTGATTGGTCACGATGTAGAAATTGCCAAAAGAGCTAAGATTGGCGACACCATAAACGTACGGCCAGAATGTAAGATTGGGCGAAGTGCGGTACTTAAGGATAGAGTACAGGTTCATGAGGGTGCTCAAATCCATGAATATGCAGACATAGGCAAAGGTGCAGAAATCGGAGTTTCATCTGTAATTGCTGACCGTGTAATCATTTCAGAAGAAGTTTCGATCGGATCTGGCGTAACAATTGGACCAGAGACCATAGTTAAAGCAAATAGCACCGTCAAGAGAGATACAAAAATAGGAACAAAATCAAAAATCGGTCACGACACGATAATTAGTGAACATGGAAGAATTGGTGACTACGTTACAATTGGAGACGTAGTGAACCTTTCAGGTGCCGTTCAAGTCCAGGCTGGCGCCGAAGTTGGAGACAACGTTCGAATATCTAATCATGCAGTAGTAGAAAAAATTTCTTCAATCGGCGATAACGCTACCGTAGGCAATAGCGCTAGGATCCGACGTGCTGTCAGAATCCCCGACCGAGCAAACATTGCAGACAATGCCTTGGTGCCATCCACACATTCAGTCAAGACGCTGTCAATGGTTGGATCGAACAACCGCACCATGACAATTATAGGAAGCTTTGCCGGACCTAGGATAACTACTGGCTGCCAAAGCGGCGTACCAATGGCCAACTATGCCATACAGGGTTCAGAAAAAATCGATACCTCAGAAGCTACTACAGATAGCGAAGACCTTTACGCCGAACTTGCACCAGCAATTGAACTGCTCGGTGGCGTGGTTCAAAAACATTTCAAACGCGAAACAACTAAAATGAACAAGGTTCGTCGGGCTCGTTACCTGTAGTTGTTAATGTACAACCAGCTGAATTTAATTGTCTAGAGCCAAGGCGCGTAGCTGTCGAATTCCTCGACGCTCTCGTTCGCTTGTCCCGCCCCAAATTCCATGTTTCTCGCCCCTTTCGAGCGCAGCTTCTAGGCACACAATACGGACATCGCAGGCCTGGCACACGGCTTTTGCCTCTTTTGTGCTTTGACCTCGCTCAGGAAAGAACAGATCAGGATCAACCCCTTTGCAGTTTGCAGCCGATTCCCAGCTACGGTCTTGGTTGGGGTCGAAATCGATATCGTCACCGTTCTGCCAGACAAATTCACCGAATGCTGCCACTGCTTCTTTTGCACCCATCTCATCGTCTGGCACGCTGTCTAGTGGTAAGCCCGCACCAAGTTGAGCTGTAAGAAATGGATCACCACTTCCAACTACTTTAAACTTTACTCTTTCTAATTCACCTTCTAGGTCTAGCTTTAGACCAAATTCTACTTTGTCACAGTAAGGCATTTGATTCCTCTTTTGGTATGTAATAGAAGTACATACTATTTACGTTATTAAACGACAAAAAGTTGGCGTGAGCCAACTTCTGTAAAAGAGTGTTGGTTCGCCCGGTTACGCTACTAGCTCCAATATACTCAAGCGTCCAGTTACGAGTACATTTTCATTGCTTACGAACATTTCTGTCTGTATTATTATCTTACATTATTTGACATATGTCAATATTATTCTTTGACAAAGAAAAAGCCCCATCTTCCGATGAGACTATTTCTGGTGGCTCCTCCCAGACTCGAACTGGGGACACGCGGCTCTTCAGGCCGCTGCTCTACCAACTGAGCTAAAGAGCCGAACATTTGGTACCCGTTAAGGATACCTTATCAGGGGTTATTTTTCAATTCTAAAGCTACTGCTATACTTCTGAATATGAAATCAAGCACTGTTACACCAATCGGCGTCACCATAGTCATGTTTGTAGCAATTCAAGCTTTGATGTGGCTACCCATAAAGATGGACCGATTTAGTGCACCTTACATATCAGCGGGCGGTCAGTCCGAATACTGTGAAGGTCTAGAACCCGGATCTATGATGCTCATCCAGTGTAGCTGCCCTGATATCAATGTAATGGCTGTTGGTTTTCCATTCCGAACTAATAAGTATGATTACTGCTCAGTTAAGAATGACTCCGAAGTAACTCCAGTAATAGCAAACTACCTACTAACTATGGGTTTCCTCGGACTCGCTTTTGCTGGCACGAGGAAGCTTGTTCGGAAATTAGCCTAGATCTACTTGTGTTCTTTGGCCATGAATGACTTAACGTCACTGATGGAGTCCATGATCTGTGCTGGGAAGATAATAGTGCTGTTCTTCTCTACCGCGATTTCGCTGAGGACTTGCAAGTTACGGAGCTGCAACGCAATTGGATGTGCGGCAATAATATCGGCTGCCTCACCAAGTTTTGTAGCACTGAGTTGTTCACCTTCTGCGGCGATGATTTTAGCTCGTTTTTCACGTTCTGCTTCGGCTTCCTTAGCCATGGCTCGTTGCATGCTATCTGGGAGTTGAATGTCTTTTAGCTCGACTGTGTCTACGAATACGCCCCACTGCTCGCCAGTTTTATCTAGAATGATCTTAATTGCCTCATTGATCTTGGCAGTAGCGCTTAATACTTCGTCCAAGCTGCTCTGTCCTACTACGTTTCGGACGGTTGTTTGGGCGATCTGATAAATGGCTGACTGTACGTTCTCGATCTCTACTACTGCCTTAACAGGATCAATGACGTGGTAGTAAGCTACGGCGGCAACGTCGATAGAAACGTTATCTTTGGTAATGATTTTTTGACTCTGAATAGGAAGAGTAATGACACGCATCCCAACTTTAATGAGTCGGTCGACAATTGGGATGATGACACGGATACCAGGGCCCTTGGCTTCTTGCACTTTTCCGAGTCGAAGGATAACGGCTCTTTCGTACTGGTCGATTATTTTTACGACACTGAAAAATATTACGATTCCTGCTATTGCAAAGAATATTGCTGGACCCATGGTGAACTCCTTATTATGTCTACATTGTAGCGCACTCTTAAAATAAAAAGACCACCGAAATGGTGGTTTCTTTATTTGGTGGGCGATGAGGGACTCGAACCCCCGACCCCCTCGGTGTAAACGAGGTGCTCTAGCCAGCTGAGCTAATCGCCCATTATCTGAAATTATCGGATAACAGAGGTGATTATAGCAAGCTTAGCTATTTTATTCAAATGAGAAACCTTCGCACTTAACTTTGCTTGTCCCTGCTTGCTTAGGACTGTAGCTGAAAGCATGTACCGTTCTTCCATCAGAATCAAAATCATATTCATATATAGTTCTCGACTCTACTGATTGTTGGAATTGTTTATCTCGCTCAAGCCCACCACTTACGTACCCGTATACCCATGTAAATTCCGGGAATGGTTCGCCAGTTGCCCCCTCTTTTACGCGCCATAGCTCTACCTGGCGCCGGTTAGCACCGTCACGCTGTCCAACCGCGATAGCAAATTTGTCTGTTGGCATGTCGGTCACATGACATTCCATGGTGACATTATCCAAACTAGCCCAAAGCCGTATAAATGCCTTACCACCCATATATTCCTGGTATTCCCTTAGGGCATCAATGTTTGGTTCGCGTCCGCGTAGCCAGGCATCCGCCTGTGTGACATCAGTCTTAATAAGAGCACCATATCCCTCTTGTCCAACCTTAAAACCACATTCCTTACCAGCGAGTGTAAGTAGTAACTTAGGAACCATATTTGCGTGGCCACCGTCGATGACCATGGTCGAACGATCACCACTCATTGATTCCGCCCAGCCTTCTCCCGAGGAATGAATCCTGTCCTGGTAGGCATGCAGTGAATAGATATCTACTGGGAGTTCGTGTCCCGATAAAACAGAACGAGGAACCAAACTTAGTTCACTCAGTAGACGTGAGGCATCATCTCTTTGTAGTTCTACGCCTGCAGGGATATGGCTGACGCCACTGAGGCTATCGGGAATAGGCATACCACTGTAGCTGAGATCTGGTAACTGGTTGGTGTGATACGCGAGCTTAAACTGATCTAGATGAGAGTTCATGATTACTTCAATTGCATCGGAGTCACCTGCTTGGCTAATCTGTTTTTTTAACGCTTCACTCTGCTTCGACGTTATTCCCATAGACATATTTGCTACTTTATGACGAATAGTTTCCAGGGTTTCGTCGGTACGTGGTACTGGATCTGAGGGGCAGTAATCTTCTACTTTTGGGGCAGCTGGAACGTCCGGCAGGACTTCGTTTAGACCCACACTAAGACACGCTACCGCCACCACAGCACCACCCATAGCTAGAGCAGTTCGAGATTTTGCGAATCTCCGCGGCTCCGGGAACTCAATTGGTTGCATTGGAGGCAGTGGCGGAAGGTGTGATAAGTCATAAACCACCTCGTCATATATTGGCTCCCGTGGTTCGGGAGGCGTAAATGTTTTAGGCGTGATAAATTCTGGAGTACTCGACATAGTTGAAGCTAAAAATTATACCAAGAAGTCGACAGCGCGTCTAATTCTTGTCTATTGATAATAGTTTTCTAACAGAGAGAAAGATGGTAGAATACATCGTAATGCGCGAGTGGTGGAATGGTAGACACGCTTGTCTGAGGGGCAAGTGCCGCAAGGCGTGGAGGTTCAAGTCCTCTCTCGCGCACCATTTTGGGAAAAGAACGGAAATTGCCGCCCTCTGGGGCG
>CAZIBG010000012.1:5538-27632 GCA_964536985.1 uncultured Candidatus Saccharibacteria bacterium | reverse complement strand
TTCGAACCCTCGCTGGAACTTGCGCCCCACTAACGATTTAGCAAACCGTCCCCTTCAGCCACTTGGGTACCCCTCCGCGGGGTCTGGCTGTTCGCTATGAACAGAGGTAGATTATACATGAAATGGAATCGCCTGGGTAGTGCTTGTGCTGATATCGCCGATATCTGGCAGAGGCTACCTGGATGCTGCTACAATAAGCGTATGCAGGATGAACAAGTACCGGTAGAACCGACTACCCCAGAGGCCGAGTGGCAATTTACCGCCGAGCAAGACCAAACACCTTCCCCATCACTCCCAGGCGAGACTTCTGTAGAGGCCGTTTCATGGACGGCGTCGGAGTTTATCGCTCATACAAAAACCGCTATGTGGTACGTTTTGCTCTCCGTTGCTTCCATAGCAGCAGCAGCCTTGGCCTTTGTGATGACACGTGGCGATAAGCTTACTACGGTTGTTATTGTTATCGCTGGGATACTGTTTGGTGTGATGGCCGCCCGCCAACCCCGCGAGCTCCCCTACAAAATCGATTCCAAAGGATTACAGATTGGTGAGAAGAAATTCAAATACGCCGACTTTAAGTCGTTCTCTTTAGTGCAGGAGGAAGGAATAGAAGCGATCTGGCTACTTCCCCTTCAGCGGTTTAGCCCGGGGTTGAGCATTTACTTCTCTCCAGAAGACCGAGACAGAATCTTGGATATACTTCAGGACTATCTACCTGTCGAACAGCGCCAGCTGGACTACATCGACAAGTTGATGCACAAAATTCGCTTCTAATACCTAGCGTTAACAGATATAAAATGTTACAATAACCCCTGTTCTTGTCCCGTACCCGTAGCTCAGCTGGATAGAGCGTTGGCTTGCGGAGCCAAAGGTCGTAGGTTCGAATCCTGTCGGGTACACCAATACTAACGCCCCTCATTTGAGGGGCTTTTGTATTGGTTGCATTCTGAAAGAATGTGAGAACCGTAAGGTTCGGTCGGCAAACTCGCTCGCAGAAGTTTACTTCGAGGACGAGTGTGGCCGTGTGCCATCCTGTCGGGTACACCAAGTAAAACGCCTCAGCAATGCTGGGGCTTTTTTATTTAAGTAACCGTTCGCCGAGTGTTAGCTTTCGCCCAGTAGAGGCGTGTCCACCCTTTCGGCGTAATCCTAGGACGCTCACTAGGCTTACAAGTTCTAAGCTAGCTGCCAGCAATGCAATTGACTTGGATATAGTGAATGCCGTTGGAGCAATCACTGTGTCTGTAGCGCGCGCTGCAACCGTAACGTTACTCTCTACACTGCTAGGTATGTCATTGGAACTGGGGTTATTAAGCAAAAGCATTTGAAGTAGAAGTGCACTGGAGCCCGGTGCTTTAGCTTCCATATCGGTAAGGATTGCCTGATATTTATCGAATAACGGGCTACGTTCAAACGTCGGAAGCCCCTCGCTAGATAGCGAAGGCTTAAGGGTGTTGGTAGCATCCTCATGACTGCTAGCTGAGCTATAGCTATCAAGGTAAATCCGTTCGTTGGCGTCGTTTCTTACGCCGACTCCTACATAGGCCTTGTCTTCAACTCCCACATAATCCTCGCCGTCGACAATACTTTCCACCGAATTACTAAAGCTCTCGTTATCTGTTTGATCGACTATGTGCCCTGTTTCGTGAGCAACGGTACCAAGGTCTGAATCTACATCAATAACAATTCCATCTTCTACTGATGCCCATCCTCCCGCATCTCCATAAATAGTCTCAAGTTTATGGCCAAAATAGACATGCAGAGGCTCCTCAATCAGCCGGCTGTCAATTCGCGAAAGTACATCTAGGAACTCTCTGGTACGGTCCTCGGCTGCTTCGAGGTCATCTTCGTTGATTGGCTCGAAAGTGTAACCTTCTTTGTCTCTATAACCGTCCGAGACGGAGTGGACGACGATCTTGCCATCGAATTTATCTCTGACAGTGGCTTCAAATTCCTTTAATGACTCTGATGATTCGAAATCCGTTACCGTTGGGTCGATGTAGGCGCTCGATCCGTTTTTACTGGCAATATTGCTTAGTCCGATATAATCGCCCTCCAAGAATGTGCGTAATGAGGTGTTTGCCGCTATTTCGGCATCGCTTTCCCCTCCCCTGAAGTCCTCAATGGCAATAGGGTGAGGTATTTTTTGGGGCGGGTCTGCTTGTGCATACGCTAGGCCACTAAGTCCAAGCAAGCCCATAGATGCAGTGCGTAAGCGCGCCGCCCGGGTTAGCCGTTTCTCGGCCTTCGCTACCTTATGCGGTACGATCTTTTCGTCGTCCTTACTTTCGGGGCGGATAACAATGGCACGCCCATCGAAATCAGTACTATCAGGGATGCGTACACTAACAGTTCGTCTGCCCTGGTTATACATGCCCGCCTCGACCAATTCGCTAGCCACGGGACTCCGCGCGTTACTATCGAGCGAGAGTAATGCCCCAACGGAATCGGCGGCGGTAGAAAGTTGGTCAAGGTTGGACCATGAAAGAACGCGGTCCCCCTCCTCGTTCGCCTGATACGTGAGTGTTAGTCTTTCGGGAATTAAAACCGCCTGGCCGCTAGGCTTCATAGCCATGATTGCTCTATCCGTATAACAGAAAATACTAGAAATTTGCTCATGTTTGTCCCTGGCAACCACCAGAAAACTGGGCTTAGTTGCATCGAACTCGTCATTGGCTGGGATATCGGGAAGGCCGAATGCACTAAGTTCAAGGGGGTTGCGCTGGTTTGGGCCTTTCATACCGAAATGCAGTTCAACAGGAGCGTCTTTGGTTGCCACATAAGCGCTGGTTCCTTCTACTCCATATCCAAAGTTGTCTGGGTCGGGCAGCTGATCCTGTAATCCAATACGAGCTTGGTGCTGAAGATCATGGAACAATGCAACACTCTTTGGGTCTTGGTTCTGTCCGCCATACAAGGCTTGACTAACGACTCTTCGGAGGCTGTCAGCTGTGGCGATAAAATTATGACTGGGCTCTTCGTAACTCATTTTTTGTTTTGTTTAGCTTAAGTTAAAGATACTCCAGAAATGGGCAAAGATCAATCTGGCGGAGAGGGAGGGATTCGAACCCTCGATACCGTTGCCGGCATACTGCTTTTCGAGAGCAGCTCCTTCAACCACTCGGACACCTCTCCATGATGGTAGAACGGTATTATTCTAACAGATCTCGCTATTGAATCAGATTCGATCGTCGGGGCAGACGAGGCTTTTGCTGGGGCTGGACAAGAGGGGCTGTAGGCACTGTCTCTGACGTAGGAGCTCTTTTCGGTCTAGGAGTCATTCGATGATTACTACTTATTTCCGGGACGGGGTCGGCCACAGGAGTTTCTACTAACGATTTTGAATCTTCTTTACGATCCTTCTTGGCGCTAGGCTTTGACGATCTGTTACGAGTACCAATTAACAGAACACCGCCTAGGACTATTGTAGATACGCCGGCCAACCCAGACTGTTTTATTGAGTCAGCCTGAAAAGAGTCAATTCCTTTACCGATGATATCTTTGTAGTCGTGAATCATTGTATTTTGACCCTGATTTCCGGCTAGAGTCTTTAGTTTGGCTAATCCGACCGCTCCAATTACAACTAGCAAAAGGAAGACAAGTCCTACTACAAGGAGTCTCCACCCAATCTTGCGAGTGCCCTTTCGTTTGGACTCAGCAAGGAAAAGCACGCTCAGGCTACTAATTATGGCTATTCCAGCGAATAACTTCGGTAACTGTACGGCTGCTGCGTAGTACTTGGGTAGATCGGGTTGTTTCTGGAATATAGATTCCTGCCCTTCGCCTCCAATATTGTCGGCGGTGATAGTGGTATTGGGTAAAAAGCTCTCGTCGTTTAGAACTGCTAACTTCTGGTTCTCGACGAGCTGGTCAATCTCTAGGCCTTCCGTTTTGCAATTGATATTAAGTAAGTCTGTAGTGGACGGAAGAACCGTCTCACTACAGCTTGGGAGTCCGTTGTAGCGATCTTTTACGGAATCACCAAGGGAATCCACAAAGGTCTGCTTAGCGGCCAGTAGATCGATGTCGAATTTTGGCGTTGCTTCCTTTTTGTTGAGCCAGTCAAAGCTACCATTAATTACCTGCTCGGTAGATTTTTGATAGAAATCACTACTAAGTGCAGACTGCGCGGCATTTTTTACGAGCGGACTTGATAAGGGGTAGCTTGTGCTCTGGCCGTCCTTCTTTTGAGCTTCTATGGCATTATTTATTGCGATTGGGCCAAGCGACTGATATGCCCCGCTATCACCTGTCCATCGTTTGATATTGGACGGTTTAAGCAGGCTTGTGGTCGTAAAGGACACTAGGAAGCCGAGGATTGATAAAGAAAATATAGTGACCGAGAGCCACACACTGAATTTTTTAAGCATGACAATTATTATAGCTTACCGTGGATGCTATACTTACTACTAATGAGTGCATTTATGGTTTCAATCATCTTTTCGATCGGCGCATCGGCGTGGGTTTATAATCAGGCCCAACGTCGTAGCGGCGGCTTAACACAACAGTCTTTAAAAGTTGCCGGCATCTCGCTAATGGTGATCTTTATAATCTTCTTCCCTATTGCCATGATGCTTCTTGGCTAATTAGCCGCTTAATACTACAAAAGTAGTAATTGCCGGCTATAATTGGTACTATATGGCTAATATTGGTGTAGAAGTGGTGGAAACTCGTGGCTATTGATGAGAAAACGCTAGGTAAGCAGTTACAGCGAGCGCGGCAGAATGCTGGGCTTACACAACAGGCTATGTGTCAGCGTGCCAACCTAAGCTACTCCACGCTGGCCAAGATCGAACGTGGAGCTATTAAGGCCCCATCCATCTTTACTATCAAGCAAATCGCCGATGTTCTAGAGATGTCACTTGACCAACTAGTAGGTAGCGCATTAGGTGGAAAATCAGGTAAGAAAACCACCAAGAGCGGTATTAAGTTCATCTACTTCGACATCAACGGCTGCCTCGTCCGTTTTTATCACCGGGCTTTCACTGCTATCGCCTACGAAACAGGCATCTCCCCTGACTCTATCGAGACTGCCTTCTGGCAGTACAACGATGCAATCTGTACCGGCAAAATGAGTATTGCTGATTTTAACACCGCCTTCGCAAAAGACTTGGGACTAGAATCCATCGATTGGCAGAGTTACTACTTGGCCGCCGTTGAGCCAATCCCCGAGATGCACGAACTGATTACTTGGGCTGCCGAAAACTACCGGGTTGGTCTGATGAGCAACATCGGTGCCGGTTTTATTGATGATATGAAAGCTAAGAAGCTTATACCCGACTTGAATTACGACGCTATTATCGACTCTTCTCAGGTTGGATTTATAAAGCCCGATCCAAAGATATACGAGATCGCCGAGTCGCTTGCCGGAGTTCCTGGTAACGAGATCTTACTGATAGACGACACACGCGCCAACCTAATGCCGGCACAACACGCTGGATGGCACGTTATGTGGTTTAACGATTACGATTCTGCAGAATCTACCTACCGCGTTCGAACAGCCCTTGAACCTGCTAGTTGAATCGTTCTAATTCAGCCGTGAGCTGCTCGACCTTGTTCTGTGCGTCGGTGAGTTGATCACGAGTTTGCTGGACAATCTTTTCCGGTGCGCTTGCCACGTAGCCTTCGTTGCTGAGGCGTCCAGCAAGTCGTTCGGCAGATTCTTGGGCGGCAACCAGTTGAGCGTGTAGATCGTCCTTAAAATGCGTCAGGGCAGTACTATCTACGTCTAGCCATGCCTTAACGGAGCTGTTGGTCAGCTGTAGTCCTGTTTGCTCAGATCCCTTCTCTGCTCGTAAGACATTACCGAGTCGTGCCATTCGAGTAACAATCTCTTTGTTGGCATCGACGGCATCGGATTCATGTACAAGGTTTGGCTTGGATAGCTTCATGGCTTTAACTAATGCACGGGACTCAGTGATAACCGTCCTAACATCTTCGAATTGCTTGGTCATAGTAGCGTCGAATTCAGGGAGATATGGCCATTTACTGATGATTAGCAGCTGCTTGTTCCAACCTAGGTCTTGCCAGATGGCTTCGGTTACAAATGGCGCAAACGGATGACATAGCCTAAGGATATTATCTAGGCCAAATTGCAGGACCCCTAGATTGGGCGAAGACTTAGATGCCTCTAGGTACCAGTCAGCGAAGTCATCCCATACAAAGTGATAGAGCTGATCGTAGGCTTCGCTAAAGCGATAATCATCTAGAAGTGAACCGACCGATTCTATTGTTTGTTGTAACTTCGACATCAACCAATGATCGGCCATGCTCTCTGGGACTGCTGAATCGGCTACCGCGCCGTCGCTCTGTTCCTGTACGAAGCGTGCGATGTTCCAGAGCTTATTACAGAAGTTTCGAGCTCCAACTACCTTGGATTCGTCGTATGGACGGTCTCCGCCGGCTGATTCGCCCATGACTATACCAATCCGGAATGCATCCGATCCGAAGGCGTCAACCTTATCCATTGGGTTTACAACGTTGCCTTTGCTCTTGCTCATCTTTTGCCCGTGTGGGTCTTGGATGAGGCCATGCAGATAGACAGTTTCAAAAGGTATTTTTCTAGTGTTATATAGACCAAACATAATCATGCGGCTAACCCAAGGGTATAGGATATCGGCCCCTGTCTCCATGAGGCTCAACGGATAGAACTTATCAAAGTCTTCGCCGTCCGGGAAGTCGAGTGTCGCGTATGGCCAACTAGAGCTACTAAACCAAGTATCGAATACGTCAGGATCGCGTTGGTAAGTCTTGCCATCAATGGAGATAGTCTCTTGTTCTACGCGATCATCGTAAATCCAGTCGGTCGGATCCTCAGTATTTTGGAAGGCAGGAACAGGAATTCCCCAGGCAATTTGTCGACTGATATTCCAGTCGCGGAGGTTTTCTAGGTAGGTTATGAGCTGACGTTTTTTAACATCTGGACGGAAGTCGATATTGTTTTTCTTGAGTACGGCTATAGCGGGTTCGGCAAGAGGTTTGACATTGATGAACCATTGTTCACGAAGAAGTGGTTCGATGACTGTGCCGCACTTATAACAGTGACCAACGCTGTGACTGATGGCCTCGGTTTTAGCTAGGAGTCCCTGCTCTGTTAGCTCATCGACAACTTTCTTGCGGGCTTCAAGTGCTGTTAAGCCCACATAGGCTTCGGGAGCTTTGTCGGTAATGTTCCCCTCGAAACTGATTACAGTAACCAAGTCGAGTTTATGGCGAGTGGCCATATCAAAGTCGTTTTGGTCGTGTGCTGGTGTGATCTTTACAGCCCCTGTGCCATAGTCGGGTTCGACAAAGTCGTCTGCCAGGATAGGTATTTCCCTGCCAGTAAGAGGTAGTGTGACGGTTTTACCAACGTATTCGGCATATCGCTTATCTTCTGGGTGAACGGCGACGGCTACGTCACCAAGCATAGTCTCTGGGCGAGTGGTCGCCACGGTAATATCCCCTGTTCCATCGGTTAGCGGGTACTTGATGTACCACAGGCTACCGGGGGTATCTTTATAATCCACTTCAATATCGGCAAAGCCTGTCCCGTGGTAAGTACAGAAGTTAACGAGCTTCTCGGCACGGTAGATTAGGCCTTCGTCCCACATCTTTTTGAATGAGCGATAAGCTTGATCTACGATTTTTTGATCTAGTGTATAGACATAACGATCCCAGTCTACGCTGGCGCCAAGTTTACGGAACTGTTCTTGGTAGTTATCTTTGTTTTGACCTACGAAGTCCCAAATCTGTTGGTAGAGCTCTTCCCTGGTAAAGTCGAATCGACTTTTACCTTGAGCTACAAGCTTTTTTTCGTAAACTACCCAGGTTTCTAGGCCAGCATGGTCGGCGCCTGGAAGAAGCAGCGAAGCCTCCCCTTTCATGCGGTGATATCGAGTTGCGATATCCATGATGGCCATGTTTAGTCCGTGCCCGATGTGTAAGTCGCCATTGGCGTTAGGTGGTGGAACTACAATACTGAAGTTTTTATCACTACCTCTATTCTTAGGTGTGAACGCCCCCTGCTCTTCCCAAAGCTGATATATCTTCTTTTCGTATTTCTGCGGCTCGTAAGCTTTGTCTAGTTTCATGGATTTTCCTCTGAGACCATTCTACCACCTCTGTTAATGTGCAGCAACTTCCCTGCACTTATGAAACTCCACAAACAAAAAATCTCACCGAAGTGAGTTCACGTGAAAACAGATCAAAATCAATTCAAGGACTTCGTAGAGCCGTTTTCCATCCCGAGTGGTAACTAGTGTGTAATCCCACTAGACATTGTCAAAGCAGGATTACACTTTGCACATGTTTGTTTTCATTGCTTACAATACCCCCAGCAACCATAAGCGTCAATATTGACAACTAGCACTAATTATGCTAATGTTTATGGGCGCATTATAAAACAAAAATAGCTATGACACATGAAAAACCACCGGTAGTCGAGAACATCGTTAATCCTCTTGAACAGACGGGGGTAGGTGAGGGCATGCCAGTTTTGGGTGAGTCACAGATAAATCATGAGTTAGGAATAAGAGCGACTACTTTTGCGGAGGCACAAGCCTTACCAAGACAGGTTGGAGAAGATACGATGGTCGATCTTGTGACAGGGCATCTAAAAGGGCCCACCGGTGAAAAAGTTCATTTCGCCAAATCCTATCTAGACCAGGTCGCTCCCAGCCGCGACGAACAGATTATTGCCAAGAATCCTGATCGCATTGCCGACCTTCATGATCAAGCAACCGATGTCATGGCTCGAAACATGAAGTTACGAGTGCACGGCCTAGACCAGCCCACAACAGACCACTTGAGGAGAGTTAAGTCTGGCTATTTAGCTAAGCTTGCACGTGGAAAAGCAGTATTTAGACAGGTTTCTCGTGAGATAGGTCAGGCGGGACGAACTACCACAAAGCTTAATGGGGTGCAGGATCTATCTGGTTTTGTCGTGCAAACCGATAGAGGAAAGGTTGATCTGTCCGATCTAAACTCCTCGGTTCCGGGAGTGCGGTCAAATATCAGAATGCAGGGAACATTAGTAGAGGGTTTTATGCACTGGGAAACAGACACTCGAACAGACGGTAAGCTCAAGGGTAGTTCGGCGGAACTTACAAAGAGAATTTACCTTAACCCGGAAACCTCAGCTCTCTGCTCGACCTTCGAGACGATCATGACCGCAATTAATGCTAAAGGGTATGATGCCATGGGTAAAATGCTAATGAGAGGGAGCGAATCGTTAAGTACGCTCAGCAAAAAAGGGATCCAACCTATCAGGGGCGACGCAATAGTATTGGGCATTCCAGAAAAACATGCCGACGATATCCTTGCGCTAGTACTCGAGGTGTATAAAGCCGATCCAGCAATATTTGCAGGTAGGAGTACACCTAAGATTCCTGTTCCAATTGCACCCGGTATTGCAGTGGGCGAAGAGAAGGGGAGTAAAACTACATCACTAACTGCTTCAAGGGCGATGGTTTTGGAAGAAACTGCCAGTGAAGTGCGTAAATCGATGGGCTGGGTCGATTACGTTGATAGAACAGTTGACGTCCAAGATCGCGCAAAAGTTACTCGGTTCTTTAGAGCTCATTATGCAAATAGGGCGAAGTCAAGTGGAATTGATTTACATAACATCGCTTTTGCAGCTACATAGACAAGTTAGGTTGGATGTCCAATGTATAGGGATCAGCTGCTGGTTGGCCTAGTTTCATCTTAAAACAACCTAGGGCAGCGATCATGGCACCGTTATCAGTGCAGAGTTTCATGTCGGTATATTCAATTGGGATCGAGATTCTGTCGGAAAGTTGGCGCCGTAACTCTGGGCTGGCAGCCACGCCACCACCGATTACGACAGAGGCAGGGGAGAACTCCTCAAAAGCTAGAACAGTTTTGTCTACGACGGTTTCGACGGCTGTGCGTTGGAAGCTAGCTGCAACATCAGCCTTCTGAGCCTCGCTCATAAGCTCTGCCAGCTTAAAGCTTGGAAAGTCGTGTGATTTACCGCAAAGCTTCTGAACGGCCCGTAAAACGGCTGTTTTTGGCCCAGAAAAGCTGTAATCATACTTGGCATCAAGCTTTGCTTTGGGAAACTGAAAGGCATGGGCGTCGCCGTTGACTGCTACTTTGGCAATACTCGGCCCGCCCGGGTAGGGGAGTCCCAGGATTTTTGCTACTTTATCGAATGCTTCGCCGATAGCGTCATCACCGGTCTGACCCAGTAAGTCATAATCGAAGTGATCTCTGAAAAGTACCAATTGGCTATGCCCACCGCTCACGATAAGTCCTAACAACGGGAAGGATGGCTGATTTTTCGGCAATGTATACCCAGGAAGGGTAGTCTTGGTTATGAAATTGGCATAAATATGTGCTTCCACATGGTTAATGGCATAGAGGGGCTTATTCTTGGTGATTGCCAATGTTCTGGCGGTCATTACACCTACGAGCAGGCATCCACCCAGCCCGGCACCGTACGTTACTGCTATGGCATCAATGTCGTCCCAGGTACACTCAGCTTGTTCCAGGGCTTGTTCTACCACTGGCATGATGGCTTCTATATGGCTACGCGCGGCAATTTCTGGCACCACTCCGCCATACTGGACGTGCAGATCCATACTGCTGGCAACGGCGTTGGACAGTAATCGCTTGCCATCTTCCACTACAGAAGCAGCAGTTTCATCACAACTGGTCTCGATCCCTAGAACTTTCATCTGGGTATAATAACCCGAACGAATAGCGTAATGCACGTTCATTGGGCTTAATTGGGATGCTTTGGTGGGTATTAACACCTGTGATATAGTTAGAAACTTCGGTGGGAGTCTAAGCATAATAATATTGACAAAAGTCAAACAATTTGCTAGAATAGGCTTATTGCGAAATGAATTACTTCGCTAGCAAAAACAAAAAGTCAAAATAATTATATAAGAGGAATTACACACCATGAGTGAACAAGCCCCACGAACTAACGGAACAGACGCAACAAGTGCATTTGAAGCTATGCGAGATATTCGCCGTGCTGAAGGATGGACAGGCGACCCAACAGTCGAAACTGTTACTAACGAAGATTTTAACGCTACAATCGATGACCTTAATGCATATATGAATGCTCGTCCTGCAGGTCCAGAGGAAGTTATTGCTGATCACCAGGAAACTTCACTTGAAGCAACTGATTTTACTAAAGTCTCTAACCTCGAGCTCGTAAAGAAGTGGGCAGGCGCTGAGTCTGGAAACGACTTTAATCCAGTTCGTGTTACCAAGAAGAACAACGTAAAGTCTGTAGACTGGGAACCAACACTTGATAAAACTACCGTACAAGATGTTGTTGAAGAACTAATTTCTCGCGTTGCTAGCCGCGATAACATGTCTCTTGAAGAGAAGCGCGAAGTTGTATCTGAATTCTTGAACAAGAAAAACAAGATGATTGGTAAGACCGAAACTGACGACGCTACCGAACTTGATCGCAAGGTTTTACTTGCAACTCTTGACGAGAAGCTCGCTCAAGGTCCTGCTAAGAAAGAAGAAGCTAAGAAGCCTGCAACAGAAGTAGAAGAACCTGCTACTGAAAAGACATTACAAGAAAAACTTGCTGACCTTCCTGATGCAGAAAAAACTCCTGTTGATAACAGCATTAAGGAGAAACTTCCTGTAACTGCCGAAATCTATGCTGCTGATACTATCCGTATCCAAGAAGCTGTTGCTAAGGCAAAAGCCATTAAAGAGAGCAAGAACTACAACCTTACTGACTACACAAAGGCTACAGACGAAATCCAGGCGATTGTCGCTGACTTCGAAACCAAATATACCTTCGGTGAAGAGTATTACACTGACATCGATAATGCCATGAAGACCTTCGATGAAATGACTCCTGCTGAGCTTATTGCTAACACCCCAGGTGCAGCCGAGACACTTCTAGAAAACGGTGACAAAGTAAAGAAAGACGACGACACCGAAGAGATGCCAGTTGTAGATACTCGAACTCGTCGACAGAAGATTCGCGACCGTGTATCACCAACAGCCATTGTAACTAATGCTCAATCTCGATGGATTGCACGCAAATCTGAGGCAGAAAAAGATGGTTCAAAAGAGCTATCGAAGCGTAAGAAGGTAGGAATATTCCTTGGAGCACTTGCTGCCACTGGAGCTGCTATCTTCCTAGCTAAGAATGGTCTCCCGGGTATTGGCGGTGGATCATCTGAGACAGCAAGTCGTGCTGCCGCAAAAGGACTAGAAGTAACCAGCCGTGGTAGCGAAGGACTCACAACTAGTGCTGACACTATTGCGCGAGCTGCATCTAAAGCTGCAAATGCAGTAGCAAACCGACCTAAGGGCGGCGTCATCTTCGAAGCCATGGACGGGGCTAACGTCCCTACCGGTAACGCTGGTGCTAACTTACTGGATCAACTGAACCCAGTAGACGCCCGCGCTCCTTGGACTCACGTAAACGAAGTTCTTGGAACTAACAACAGTACACCTGACATCTTTTCCCTAGTAGAAAAAGGTAAGGACATGGGTATCGAGTTTGTTGGTAAAGATCGAAGTATCATAAGTGTTACTATCGATGGCCAGACCTTCACGGACAATGCTCATATCAATGCAGCATTCGACCTTGTAGCTAACGGTTAATACGAACTACAGAACCAATAAGATCTCGCGGATTAAACCCCGCGAGATTTTTATTTTGGGGTAAGCATGAAATAATGATTTCATGACAGGAAGAGAACTCGTTAAGAAGGTTGTACCACAAGATTTATTTCATACCATAGAACCGTATGGTCACTTAGCCGAAGCCATGCTGGCCCAGGCCAAGCACGGCTATCCGGCTCGAGACCTAAAGATTGTCGGCGTTACCGGAACCGACGGTAAAACTACCACTAGTACACTGATTGCCCAGATGTTGCGCAGCGCTGGCCACAAAGTAGCGTTGGTTACTACTATTTCCGTAGATTACGGAGATGGCAAAGGGGAGCAGCCCAACCCAACCCGGATGACCACCATGGGTGCAGCCGGCTTAATTCGGCTACTTAAGAAGATAAAGGCAAACAATGTTGATTGGTTGGTTTTAGAAACCACCAGCCACGCCTTAGCGCAGCACCGAGTTTGGGGTGTGCCGTATAGTGTAGCCGTTATGACTAATGTGGGTCATGAACATCTTGATTATCACCGAACATTCGAACGCTACCGCGATGCCAAGAAGATGCTATTTAAACAGACAAATAGCAATAGTAAAGGGCTACAGGTAGGGATTGCTAACGCCGATGACCCTAGTGGTAAGCTATTTGCGGCCGCCATAAAACATCCAATTCTTTATGGAATCAACAATGGAGGGCTTCGCGCTACCGACATCAAAACTACTCCGTCTGGGAACAAATACACTGCCACCATCGACGGCGAAAGCTACAAGATCGTCTGTCATTTACCGGGTAGCTTTAACGTTTATAACTCACTTGCCGCAGTGGGTGTTGGACGGGCCATAGGGCTTACAAAGGAAGAGATAGAGAAGGGTATTGCTAGCCTGGATAGTGTGGAGGGTCGCATGACCCGCGTAGACGAAGGACAAGATTTTGAAGTGATAGTTGATTACGCCCATACTCCGGAAAGCTTCGAAAAACTTTTCAAGGAGATTAAGCCACTTACCAAGGGTAGGCTGATAAGCGTCTTTGGTAGCGCTGGTCGGCGGGACGAGGCAAAACGCGCTGCTCAAGGTAATATTGCCGGTAAATACTGCGATATTGTTATTGCTACCGAAGAGGATGATCGCGATGTTGATGGCATGGAGATCCTCGAACAAATTGCCAGTGGTGCAAAGAAGAGCGGGAAGAAGCGCGATAAAGACCTGTTTGTAATTCACGACCGCGAATCTGCCGTTGCTAAGGCGGTGAGTATGGCAAGGAAGGGTGACGTAATCTTACTTCTCGGAAAGGGCCACGAAAAGTCTATTCTAGCCAACGGACCAAAAGCAGCAGAATTCCGTCACGAACTTCAGGACGATACTGATCCGCGTCGCGTTATCAAGCGCGAATACGATGAGGTGAAAGTGGCCCGCAAACTACTAAAACAACTCTAGATTATTCTGGCTTGAGTAAGGTCTAGATTAAGCTGTTCTTTCCATGCCTCGAGCTGTTCAGGCTCAAGTGTTTTTCGGGCTAACATATGAATCATCTTTTCTGCATGCAACACTGATCCATCTACCTCACCACCTTCGTATAGTGGCGGATCCATATCAACGAGCACAAACTCTCCTTCCGGAGATTCTGCGGTTGGTGGTGTGTAGATGTATTGATCGATGCTAAATACGTCGTCCAAGAAATCCTGATCTTCACGTGAATTGTCTACAAAGTAAGGGGTTAGTTTATCGAGCAACACTTTGGCGGCTGCTTTATGTTCTGGGGCAATATCTATTGATTCAAGTCGAGCATCAATATCTACTTCATTTCCAATGGGAGGAACAGTATAGCCTTGACCCTCTATAATCTCCGATCGGATCAGACCAACAAGCTTGCCATCGAGTGGGCTATTGCCGATTGCAGGAGTAAATCCAACATTCTTCACACCATATGTTGAAGCTAGATCATCAAAAAGTCCCTTGCTGACTAGAAGTGCTTCTCTTACGGCATCTACTGCTTTGCCGCGATCATCTACACCATCTAGGTAGCCACGGGTATAATCACGTACTTCTCTTACGAGCTGGCCCGGAAAATCAGGCGCTTCGTAGAGGAACAAACTCCACATTTTGAGTGGCTCAGCAGGCGTTTCAGGGAGATTGGTTGAGACCGTTTCCATAACTATACATTAGCATAATAATAGGTAAAAAGCAAGGAATCTAACGGAGTGTTAGCGTGGTGCAGCGGATGTAACCACCGCCTTTGGCTAGCTCAGTGATTTCGGGTGTGATGACCTTGAATCCGCGACGTATAAGCTCGGCTTTGAACTTTGGTGCCTTGGCACTCATAACGACCGTCTCACCGGTAGAGACTAGGTTGCAAGCAAAACCTTTAGTGGCTTCAGAGCGACTGACTTCTATTTTTTCTACACCTTCGTAGGCATGTAGTAATGCGCGGCTTTTGCGAGTAAATGCCTCGGGGCACCAGGCGATAAGCCCTTTTTGATTGCCATCGGGTGCCCGCAGTACAGACAGCGCCAAATCAATGTCGTAGTAAAAGCTATCTGGCCAACCGGTTGTTGGGTTTATTTTTCGCTTTCCAATGCCGTGAAGTCCACGCTTCGGGATTGTCTGAAGGCTAATGACGTTGACGCCAAGTTCTTTAGCTAGGAATTCGTGGACTTGCCAATCTGTCCGATAGTTGCTGCCTGTGAACAAATCGTTGCCACATGGAAGGGCATCGCCCTGGCCGCTGAAACGCAGTTCATCTGGCACCAAGACGATCTTCTTGTCCATTTTCTTTAAAAGCTGGGCTGCATATGGCTCTTCGTCTTTTCGTTTGTTAGGCAAGCGCGACATTACCGCTTTGTCTCCTATACAAAGTGCCCAGTTGGCGGTGTAGACACCATCTTGGCAGTTTACTGGAGGGGCCACTTTGATCACCTGGACCCCGGCAGATTCGAGCGCCTCCCGGATTGCACTGTGCTCGGCTTTCGCCTTTTCGACATCAACAGGAGTCTGGTGATTCATATAGGGGTTAATTGCAAAACCGTCGTCGAAGAAGTCGGCACCGGACATCAGAACATGCTGGTTGATTTTTGGCATAAGCAGATTGTAACACGACGGCCAGATCCTTGACTCTACCACCGTGAGTCGACTATTATGAGGGTACGTATTAGCACTCAGACCATCTAAGTGCTAACGTCTTTAGACTTTAAGCGAGGAGTAATTATGAACATACAACCAATGGCCGACTATATTGTAGTGCAAGCCGAAGAAGCGGCTAACAAAACTGCGAGCGGACTATATTTGCCAGGTAATGCCCAAGAAAAGCCAAAGATTGCCAAAGTTGTAGCTGTTGGCGAGAATGCTAAGGCCGTAAAAGTGGGCGACCGAGTTATTTACCGCAACGAATACGAAGCCACTACTGTAAAAGTGGCCAAAGAAGATTACACACTTGTCTTAAGCGCCAACATAATCGCGACAGTTAAATAGGGATTCAAAGGAGTAAATATGGCTAAAAAAGTATTTTATGACGAAGACGCACGGCGACGAATTTTGGGTGGTGCTCAGATTCTTTATGATGCTGTAAAGACCACCATGGGTCCCAAAGGCCGAAATGTTGTTATTAGTAAAAGCTACGGTGGCGTAACGGTTACCCATGATGGCGTAACGGTGGCTAAAAACGTCGATGTTGCTGACGTCGACGACGAAACTCTTGGCTACAAAGTTGGTGCTGAGCTTATCAAACAAGCAGCCAATAAGATGAACGACGTAGCAGGCGATGGAACCACCACTGTTACGGTCTTAACCTACAACATTTTAAACGAAGCCAACAAGCTGATTGCTGCTGGCCACAATCCAATGTTGCTCCGAAAGGGTCTTGAAGCGGCGGCTCACGATGTTATTAAGCAGCTTGGTGGAATGGCGGAAGACATCAAAGGCAAGAAATCCCGAGTGGCAGAAGTTGCCACCATTAGCGCTGGGGACGCTGAAATCGGTAACCTTATTGCTGATATCATCGATAAAGTCGGCAAAGACGGCGTCGTTACCGTAGAAGAAGGCCAAGGCTTATTGCTCGAGAGCGAAGTTGTCGAAGGATTCACTATGGACCGTGGTTTTGTGAGTGCTTACATGGTTACTGACACCACGCGCATGGAGGCGGTATATAACAAGCCTGCAATCTTAGTGACCGATCAGAAGATCAGTTCCGTGCAAGAGTTCCTACCGATACTTGAGAAGTTGGCTCAAGCAGGCAAAAAAGACTTAGTTATCATCGCCGAAGACGTCGAAGGCGAGGCACTAGGTACACTGATTCTAAACAAGCTCAAGGGAGTCTTTAATACTGTTGCCGTTAAGGCTCCAAGTTTTGGAGACAAGCGCGCTGATCGACTTGAAGATATCGCCATTCTGACGGGCGCTCAAGTGATTAGTAACGACCAAGGTATGACCTTCGAGGACGTCGAGCTAGATATGCTTGGTAGCGCTCGTAAGGTGATCGTCACTAAAGACGAAACAACCATCATCGAAGGTGCTGGCAAAGCATCCGCCGTAAAAGCGCGCATTGCTCAGATAAACGAACAGATTAAGACCACAACCAACCAATATGACAAAGACGACCGGCAGACTCGCCGAGCTTGCCTACAGGGCAAGGTTGCAGTGATTAAGGTTGGTGGTGCAACCGAAACTGAAATCGAGGAAAAGAAGTTCCGTGTAGACGATGCAGTTGCTGCTACAAAAGCCGCCTTAGACGAGGGTATCGTCTCTGGTGGAGGCGTAACGCTGATTAATCTTGCAGGTCATATCAAAACCTCCGGACACGACTCCGAAGCTGCTGGCGCCGCAATCCTGCAGAACGCTCTTGAGCAACCGTTCCGTATCTTAATGAGCAACGCCGGAGTGAATCCTGACGAATGGCTTCCGCAGGTTAAGAAGGCCAAGGCTGGTATGGGCGTAAACGTCAACGATCCCACTAAGCTAGTGGACCTCAGAGCCGCAGGTGTAGTCGATCCAGCCCGAGTGACCAAAGAGGCTATCCAGAACGCCGTTTCCATTGCCGGAACAAGTATGACCATGGGTGCGCTTGTAGTAGATGTTCCCGAAAAGGAATCGGAACCAGCAGGTGGCGGCGGAATGCCCGGCATGGGCATGATGTAGTCGTCTAGAATACTTGTGGTTAGCAACAAACATTGCCTATTAGTCCAATTTGTACTATGATATAGACATCTAAGTGATGGAGAGTCTATGAAGTTGTTTAATCGTCGTTCTAAGAACGTCAACAGTAATTTACCACCAGAGGTACAAGCGTACGCGCAAGCTGAGCACCGTGAGCGCATGGGCATGGCGTGGTTGGTTGGAATTGTATCTCTTTTGATATCACTACTTGTTCTGGCTGCACTATATTTTGGTGGCCTATGGTTATACCGAAAAGTTGCACGAAACGATAAACCTAATACAACAGATACGACCGAAACCACCACAGAACCTCTTCCCGAAACACCTAAGGCAGAAACTAGGCCAACCCCTAAGCCTGAAGCGACGACTACCGTTCCAGATTCATCTAGTTCTCAGACAACAACTCCAGTGCAGGCACCTACAACTCAACCACGTACTGACGATGATAGCAGCGAAACGCTTGTTCGAACCGGACCAGACGTAGATCTATAAGATCAACCGAGTCTATTCGGTTGGTTTTTGTTGCTGAGTGAAGTAGTTGATTTCGTTGATGATATCGAGCAACGCTTGTGCACGGATTTTTTCATCGGTGATTTCTTTTGCTGCTGCATATGCGGCTTGGACCATGGATTGGTCGTCTGAGGCCTGAATAAGCATCATAGTGGTGCGGAATTTCTCTTCTGGTGTTTGGTCTAGGTGATTAAGTAACGGGGAAAGATTCTGAAGCGCTTCCTGCTTGATTGATAGAAGTTCGTCGCCACCGGAGGTTGGTGTAGGAGAGAAGGTAGTGACGCTATCGGCTACTGGATCAGCGGTTGGTGCAGTAACATCTGTTGGAGCTGCTGGAGCACTAAGGTCAACTGGATCGGCAGTAGGCTGATCAACAGGTGACATATCTGGAGTCATAGGCGTCATGTTAAAGCTAGTAGTGTCGGCTACTGGATCAGCGGTTGGTGCAGTAACATCTGTTGGAGCTGCTGGAGCACTAAGGTCAACTGGATCGGCAGTAGGCTGATCAACAGGTGCTGCAGGTGCCGTTGGAAGTGGAGCCGTTGTTGCAGCTGCGGCCGCGTCTACCACTGGTTGATTTTGATCATTTTGGTCGAACATTTCCCACCCCCATTAACTATATTGTGTAAATTATTTCTACTATGCTACCACTATAGCATAAGCATGTTACAGGTAAAATGCCTTATACTATGACTATGCTTGATGATCTTAAATACATACACGAAAAAGACGCCCAAGATGCCCTCGGCATTGCGGCCAAACAGCCCGAACAGCTCCTTTACGATTTTGATATATCCAAGTGGGCGCCTACTAAAAAGTTCGCTAATATTGTCTACTCGGGCATGGGTGGCTCAGCGCTGGCGGCACTGCTCAGCGCAGTTTGGCCAGGCTACAGCGTTCCATTCGAGATTTCTCGTCAGTACACTATCCCAGGATATGTCGGTAAAGGGACGCTTTTTATTGCCTCCAGTTACTCTGGCAATACTGAAGAGAGCATTAGTGCGTTATCGGCGGCAGAAAAAGCAGGTGCAACCATTGTGGTGATTGCCGGAGGAGGCAAGCTGGAAGAAATAGCCAAGGAAAAAGGTTATCACTGTATTGTTCTGCCAAAAGTGAGTCAGCCACGCTATGCAGTTTTTTATAATCTCAAAGCCATTGTCCAGCTATTGACCAAAACGGGCTTATTTATCGACAATACGACTGAAAAAGAGATGGTAAACGCAGCCGGATTCCTCACTAATCATATTCAGGACTTCTTGCCCGAAGTTCCAACGGCAAAGAACCCAGCCAAAAAGCTCGCTCAAGAACTTATGGGCAAGAGTATTGTAGTGTATGCTGGTCAATTTTTGGCGCCAGCTGCTTACAAGTGGAAGATTAGTTTTAACGAGAACGCCAAAAACGTAGCCTGGATGGGGCAGCTCCCAGAGTTTAACCACAACGAGTTTATTGGTTGGAGCTCACATCCCGTTCAGAAACCTTACGCAATTGTTGATTTACGCTCATCGTTTGATCACCCGCGGGTTCAGCAGCGCTTTGATCTAAGCTCAAAGTTGCTATCGGGTAAGCGACCAGAACCACATATTGTACAGGCGGTAGGGCAGACTCACCTGCAGCACCTATTGTGGACGGTGTTGATGGGCGACTTCACTTCGCTTTATCTGGGGCTATTAAACGGACTAAATCCCTCGCCAGTTGATCTGGTAGAGAAGTTCAAAAAAGAGCTGGCATGACCCGTGGCGAGGAATGGGCAGTTGTAACTGGTGCAAGTAGCGGCATCGGCAAAGCCTTTGCCGAGATATTTGCCTCCAAGGGAGTGAACGTAGTATTGGCCGCACGGAACAAACCTGAACTTGAGAAGCTTGCCATTGAGCTACAAAAGCAAGGGGTCAAAACGCAAGTTTTCGCTGGTGATTTGTCGCAAATCAAGGTCGTAGAAAAGTTTTACAAAGATGTATCGGCACAAAATTTACCGATAGATTACCTGATTAATAACGCTGGCTTTGGTGATTACGGCATGTTCCTGGATGGTGACTGGGATAAACAGCAAGCAATGATTGATCTTAATATTACCTGCCTGACTTACCTGACAAAGCAATTTGGGATTGATATGAAAAAGCAAGGCAAGGGACGGATATTGAATGTGGCTAGCATTGCTTCTTTCTTTCCTGGTCCCTTATTGGCCGAGTACTACGCCACAAAAGCCTATGTGCTGCGTTTTAGCGTGGCTGTAGCCAATGAGCTACAGGGAAGTGGAGTGACGGTTACAGCGCTCTGTCCGGGTCCAACTAAAACCAACTTTGCAAAAACGGCCGCGGCTACTCGATCAGGCATTTTTAGTGGGGGAGATTTGCCGACAGCCATGGACGTTGCTCAGTATGGTTACACATCTATGATCAAGGGTAAAGCGGTTGCGGTGCATGGAATTAAGAATAAACTTTCCATTATTACCACTGTCTTGTTATCTCCCGCCTTGAAGGCTAAACTTATCCGCAAGGTTCAATCGTAGTAGACTACTGTCATGAAACAGGTAGCCAACCAGCATGATGTAAAACGGCTCGGTACTATCTTGGCCGTGTGGGCTCATCCCGATGACGAAACGTTCTGTGCGGCTGGACTGTTAGCGGCCGCCGTTCGGAACGGGCAAACCGTGGTGTGTATAACGGCCACCAGGGGCGAGGCTGGGTCACAAGATATAAAGAAATGGCCAGCTTCGAAGATGGGTGGCGTCAGGACCAAGGAACTCGGTCAGGCGCTTAAGATTCTCGGTATCGTTAATCACCACTGGTTAGACTACAAAGATGGCCGATGCGCAGAGGCAGACCCTACAATGGCGTCCAGTAAAGTAGCCAACTACATCAATCAGTATCAGCCAGACACCATCATTACCTTTGGACCCGAGGGGTTAACGGGGCACCCCGATCATCAAGCTGTCTCGCAGTGGGTGGATGAAGCAGCCGAACAAGCAGCATCTAGGGCGACAGTCTTGCACTCAGTGCTGACCGTCGATCAATACGAAAACTTTCTGAAAACGGTCGATGCTAAACTGAACTTTTTTTATAACATCGATCAGCCACCTCTAGTGCCTGACGCCGATTGTGCAATCTGCTTCAACTGCACCGATGAATTATGCAACTGTAAGCAGGATGCCTTTGCCAGTATGCCATCTCAGTACACCAAGATGCGACAGGCGTTTGCCCCTGAATATCTAAGCGAAGCCTTCCGCGTAGAAGCCTTTATAAAAGCTGACGAATAAACGCGCTGGGGATTAAATCGGCTTATCTTTGAGATGTAAGACGTATCCTACGTAGGTCATTATAAGGTGTCCTACAAAGTAGAAAGCCACGACAGCTAGGTAGTCAGAAACTTCGAGACGAACGAACAGCAGGCTAAACAGAATCGCTCCAATTACGTAATCTAATTGATCAAAAAGTAACCAGCTACTACCTGATTTAATGCCTTTTTGGCGCTTAAAGAAGCTTTCGATGGCATCCCCTAGTAACGCTCCAAAACCGAGGGTTGCACCGATGATGAAATGTTCTACGGAACTGCTAATTTGGCTGCCGATGATCGGGTAAACAAGCAGCGCCAGAAGCCCACCGGAAACGGTGCCGGTAAGCAGCCCACGCCATGATTTATTCTGCCCAAGCATGCGCTTGCCGCGTACTTTCTTGCCCAAATCGATAGGCGTTTTCCATCGGTTAAGAAGCGGAATTTTATTAGCAATAATTGGGGCGATGTTGGCTATGCCGGCTGGCATAAAAAATATGATGGCGAACAAATAATGATTCATTTGCTACGAATTTTACCACGTAAACGGTTAAGCTTGGGATATAACAGGGAAGAA
>CAZIBG010000012.1:3205-5438 GCA_964536985.1 uncultured Candidatus Saccharibacteria bacterium | reverse complement strand
CTGACTAGTAAAGATGCTCCACATGCAGCAACTGCCCATGGCACCACTTGCGGCGAGTGGGTAACCGAAATAGCGTAGGCGGCACCGGTATACAGGATAACTTCTTTCATTCGGTCGGTAATTGAATCAAGAAGCATTCCTTTTGGCCCATCAGTTTTTTGTAGACGTGCCAGAGCACCGTCCAGGGCATCGAACAGGCCGAAGATCAGTAACAGAATGCCCGCCCAAATGTTATGCCGCGTGGCAATAAGCACGGCGATCAAGATATGAAGACTAAAGCCAGTTAATGTAATGCTTGAGGGTGTTATTCGCCCGCCACTGATTTTGTTGACTACTACCGCAAGCTGGATAATAGCGGTTTTGATGGGGATTCTAATCAAGTCAATTGCTTGGTTAAGGGTTTTGCCGATGTGCTTCACGGTAACAGTATAACCGACCAACACGAGGGTAGGCTATACTTACAGAGTGGATAAAGCAAAGTTAATAAAAGCACTGGGTGTTTTGAGCGGAGCGAGCGTACTTCTTTTAGTTGCCCGTTTTATCGTCTTTGGCGACCTAGAGTTTTGGTATTTAACCTGGAACCTGCTGCTTGCAGCGCTACCATTATTGTTTGTCTGGCTCCTCTTGCAACGACTAAGAACATCGTCGTGGGTCTCGTGGCAGAATGCGGCGTTAACGTTGTTATGGTTGGGCTTCTTGCCAAATAGCTTCTACTTGGTAACCGATTTTATTCATCTCGCCGAGGTCAGTAGTAGTACCATCGTTTTTGATGCAGTTATGATGATGACCTTTACGTTAACCGGCTTGTTGCTAGGTTTTGCCAGCATCTTGCCGCTCCATCGACTCCTGCGGATACGACTGGTTCCTGCGACTGCAGACGGATTGATCGCTATAGTGTTTGCACTTTGTAGTTTTGCGATCTATTTGGGTCGATATATGCGTTGGAATACCTGGGATATCTTGGTTAATCCAGCCGGCTTACTCTTCAATGTTTCGGATAGTTTAGTTAACCCTCGAACGGGTGGTGAGGCCTGGTCTACGACACTACTATTCTTTGCGTATATCAGTGTGCTGTATATAGCTATCATCCAGTTCGTGCCAATCAGAGTTGATTCATCCAAGCTCACCTCTGGTAAGAAAACCCTCAAAAAGGTAAAATAACAGATATGAACAATCTGGAACAATCTATTGCTACTGTCGTATTCGAAACGTTCGAGATAGAAACGGTGATTTCACTGACCCGACCCGACCCGCAGTTTGGTGACTTTGCGACCAATATAGCCCTACAGCTTGCTAAACAAATCGAGCGATCACCAAGAGAAATCGCTGAAGAATTACAGGCTAAATTGCAGGCCAACCTGGCCGATCAGATAGCCGAAGTCTCTGTGGCTGGCCCAGGTTTTATTAACTTTAGAGTTACCGATACGGCACTGTTACAGGCTATAGAGCTTACTCCAGCACTATCACGTAAAGACACCTCAATTGTAATCGAAACTAATAACCCCAACCCCTTCAAGGCTATGCATATCGGCCATGCCTTCAATGCTATTTTAGGCGACACTATTGCCAACTTTATCGAGGCCAGTGGCGCTCATACTTACCGAGTTAGTTATCACGGGGATGTTGGCTCGCACGTAGGCAAAAGCATGTATAGCTTGTTGCGTTTTGTGGACGGAGATATCACCAAGCTTCAAGACGTTCCTAAAGAGGAGCGGAATAGTTTGATGTCTAAGATGTATGCCCAAGGTAGCACGGCCTATAAAGAAGATGAACAGGCCAAAAAAGAGATAGACGAATTGGCGAAACAATCTTTTACCCGAGAAGATCCGCTGTATGCTGCGGTTTATGACCTCTGTAAAGCTTGGAGCTTTGAACAAATAGACGAAATTGTTGATCGACTCGGCAACAAGCCAATCGAGCGTCGATTCCTAGAAAGTGATGCCGATGCGCGCGGGGTCCCAATAGTTAAGGCTAACGTACCAAAAGTTTTTCAGGAAAGCGATGGAGCATTAATCTTCCCAGGCAGCAAATATGGGGCATTCGACAATGTATTCGTCAGCGCCCGTGGACTTGGATTGTATGGAGCCCGAGATCTTGGACTAATGAAGCTCAAGAATGAATATTACCATCCCGATAAGAGTTATATCGTGACCGCAGAAGAGCAAAGAGCCTACTTTAAAGGTGTTTTGGCTGCTGCTGAACAGTGCATGCCCGAGATGAAAGACATTACCGT
>CAZIBG010000012.1:0-3105 GCA_964536985.1 uncultured Candidatus Saccharibacteria bacterium | reverse complement strand
GGAGTTACCGTCCCAAAGCAGCGCGCTATTGTTAAGACCTACTACAAGCAGGTTACTCCAGAAGAAGTAGTAGAGCTTCTGCATTCGTCAGTACACGAAGAGCGCCTGACTGCACTCTTGATTTGGGTACTGCAGTTCCAAAAGGGCGATGAGCTACAAAAGATGAAAATTTACGATCTCTATCTGCAGAATACCAAGTGGGTAAATAACTGGGACTTGGTGGATAGCTCGGCAAGTTATATCGTTGGTGCATTCATTTTTGATAAGGATCAGGACATTCTGGATACACTTTCACAGTCCAAGAACATCTGGGAACGGCGCATAGCAATCGTGGCGACCCATTACTTTATTCGGCAGGGTGAGTTTGCATGGACACTCTCGCTCAGTGAACAATACAAAGGCGACACTCATCACTATATTCATAAGGCTACGGGCTGGATGCTGCGTGAGGTCGGGAAGAGGGATAGGCAGGTACTGGTTGATTTTCTAGATAGTCATGCGGCAGACATGCCGCGGGTGGCTTTGCGTTATGCTATTGAGCATTTTGATCCTGCAACCCGGCGAGTATACTTGAATCAGAAGTAATCTTAAGGAGAACTATGAAAGTTAACTATCCAGCACTCTATGCCATAGCGGCATTGACGTTCGTAATTTTTGACGCGGTTTGGCTTGGAGTGATTGCCAAAAAACTATACGCCACAGAGCTAAAAGGATTGATGACCACCAATGTAAAATGGGGTGCAGCGGCATTGTTCTATGCCGTGTTTATTGCTGGACTAATCTACTTTGTAATAGCACCTGCACTTAAGGCGGACTCAACTGCTAGTTTAGTTCTAGCAGGCGGATTTTTCGGATTTGTCACCTATGCAACCTACGATTTGACAAATTACGCCACTCTTAAGGGCTTCCCACTCAAGATTGTTGTTCTTGATCTTCTATGGGGAACGTTCGTCTCGGGTGCTGTAGCAACCATCGCTTACGCGCTTTATAATAAATTTGTTGGATAATTTAAGGAGTAATATGAACAAGCAACTAAAAAACTTTATGGGATTTGTCAGAGAGCAAGGCGTCGTTGGTCTAGCGGTGGGTCTGGCTATTGGTACTCAAGCAGGTAAGGCTGTCGAGGCCATTGTAAAAGGCTTTATCAATCCCATTGTTAGTTTTATCGTTGGTGACACAAAAGGTTTGGAGTCAGCCACCTGGACTGTTTACAAGGGATCTGGACGTGAACTGGTATTCGGATGGGGCGGTATTGTCTCGGCGCTCATTTCCTTGATTGCTGTAGCAGCAGTAATTTACTACGTTGTTCATGGTCTTCGCCTTGATCGTGCCGATCGCAAGAAAGATAAGTAAATGGCCGATGAGTGGAAGAGTAAGTTAACTCCAGAACAGTATAGGGTCCTTCGTGAAAAGGGTACCGAAACGCCTGGAACCGGTAAATTCCTGAACCATAATGAAAAAGGCATATACACCTGTGCGGCCTGTGGAACGGAATTATTTAGCAGCGATGATAAATATGATTCCACCGAGCCTGGCCTGATTGGCTGGCCAAGTTTTTCTAAGCTAGCCAACAATAAAAACGTCACGCTAATACCAGACAACTCAATGTTCATGAGGCGTACCGAGGTGCAGTGCGCAATATGTGGCAGTCATCTCGGACATGTTTTTGAGGCTGGTGATTCACCAACTGGACAACACTACTGCATTAACTCGGTGTCATTAGACTTTAAAAAGAAGTAACTACTCGTAGTACTTGGCACCCCATGTTGCAAGTTGTTGCAGGGCAGGCACTAAGTCGGTGCCTTTTTGGGTGATGCTATATTCTACGCGAGGAGGTGACTCAGCATACGACTTTTTGGTAATCACCCCAACGGCCTCAAGGTCGTCGAGTCGTTGTGATAGGGTGCGGGGGCTAATGCCTTCCAATGAGCGTTCAAGCTGACTAAAGCGCTGCGGGCCGGCATGAAGATCACGCACGATAAGGGCTGTCCACTTATTGCCTAAAATGCTCAGGGCGTTAGACAGGCAGCCGGCTTTTTCTTCTATGTTATTGGTTTCATTCATAATACTTTACAAAGTATAGTTTTAAGCTATACTACTCACTATACTAAGTATAGCATAGGAGAGATATGATGAATGACAAGATTATAAATGCGCTTGAATGGCGCTATGCAGTTCAAGAATTTGATAATACAAAAAAAGTTTCAGACGAGGACTTTAAGACAATTCTAGAGTCCGGCCGACTAGCACCAAGTCCATTTGGAGTTGAGCCATGGGTATTTGTGGTTGTAGAAAACAAAGATCTACGAATGAAAATGCACGACGAAGCAAGCCCTCAGCAGAAGGTCACCGAAGCTGATCGCTTTGTAGTTATTGCTCGCCGCACCGATACTCGCGCTAATACTTCCGACGAGCGGATTGCGCGAACCGTTAAAGTCACGGGTGCTCCAGCAGAGTCATTTAAGGGTCTAAAAGATATGATTGACGGTGTTGTTGCCGGCAAGTCAGACGAAGAGCTTGATGCCTGGGCTGCCTATCAGGCATTCGTGCCGCTTGGCATGATGATTGAGACGGCTGCACTCTTGGGCGTTGATGCTGGACCAATGGAAGGCTTCAGCAAAGAGGGCTTTGATCAGATTCTAGGGCTTACGGATCGAAACTTAGCTAGTGTTGTGGCTATCGGCTTTGGCTACCGAGGTGATGACAGCGCTGCAGCTCGACCAAAGGTCCGCCGCGACTTCGACGACGCTGTTCTTGTAATATCCTAATGCTTGCTACTGCGACTATGGTGCGTTAAGGTGTCAGGGAAATGGAAACACCAGAATCTTTAGATAGATATGATAGAAAATTGCGTCAGGCTACCAGCGATGAGGCTGGTAGTGGCAGTGAGTTTGGAAATAACTTCGAAGCACTAATGGACGGCGGGGATGCAGTAGCTTTCGGAACCCGCGTGCGCGATGTTCTTGCGTCTTTACGCCCAGAAATTCACTTGCGCAAGCCGCGCCAAGTAGAAGGTGTGGTGGTCAATATTTCACGACCGTCATTAAAGAGGATGCCAGAACAGGGATAGAAGCCTGCTACAATAGCTACTATGCAAGATAAAAA
>CAZIBG010000011.1:0-28852 GCA_964536985.1 uncultured Candidatus Saccharibacteria bacterium | reverse complement strand
GTTAAGGGGCCTTCATGGGCAAATCTCCCCTGCTGAACTTGCATAGTCATGGCACCAAGTCTGTTTCCAATAGAGATTTCACTCCTCACTCGGTCCCCAATAACAAGCGTTCTTTCATGCTCGCCTAAACTTATGATGTCGGCAAAGTCTTGGATAGTTTTGTCTTCCGGTTTGAATAATATTGACGTAAAGAACCGTGCGATTCCTTGACGACGTACAGCTTTATGCATGTCGTACGAGCCTTTTCCGATCAGAAACTGTTGTATCCCCTGCTCATTGACGTATTCTACTAACTCGGCGGCCCCAGGCAGGAGCTCATCGGCATCTTTATCGTAAAGTGTACCCTTCCAGTCGAATATAATGCGCTCTATCATAAGCTGTACTGTAAACGATTAGAAGTGTCTGTTCAAATGGTTATGGCTATGTTGACCAAGTTACTGCTAGTGGTACAATCAGGGTATGAGTAAAAACGAGAAAAACTTCATAAAGATCAACAAAAGTAATGGGTCAATTGGTTCTGCACTTTTCCTAGGTTATATTGGCGCTGCCGTATACTTTGTTAATCAAGTAGATGGGTTCTGGAATATTATTATTGGCTTACTTAAGGCAGCTGTATGGCCTGCGATATTGATATATAACATTCTCCAAAGCTTCACGGCCTAACAAAAGCATGTTCAACACAAAACTTGCTGATGGAACCGTACACAAGATACCAGCGGATCTACAGAAAGCACTTAGTGTTTCAGTGGCAGCAAAGAAGGCTTGGTCAAGCTTAACCCCATTAGCAAGAAATGAGTGGATATGCTGGAGCGTGACAGTCAAACAAGCCGATACTCGGAAGAATCATATCCAACGAACCGTTGCTGAATTGCAACAAGGAAAGCGAAGGCCTTGCTGCTGGATGGGATGTATCCATCGTACCGACAAAGAGATTAGTCCGTCGATTAAAGGCATACTAAGCAAGCGAAAAAAGTTGGTTTAATATGGAGAATCACAGAATTTATAACATGCCTTTTGCAAGCGTTTACCCACTCTATATCGCAAAAGCAGAAAGAAAAAATCGTACTAAGTCAGAAGTGGACGAAATAATCAGGTGGCTGACTGGCTTTAGCCAATCTGAGCTTGAGGATGAAGTTGCTGCCGAAACTGATTTTAGATCGTTTTTCGATAAATCACCCCATCTGAATTCTGCACGAAAGCAGATAACTGGCTTAATTTGTGGCATCAGAGTGGAAGATATTAAAGAGCCACTCATGCAAGAGATTCGCTACCTTGATAAGCTAATAGATGAACTTGCCAAAGGCAAAACAATGGATAAAATATTGCGTAAAAAATAGCACCCAATGCGGGTGCTATTTAATTTTGTTTAGATCTTCGAAATGATCCAAACGCAACCAGATAGGGTAAGTAGGAAAATACTTAGGCCAACTGGAGAACCCCAGCTAAACCATGAACCCCATGAGCGCCAGTTCTTTCTTGATTCCTGGTACCACTTGGTCATTTCTTCTTCTGTCATTTTTGACATTGAATTGCTCCGTGTGAGTTGATATTCAGTCGCCTTTCGACCAGCGGCGTACTGACTCATTTCAATTTGAGTGCCAGTTGCTATGGTATCCAAGATGAGCAGTGCTTGGCATAGCGGAGTATGGACTTAATCGCTCTGCCAAGTAGTATACACAATTGCCGGTAAATGTGTATGAGTGGGATCTTTATGGTTTGAGAGGGAGGTATTTCTCAGTAGCAATTAGATGATCTACTTCTGTTTGAATTGCGGCAATATCTTCGCCGTTAAGGGGTAGGAAGCTGTCGTAGAATCCAGTATCACGAAACGGGAGTTTTACTGCTTCGCCATATAGTTGAGTAATTGCGCTCTTGGCTCGCCCAAATATATGCATATGAAGTGTGATGCCTTCAGGTTTGAAAACACTCCAATTGCCCATCTCTTGCCAGTTGACATTGCCGATTTCGATTCCTCTTTTTGTCATGGCTTCTTGTTGTGCAGTCTGCAATTGTTCGATAAGTGTGTTCATGCCATTAGTATATATAAAACTATTTGCTTTTGAATTTAGCCATTCCAGTTTGTGCCGCCCACTTACAGTTTGAATGCGTGAAGCGAATACGAGCCGCCAAACTCTTTCCATGCTTGTTGAAGTAAATCCCAAGTAACATGCTGGTTGGGCTTATTGCCCTTATCGCCATCAGGGTTTTGTATTATGACTCCATCCTCATCGTATCCAGTAACTAGAATCGAGTGTCCATCATAACCAGTATTTCCGCTCAGTGGCCTAGCGTTGACTTCGAGATGGACGAGCCAACCATCATCAAGAAATTTTTTTATATCTTCAATAGTTGCGGCACGGTTTTCGAATGGTAGTGCGGCGTCCAGATACTTGTGCATCCGTTTTGCTTCTAACTCAAAGTCGGTGTTTTCGACTTGAGATTCGTAAGCTTCATCATCGAGAATTGTTCGCAGATATGCTTTTGGATCAATTGTGAATTTATAATAGTCGAAATCCTCGATCCAGTTTACTTGAAACCCAAGTTTATGGAGGTTGAGCATCGCTACTGCCTTCCATGTACCTTTGCCTTCTTCATAGCCACAAAACTTTTCAAAGTCTTCCATGGTCCATTTTTTATCAGGTATAAAGTAGTTAAGCCCCATACCAAAACATGCCGGAACGCACCGAGTGTTTGAATTTTCTACTATAAATGGAACATTGTACTGAATCACTACTGTATTTTAGCAAACTATATTGCACATCTTACAAGTGCTTAAGTTGAATTTTCATAACTTCAATATTGTGTTTTCTGCCTTTTATTCGCTGGCCTCTTAAATACAATGATATTTGTCATTACCGTGTTTGTTGCGATCATTGCGATAGAGTGTAGCGTTGTTGCTATATTGTAGGATTGTAATGAAAATAGAGTCAGGACATGCCTTAGTACATTTGCGCCATACAGTATTGGCGTTTCGCTGGCCGGGCGAACCCAGGTCTTTCTAATGGTCGGAGCAAATGCTATAAGATCGATTCCTACGGCAATAACAATCGAAATTGTTGGGTCTTTAGTGATAGCCCACGGTACGAGACCAAGTAGCGCACCGCCAAGAAAATAATTATCAGTCTTAATGACATTTTTGAATCCATATCGCAGTGAGAAAACAAAAATACTCAACGTAAAAATCCATGAAACTGCCGTAGGCAATGCTCCAATGCCTGCCCCTTTCGCTATCTGTCCAAATAAGGTTATCCCGGAGACGATTGACCATACAAACCATGTGTATGGATGTGGTGTAACTCTTTTATTGATGGCATCACGAATGTAGGGTATATTTCCGCCAATGGCAACGACCGTAGCAATTATTGCCAAAATTTCCTTCATGGTCGGGATATATCCGGCTTAGTCCTTAGATTAAGACCCAGCCTCGGTTTCCATTTTATTTAAACGGGTGTAGTAGTCAGGGATCTCTTTTAAATGTGCCCAAGCTATCTTTCCTGTTAGGTAAACGTCGCCGTTCGTTACGTTGGTCTCGGGATCATTTGACCCATGCTCAAGTTCTACGGCTAAGCCCATTCTGAATTGTTCGATATCAAACTTCTCGAAATCAATTCCAATTTTATTGCCTATCTCCCGCGCCTCTTCGATTGTGAATTCTTTACTCATAAGATCACTATACGCCCTTTATTGCAGGAACAGCATTTATAGTAGCCGTCACATATGTACTATTGCCTCCCGCTAGTGGACGCACTTCGCAACTATACCGCGGGATTATGTGTCTAGTGTCCGCGTATTGCAGTAGCTTGCTTACGCACGGTCTGTTGCTCGGCATAAGACTTCTGAAGTGCAACCTTAAGAACCTTCATTGCACTTTTTGAAGGTTTTGGAGAGACGACATCGTTGATGTCTACTTTTTTTGTGGTGAATGCATCGAGTAGTTTTTTCATCTTGTCCTTAAAGTATAGCAGCATTTAGTTGCTCGTCTGTAAGAAAATCGGGTAAAAGTTCAAAAAGTTGATCATCAACATTCTCTGTGAGCTTACCAATTTTGTTACGACTATCCTTGATTACTAAACTTATAGTAACATCTTTATGATTATTGCACAACTCCCTTAAATTATCCTGAAGTTTGAAATATGTTTGCTTGAATCCAGTGATTTCAATTGACCTTCTTTCAATAAGTTCTCTGTCTTTAGTGAATTGCCAGGCAATCTCAGGGATTTGGTGAATGTAATAGACCTTCACCTTATAGCCGTGTCTTGACGCGCGCTTCAAATTTTCAATTGCTCCACCCGATGAGAATGTACCATCGAAGACGAAGTTTATTTTATTCTTTATCACTTCGTCGTATATCCTACTTAGGATAATTGACGCACCACCACGAAATTTATCAGCAACTTTAGGATTATAACCTTCTATTAACTGTGCTATCGCATCCATGTCAATCCTAAGCGGTTTAGGATCGAGTCCTTTTATCAGCTCAACTGTAAATTCTGTTTTTCCAGCTCCAGGTAGTCCGGCTGTAAAGATCGCTGCAGGTGTTTCGCTTGCCTGCTGTTCTATATTCCTTATAAATTCTCGGGCGATTGGTTTCTTGTTCTTCTTCGCCCATTCGGTGTGATCCATAGTGTCAGTATACTACTGACCATGCTATACCCGTACGATATCTAGTGGATGCATGGCTCGACTTTATTGTCGATGAGAAACAAGATAATCTTCAATTATCTTTAACTGGGGGATATCAGAATTTCGCATCATATGACGTTTCCATTCAAGTAGCTTCGTAAGACTAATGAATGGTACGTCTTCAACCCACAGCGCATCTTCAAGTAAATCTTCAACTTTCCATTTATAAAATTGTGCACCTATGTCGTAGATCCCGTGTTTCAGTACTGGCTCATCGCCATAGAACTCTTGTTTCCAGCCTTCGTATTTGAATCTGTTAAATATCTCTGGAGTAACAGTAAGGTCAACGTCGTTATCGCCTTGCGCTAGACCGAGCGCAACCATAGTGCTGCTACCTACGACAACAAAACTATTCTTTGGTAGGTTTAATGCTTTGACTGAATCAGTGATTTGCATATGACAAGTATATCAATAATGATTCGAAGTCCGTCCGCTAGGCTCGCCCAATAAAAATAGCAGAGGATATTTACCCCACTTACCTTAGTTCGATATTTGGCTCCGCATAAAGGTCATGGACTTCATGTAAATTTAGTAATCAGTAATGTGCTTATAAAAACTATGTACGTGCCCAATGCTCCATACGCTAAAATCCCCGACCACTTACCCTTCCTCTTTATCGCCCACCGAAAACTTGATCCTGCTAGTAGAAGCCAGCATAAGGCATGTCCATACCTAAGAATTATCTCTTGAAATCCGCTAACGGCCGACACTTCTTCCGGTATGACTTTGAAATAGATTACCGCTACTAATAATGCAACCAGTGAGCTAGTGAAGCCGAGTAACGTATGGTGTTTATCAAAATACCTTTTCACATGTTAATTATATACAAAAGAAATCCAGTAGCGTGAATACTTCCCGGACTTCTTGTCACAAATATACTCTTTGCTCCGCATACGGGTCACGGACTTTTATGCGCAGCGAGTACATATATGAATATAATACAGATTCCGACTATTGTTCCTGGCCAAAGCCATGCAATAAGAAACCTATAACTGCCTTTTCCTAGTGGAGAAAAGAGTCCTGCAACCAGAAAAAGACTCATCTTTGTACCGCGTGAAAAGGCATGTGTATATTGCATGACGTTGTAATAGCCTGCAATAACACATCCCAAGATAATGACCAAATTAATCAGAAGATAGAATGGATCATTTAGTAAATCAGTGTAAGGAACGAACATATAATCAATCCTTTTGCATATTAGATTATGATGAATTGTAGCACCCACTCTCTATGTCCACTACAAAAATATAACCCCACCTTTAGACAGGAATGTATGTATGGCTCCCGGGGTCGGACAACCGCACAACGGCGCTCGTCCTCGGAATAAATTCCTGCGACCGAGCTTGTCGACCGAACCTTCGGTACTCGGTTCTGATTCTCAGAACAAAAGAAAAAGAGCCATTCTATGAATGACTCCTTTTTCTTTGGCTCCCGGGGTCGGACTCGAACCGACAACCTCGAAGTTAACAGCTTCTTGCTCCACCATTGAGCTACCCGGGATCAACAATGAGTATCTTGCTAAGCAAGTGTCTCATCGCCTTGAAAATTAAATGTACATGCGCCCGCTAGGGGTGCGACCGATGAATTATACCCTACATCACCTCTAGTCGACAAGATTAAGTAGTTGAATGGTTTTGAGCGCATTCGGTGTATATGTATCGGGCCTCGCTTCTATCTCGTCTAGTAGTTCTTTTTTACTTATCCAACGGATAGAATCTACCTCATTTTTTTGTAGGGTAAATTGCTCAATGGGCCAATCACATATGGCTTTAAAATAAGTACAATAGCATAAATGGTTATTTGCCCCGTCCCAACGAAGTTTGCCGATTTCTTTGAGTTCGACGTTATCGAGTCCGATTTCTTCCTTCAGCTCTTTCTGGGCATTCTGAAGGTATGACTCGCCCTTCTCTACCGTACCGGCTGCAGCTGGACCCCAACATGAAGGGTCAAACTTTTTTGTTTACTGCGTCGAGCAAGTAATACTTGTCCTTGAGAGTTTTGTACCCAAATTACAGATACACGAGTTCTGTCGGACTTAGATAGTGAAATTCGTGATTTGTGCCCAATAACCGAATCATCTTCATCGACGAGAATGATTTGTTCATCGGTGTCGCTCATGAGCGTACTTGGTTCCTGATGGCAGAGTGTGCCTCGCGTGTTTGATCGCGCTGTTTGAGGGTCGCTCGTTTATCATGGAGTTTCTTACCCCGTCCGGCGGCTACTCGAATTTTAATGAATCGACCACGTGTCAGAATTTCTAGCGGAACAATAGTTTGGCCTTGATGTTTGATAGCGATAAGTTTATCAATTTCCTTGCGCTTGGCCAGGAGTTTGCGGGTGCGAGTTTGAGTGGCTTCGTCGATCGGAATTCCAGGCATTCCAGATATAGTGGCGTTAATGAGCCATAATTCACTGTCTTTTACGGTAACGTAGGCGCCTCGGAGCTGGCCGCGGCCATGGCGCAGTGCTTTGGTCTCGGCGCCGTTCAGAACAATGCCCATCAGAAAACTATCGTCGAGTGTGTAATCGTGTGATGCTCGACGATTTTTTATGGTTTTGACTGTTTGGGGCTTTTTCTTGGCCATGAGAACTATTGTACCCCATATCAACAGTATAGACAAAGCTTATGTTTTATTGTTTTGTATGTCTTGCGACTGTCTTCCACTGTGCCGGTTGATTCTGTGTGGTTTTCTGCCAGTACCACCATTCCAGTCCCCACATATCTATGGGCAGTAATTCGGTGGACTGAGCGGCATTAATATTTTGATTAAGAATGTCCATGCTCATTGACTCGGCTTGCTGTTCGGGTGTCATCTCCCAGATGTTTTTAGGACCCCATGGTTCGGCCTGTAGCTCATGGATAAAACTAGGGCGATTATGGATTATCCTGATTAGTAATGCCCTAATCTTAAAGATCCATGGTTGGTATATAGACTTTCGATATGCGCCCTTATCGTACGTGACGCGGTAATATGAAAAGCCTACAATATCGGGGATAGGTCGACGGATCGGTATCCCCCAGCTAGTGCTTGTTGTCATGATTATTGGACGATGCGGGTCAAGTTCTTTGACCAGATTAAATTCCTGCCTTAGGCGCTTGCGATCAAAATCGCCGTTCAATCCAAAGTTCTTTAGTAGTGCCTCGTTTTCTAGTTGCCAGCTTACAATATTGCCGTTGCTTTTGTATCGATCAACTACGGTAGAAATAAACGTCAGCAAGGCATCGTTACGGTTTGCTTTGGGCATTTTTGCGGTCCATGATGGCCAGTGACTTTCTGGCCAGCGCGGTTGTCGCGCCCCAAGACAAAGCGTTATTTGGCAATTTCGCTTAGTAGCTAGCGCAATTTGTTTATCTAGCTCAGTAAACGAATAGTTGCCAGGCGTTTTTTCTATTTCGTCCCAGTAGCTCATTAGTCTAAGGCGGCGTAGTTTTAGGCTGGAGATAGCCAGATCCATGACTTCTAGTGGCTTAATTCCAAAGTTACGGCATTGTTTAACAGACAAACTGGCGCCAAAACTAGGGTTGGGGACTACTTTTGGTAACAACTGTTGCATTGCTGTTCTCGTATTGCGTTCTTTCCGGCTACCCACAGACTTGGGTCTCCCAGCTTAACTTTCCGCCAATACCACATCTCTACGCCCCAGAGGTCGATCTCGCGCATGCCAGTAGCCTTGCCATATCGGATTCGATCGGTGAGTCGCTCGGCGTTTAGAGATTTGTTTTGCTCTTCGATGGATATTTCGGTAATGCCCTTATTGGGACCCCACGGTTCGGCTTGTAGCTCATGAATAATCAAGTCTTTGCCGGTTAGTATCTTGCCGCCACCGGCCAGAAAAGCGTAGAACCAGGCCGGGAATGGATACTCATAGTATCTCTTAGTGATTGTTTTATCCCACACCCGTTTGTATACCGAAACGCCAGATACGTCGGGCAGTGGCTCGTTTATTGGCCAGCCCCAGGCGTTATTACTGCGGGTGATAATTACCTTGTGATCGGGATCTTTTTGCTTAACAAAGTTGAACTCATCTACCAACCTCTCTCGGCTATGATCGGGGCAATCACCAAATACCTTTAGGAAGAACTCGTTCTCTAGCTGGTAGCTTTCCAGCGCTGGGCTATCTTTATAGCGGTCGATAACCTTACCCATAAAAGTTTTTAATTTTGGTGCCCATTCTGTCATTGGCTTGTCTTTGGCCCAACCCGGCATGTGGCATTCTGGCCATCGTGGCTGACGAAGTCCAATAGATAGTGTCACCGTTGCGTTGGCTGCTTCAACCTTTCTGAATTGCCAGTCGAGTTCGGTAAAGTCGTATACACCGGGTGTTTTTTCTATTTCATCCCAATAGCTAACCAGCCGGAAGTGACGCAGGTTGAGGTCATCGATCATGGCTTGCAAGGTAGGTTCGGGTTCAAGCTCGAAATAGCGGGCATAGCTCGGAATGAATGTTGCTCCGAATTTGAATTCTTTGTTGGATTGGCTAGCAATGTACCACTGGGCAATGCCATAGGCGGATCCAACTAGAAAGACCAAAATACTAATCAGAACGATAGTGATTTTTTCGTACCACTTACGTTCCATAAACCAGTAGCGAGGTTTTTCGAAGCGTATGTGACGTAGTATTCGTTTAAATCGACGGTTCTCGGTGGCGCCAGTGTGCTTACTCAGTAGCTTTTTTTCTGCAATAAGATCTTTTTTACTGACCCTGCTGGCTGTTGTCTTTTTTTTGGGTTGTTGAAGTTTTTTTTGTTTCATTAGGCTACTATGCTTATAGGTCTATGAATAAACCATTAACAGTTTCGATTATTATACCAGTTTACAACGAAGAGGACTACATTGCCGCCTGTCTTGAGGCGATATTAAAGCAGACCGTCAAGCCGTTAGAGGTAATAGTAATCGATAATAACTCTTCCGATAAAACCCTGTCCATCGTGCGTAAATATCCATGGGTTAAGATTCTAAATGAGAAAAAACAAGGTGCGCTTTACGCTCGAACCACCGGATTCAATGCCGCTAAAGGCGATATTATTGGTAGAATCGATGCCGATTCACGTATCGAACCAAATTGGACAGCTCGACTTCAAGAAGTATTTAAGGACGAATCGTTGTCTGCGGTAACGGGATCTTCGCACTGGTACGACATGCCCTTTTCGCCGTTAAATCACTGGGTAGAAGACTTTTTTAAGCACACATTATGGCGATACGAAAAGAAGTTCCCTTTTTTATTTGGCACCAACATGGCAGTCCGTAACAGCGCTTGGAAGTCGATCCGTGATGAGCTTTGCGACCAAGCATATATTTTTGAAGATGCTGATTTGGCCATTCACCTATTTCAAGATAAGCAAAAGCTACTCTACGACATACGTTTACGCTCGGGGATGTCGGCACGGAGGGGTACCGATAGCTTTAAGGGTTTTTTACGCTATATCAAGCTCCAGAGCGTGACATACAGGCAGCATGGCATTCGATCAATAGGATCAAATGTATCTATTGTTGCTTATTTCCTTGGCTTTATATTGCTTCGTCCACTTAATAAGTCATATGACATTAAGACCGGCCGTTACTCTTTAAGGAAGTTGTTCTCCAACCCAAATCCACCACGTCCCCACCCTTTCGATTAGTTATCGTTAGATCGGGACTGCCCTTTTGTGTCGGTAGTTGGTGTGCACTCACCCCACAATCCTGTTTTGGCTTTTTCGGCATCTTTTTGGTAGTTCTTAAATTCTTCTAACTTAGAAAATGGGAAGTAGACATAGGCAAACCCAAAACCTTGTTTAATTATCTCGGCGTTTACTAGTGTGCCATCGGGTAAATAAACATAGCGCAGAAGCCGGTCGTAGCGATCACGGTTGGTATTCTGCGGATCAGACTCAAGCCTGACGCGGTTGGCGCCGATGGTTTGTCGGGTAAATGCGGCGGCAGCTTGTCCGAAGCATTGGACGGCTTTTCGGGGATCGTGGGTCTCGGGAGTGTCGACGCCTATAAGACGTACTTTTTCGGTGGTCCCGTTCATGTCCACGCTAATGGTATCGCCATCAGCAAAACTGACTACTTTATAGAGTCCTGGCTGGTTCTGTTCGGCAGTGTCCGCCAGCGGCTGCAAATAGCCCTTTTGTTGGGCCAATGTTAGCATGCTGGCCACAATACTGAGTACCAGGATGCGGACGGCTTTTTTTCGTGAGCGTGTTGAGTTCAGGGCCATACGTACAGCCTACTGCCTGCACCTGTCGCTAGACAAGCCGTCGCCCCCGTCCGGTAGTAAATACAACACTCTTTAGAAACTCTTTTTTCTGGTTATACTGATATGTAACATGAGTGATGTAGAAACCCGGTTATCCTCCGCGGATAGTTACTTGGTACCACGGAGCGAGCCTCCTACGCTGTTTGATGTCGGCCGATTTGCAGTAGCCCAAGGGCTTGACGATTTGGTTGGCGAAGACCCGAGTGTCGACAATTGGAAGATGGTATCAGAGTCGCTCAGAGACATCTCGGTAACTGCAGCATACGGTGTTGAAGATATAGAGCAAGTTGTATGTCTAGACGATCAGATCCTATCCATTATTAAAGACTTTGATATTTCAAGAGATGGGCAAACAACGGGCTATCTTATTAGCTCAGTTCAGCAGTCGATTGCGCTTACTGCAGCAGTTTCTAGGAATACAAAAGCCACATCTGTACAAAGACTTACCCTCCACACTCGAGCGCAACACCTTTTGTCGGGTCTTGAAAAAATAATCCCCAAAGGAGAATTTGACTTTGCTGCAGCCGTTATCTTCCCCGATGAGTTATTAGTTCCCGCTGCCCAGATAGCTGGTATGTACGGCGCAACGCATTCCGACCAAAAGAAAGCTTACGTTCATATCGAAAAACATATGGCTGTACGTAAAGAATGTCCAAAGTTATTCGGAGGCCAACAGAACGCCCGGCTATTTCATGCACTGCAGATCTTATCGGACGTTGACCCATCCGAGAAACCCGTGAAGTTGCTACTTGATGCTCGTCTGGAAGAGGCTGGGTATTACGAATCTCCAACGGCTGGCCGGCACGTATATAGGCGCGGCGTACCGGCGGAGGATGGACATACAGTTCCTGAACAAGAACCTGAAGAAACGACTTTGATAGAACTTCTTCGACAGGTTTACGTTATTGATCGCCGATCCGATCTTACCCGTCGGCTCATCGCTTATGCACAGGATCGAGGCTACGTTGTGAGTTCCTTAGCTCCATACTTCCTCACAGAAGCCGGAAGCTACGGTGTACAGGGCGATAAGAGCCATAGAAGACTAGCGGGTGCACTAATGAATGTAGCGCTCAACAATAAGATTTTTGACGAAGAGTCTTAGTAGTCAATTCCGGGATTGGCCAGGAATTTATCATCAAAGTGATGTTTGATCTTTTGCATGTTTGTAGCAATATCTACAAGTGGCAAAAGCTCCTCTGGGAAGTTGCGTCCGGTCATACACAAACTGGTATTGGCGTGGCGGCTGGTAATCAATTTTTTTAGTTGAGCGACAGTCAGTAGTCCGTCGTGCACGGCATTGTTGATTTCGTCGCAAATAACCAGTTCGTTCTTACCACTCTTGACTGCATTTAACGCCTCTTTGTACGTTTCAAGTGCCGCTTGTTTATGTTGTTCTTCGGTTATGTTGCCGGGACTTAAATCTCCAGCGTTATAAAATCCCTTACCGCCTTTATAGAAGTAGAGTTGGTCTTTGTACAGAGGTTGGATATCACGGATGAAGACATGCTCCCCTACTCCCCAATACTTTATGAACTGGATAAACGCCACATTCCATCTGTTGCCCAGAGCTCGAATCATCAAGCCAAGGCTGGCACTGGTTTTGCCTTTGCTGTCGCCGGTATAAACAATAACAACTGATTGTTTGGTTTTATAATCTTCGAAACTCATTAGTCACAGTATGACACACCGCTATACGGTTGAGTCGGATTTTTCGACAGTCATAACAGGCTTTGGCTGTGCTAGTTCGGCTAGGACTTTATCGACATCACCTGAGAATACAAGTCGGATCAGACACGACGCCTGTCGAACGACTTCTCTATCTACTTGGTTAACTTGGAGTAACTTATCCATAGCAACTAGTGATGCTTGACTATCAAAATCTATCGTTTTATCGAATAGATCACCGACTTTATCGCTGTCTACTGCGGCATGTTCTCTGTGAGTAGAATCGGTAACCTCAGTAGTTATGAAGTCAGTCTCGAATAGTTGGTTTGCAAATTTAAGTGCCGCGACGCCAAGGTGTCGGCGGCAAAGCGCTCCTGTTAGGATTTGTCGACGTTGTTCGGAGAACGCTGGAGACAGTTCGGTGTTCTCTGCAACCGAAATAAGTTCAGCCTGTGTCCGTGCGGCAGCAGTGGCAGTCACAAACATTCCAGATTGAGCTGCAGCTTCGATAGCGAGTTCCACAGGGTCTTTAATATGGACGAGTGTATCAATGTCTGGATCGGGCTGTACGAATCCAGGGTCACTGGACATAAAGGCATCAATTGCCGAAGACGGTATCGTATGTATATGTTGATGTATCGGCATGCTACCGAGTTCTACTATGTCTGACATATTCAAGGCTCTTAACAAGCTGAACTATACTCCAATAGTGTCGTTGTGTAAAGTACATACGCTATTTGTAGCGTTAAGCATTAGCTCGAAATCATTATGAACGAAGTGCGAGGTCGATCTGGGGGCGATTGAAGCCAAGTACTATAGTGCCGTTAATATCAATTACAGGTGTGGCAATCTGGCCAACGTTATCGGCGACCCATTTGTAGGCTTTGGGGTTGTCGCTAATGTCGTATTCCTTGAATTTGAGTTTTTTGCTCTTGAGGTATTCGCGAGCCATATGGCAGTATGCACATGCTGGTGAGGAGTAAAGCGTAATCATAATACTAGTATACACCGGCCTTCCACTATTTGCCCGTAAAGACTAAAAGGTGTTGCGGCTGTCTTCTGACTCCTGTTATACTGAACGGAGATGAGTTATACCGCCGCCAACCAGTTGACGACGAGCTCCTGTGTTTGCCATGAACAAGGAGTTGTATGTTAAGCGCCTTCCTTTCTCGATTAGCATCTGGTGATGAGCCACATATTGCACTAGCCCCAGAGGCCGTTCTTCATATCGGTGGGTTTACAATTACCAATTCAACTATTTACGGACTGATTTGTGCCCTACTGCTTGCCGTACTGATGCTATTCAGTCGTAAAGCTATTCGGGTCAAGGCCAGCCGTGGTGTGGCCCAGATAATTGAAATCCTGGTTGAGTTTGTGATCGGTCTTATCGAAGGACCACTCGGTTCTCGAGAGAAAGCAGCGCAATATGCTCCTATCTTCGGGACGTTTTTTTTGTTTATCATCTTTAATAACATCATGGGAATCATGCCTTGGGTTGGTCCTGGCATTAGCGCTACTACCGACGAAGGTACCTTCCCGCTATTCCGCGCCTTCACCGCTGACCTAAATGGAACAATTGCCATGGCGGTTATTGCTATTGGAACGGTCCAGTATCTATCTATTAAAGAATCTGGTTTTATTGGTCACTTAAAGCATTACTTTACGGATAAGCCGCTCAACCCGGTCAATGCCTTTATTGGACTGCTGGAAGTGTTTGGTGAGTTTACCAGGATGATCAGTTTGAGTTTGCGTTTGTTTTTGAACACCGTTGTCGGTGAAATCTTGATTGCAGTGTTTGCCTTTATTGGCAAAGACTTCCAGTCGTTTACGATTTTGCCCATAGCGATGTTCGAAATCTTGGTCGCCTGCATTCAGGCCTACGTATTTACGGTGTTAGCCGCTACATACTTAGGCCTTGCGATTGCGCATGGCCACGATGACGAGCACGCTGCTCACGAAGTTGACCCCGTTGTGGCGTCACTCGAGGGCGATGTAAACCATTAACAATAATATCCGTGAGACCGTTCATTTATGGGCACTCGCGGTGACAAACTAAGGGAGAAATACAATGGTTCCACAAATATCAAGATTTGCTGCAGAAGCAACAGAAGTCGCACAGCGTGGTGGTTGGAATCCAACTGCTGCTAAAGCATTCATGCTCGGTATCGCGTTCTTGGGCGCTGCTATCGGACTTGGAATGGTCGGACAGGCTTATATGAAGGCTCTCGGCCGTAACCCAGAAGCTGGAAAAGCTGCTGGTCAGGTTGTGATTATCGCAGCTATGATCGAAGTTACCGCCCTACTAGCCTTCCTAGGCGCTATAATCGTCAAATAAGGAGTCCGCTTTCATGCTGAGTGTATTACGTCGTCAAAATTTCCAGGTCGCATTCACCATACCAATCAGTACGGTTCATTTGCGAGCTTCAATTCTTCCTCGTACTGCATCTCAGCATGTAACCGGTTCGCTCTTCAAAGACATCAAAAATATGGAGAAAGTAAATGATTAATCCGTTGGTGCTTTTGGCATCAGAGGCAGCAGCCGAAAAAGAAGGTATCGCTGTTCTTGGTATCGATCCAAAGTCGATTATCTTGCAGGCCGGTACGTTTCTTTTACTTTTTCTGATTGTTCGCAAGTTTGCACTTCCTGGCATCGTTAAAACTCTGGAAGATCGACGCAGGACAATTGACCAAGGTGTTGACCTGGGAATTGAAATGCAAAAGGCCAAAGAGCAGTTCGACGATGAACTAAAAGGTATGCAACGTGAAGCTCGTAAACAAGCAGATGAGATTATCAGCGTTGCGCGAGTCGAAGCAAGCAATATCATAAAAGAGAGTGAAGCTGTTGCTGTCCAGAAAGCCGATGGCATTTTGGAAGAAGCTGAAAAGAAGATTGGTCAAGAAATGGACGCTGCACGACAAAGCCTACGTGGCGAGATGCTGGCCCTTGTTTCCGAAGCCACCGAAGTTATTATCGGCGAGAAAGTCGATGCTAAAAAAGATGCTTCGCTCATAGAGCGTGCACTCAGTAAGGCCCGAGCATAATGACTAGTCACGAAAGTAACGCAGTCATCGCTCGTGCCTTGCTGGCAGAATTTGATGCCGGAAAAGATATGGCAGCTGTCACTACTTCCCTTGCGGCATACCTCGTTCTAGAGCATCGTCAAAGTGACACCCAAGCTATCGTTCGGGAGCTAGAGCGACTATTGCTCACCGAAAAGAGTAAGTTGTATGTCCATGCCACGGTAGCCTTCGCCCTAACCGCCGAACGGCTGGCAGAGATCACTACAATATTTGCCCAAGAAAGTGGTGCTAAGGAAGTTATTATTCAACAAACAATCGACAAGGATGTAATTGGCGGTGTGCGGCTACAAACAGCCGACCAACAGTTAGATTTGACCGTACGCCGACAATTACAGCTACTAAAGAACACTGCCCCAGCAGTTAGACTATAAGGAGAACATTTATGGCATCAGCTACAGACATTAACATTAAGGATCTCAGTACCGACATTCGTGCAGCCATCGCGGCGCTAAAAACCAGTCCCGAAATCGAGAGTGTCGGAATCGTTACCCGAATTGGTGATGGTATCGCTTGGATTTATGGCCTACAGAACTGTGGCTATAACGAAATGATCGAAATCGAAGCTGATGGCGTAATCGTTCCAGCATTTGCCCTTAACCTTCAAGAAGGCGAAATCGGTGCAGTGCTTATGGGCGATGATGTTCAGGTTAAAGCCGGTATGCGCGTCCGCCTGAGTGGTAAGATCATGGAAATTCCAGTTGGTCCTGAGCTTATCGGACGAGTTGTTGACCCGCTCGGTCGACCATTAGACGATAAGGGACCAATCAAGACTAAGCAGATGGGGCTTATCGAAAACAATGCTCCTGGTGTTCTTGATCGTAAAAGTGTTAACGAACCGATGATGACCGGTCTCATGGCTATTGACGCTATGGTACCAATTGGTCGTGGTCAGCGTGAGCTGATTATTGGTGACCGTCAAACTGGTAAAACAGCAATCGCAGTGGACACCATGATCAACCAATACCGCCAGAAATCAGGCGTCATTAACATCTATGTGGCTGTTGGCCAGAAGCTCAGCAAAGTTGCCCGTATTATCGAACGCCTCAAGCGTGAAGGTGTTATGGACCAAACAATTGTAGTCGCTACCAGTGCTGCTGACCCTGCCTCCCTGCAGTACCTCGCTCCGTATGCTGGTGCAGCAATTGGCGAATACTTCCGCGATAATGGTCAGCACGCCTTGATCACCTATGACGACCTTTCTAAGCACGCCGTTGCCTACCGTCAGATGTCCTTATTGCTCCGACGTCCACCAGGACGCGAGGCTTACCCAGGTGATGTTTTCTACCTACACTCCCGCCTTTTGGAACGAGCCGCTAAAATGAGCGACGCTAAAGGTGGCGGTAGCCTTACAGCACTGCCAATCATCGAGACCCAAGCTGGCGATATCTCGGCCTACATCCCAACCAACGTGATTTCGATCACCGATGGTCAGATCTTTATGGAAACTAACCTGTTTAACCAAGGTATTCGACCAGCTGTATCTGTTGGTTTGTCTGTGTCTCGTGTTGGTGGTGCCGCCCAAACCAAGGCCGTTAAGTCAGTCGCCGGTTCGCTCCGTCTTGACCTAGCTCAGTTCCGCGAACTAGCTGCATTTGCGCAGTTTGGTAGCGATCTTGATGCTGAAACAAAGCAAAAGATCGAGCGTGGACAACGTTTGACCGAGCTTCTTAAGCAACCTCAATACAGCCCATTGGGTGTCTGGGAGCAGACAGCTAGCTTGTATGCAGCTACCGAAGGTGCTTTTGATGATATTCCCGTTGCTAAAGTTAAAGAAGCCCAGGCATCTCTGCTTAGCGAACTTGCCAGCGCACACAAAAAAGCCGTTGAAGAGCTCAATAAGGGCGATAAGCCATCGGATGCTATTAAAGAAGCAATCCTAAAGACCGCTAAAGAAATCGCTGAAGGACTTAAGGGATAACAAAACATGGCTAGTCGTCAGCAACTAAAGCAGCGCATCGGAAGCGTAAAAAGCACTAAGCAGATAACCAAGGCTATGGAACTTGTTAGTGCTAGCAAAATGCGCCGTGCTCAGGAGCAGGCACTACGGAGTCGTGACTATCGTAATCTTGCCCGCAAAATTCTTGCTCGCCTGCGTGAGCTGACAGATGCCAGAAAGCATCCATTGTATGCCCAGCGGACAATCACAAGTCGCCTCCATGTTGTAGTGACAAGTAACCGCGGATTGGCCGGAGCATACAACAGCAATACCTTAAAGCGACTCACATTGGAGCTCCAGCAGGATAAAGCCGATGGCGTAACAAGCAAGGTAATTGTTGTTGGCAAACAGGGTGCTCGCTTTATAGTTCGTTTCGAAGATGTACAAGTTCTTGGGGTTTATGAATCCCTTCCCGACCAGCTGACCGCCAATGCAATTCGACCGATGCTCGACACGATTACTAGTGCATTTATGAACGGTGATGTTGATGCGGTGGACATGCTGTATACCGATTACAAAACCAGTATTTCTCAGGTTGTGACGGTCGAGCGCCTACTTCCAGCGGCTTATGTTGATGAGCCCGTTGAGCCAGATCTTGAAAACGCTGTCTTTGAGCCTTCACCACAAGCTGTACTTGAGGCCGTTACCGAACGACTTATCGAATCACAACTAAGCCAGGCATTGATGGAATCCAGTGCCGGTGAGCAATCGATGCGCATGATGGCCATGAAGAGCGCTACCGACAACGCCAATGATCTTATTGAAGATCTTACCCTGGCCTTCAATACTGCTCGACAAGCAGCGATCACACAGGAACTAGCAGAAATAACCGGTGGAGCGGAGGCAATCAAATGATAAATGCATTAGAAGACCAGTTCTGGCAGGAGAAAGAAGCAGCAGCAATCTGGCAGCCAGACCTAGACGTACTCTCTCGTGAGGTCGAACTAGATACTGTTCGTCTGGATGCTGTGGAATTATTCGAGCGTGAATTGCACAGACGTGGTGTCGAGAATGTCCGAATTGACCCTATCGCGTGGCTAACATCTAGCGAGGGTGACACCGAGGCTTATGAAGACAGCTTTGCAATGCTGACTGAACTTCAGTCTAGGCTTACAGATGCTCCCGACGTTGATGATGGTATGAGTACTGTCGAAGATCTAACAGCCGACAGCCAAACTCCACTTTTCCGCCTTTACGAACGTACCCGCGGCCCCCGAAATAAAGCACGAGCATTAGCAGGACTTACCTTAGATGGCTTTGATCGATTCACTACAAGAATAGAGGACGAGACAGGTCCATTCCCAACTAGGAATAATTGGAATGGCGAAGTCAGCGAGGCCGAATTATCAGCGGCTCAAATTGATTGGGCAGCAAACCTCGGAAAAAATATTGGTGTCGAGGTAGGTAATGTTGCTGGCGATGCTTATGCCATGAGCCTTATGGTTGCTATGGCCTTGATCGAGGGATATGAAGAACGTGGTGGAATGCAAGGAGTAAAGGAGCGACTGGCAGAGGGCGCAGAAACCGCACGTGTGGTTGGATGGGGTCTGCTTGAGCTAGTAGCCGGTGCCGAATTCCCTGGTAATTCGTCGTCATCTAGCCAAATCGACTATGTATTAACCGCAGGACTAGAGACACCAAGACCATCCACGTTTTCCCGTACAGAGTGGTGGAAGCGTGTTGGCTCGTTGCGAGGACTTCGAGACATCAGTAGTGAGATACTCGATCAGGTTTTGGAACGAGAATTTCCACCAGAGCAATTTGTAAAACAAAGTATTCAAGATTATTAGGCAGAAGATTAAGGAGCATTATGGCAACAGCAACAAAAGTAAAATCAGGTAAGATCAGCCAAATTGTAGGTGTGGTCGTGGATATGGAATTTGACGAAGGTCATTTGCCGGCAATTTATAACGCAGTCGAAGCGGTAGCTAATGGCAAAACACTGGTATTTGAAGTCGCGCAACACCTTAGCGAAAACAGCGTTCGTGCTATCTCACTAGGAAGTACCGATGGATTACAGCGTGGATCAGCTGTTACCGATACGGGTGCACCAATCAGTGTTCCTGTCGGCAAAGAAACCATGGGCCGCATGTTTAACGTGCTTGGCCAGCCAATCGATGGTAAGGCTGATAAGTTTACCAAACGTGCTTCGATTCACCGTGCACCTCCATCACTCAGCGAACAATCTGGTGTAACCGAAGTTCTAGAAACCGGTATTAAAGTAATCGACCTGATCTGTCCCGTTACCAAGGGTGGTAAGGTTGGTCTATTCGGTGGTGCTGGTGTTGGTAAGACCGTTCTTATTACCGAGCTTATTAACAACATCGCTAAAGAACATGGCGGAACTTCCGTGTTTGCTGGTGTTGGTGAGCGTACCCGTGAAGGTAATGACCTTTACTACGAAATGGAAGAGTCGGGCGTGCTCGACAAAACCAGTCTTGTCTTTGGACAGATGAATGAGCCACCTGGTGCTCGTTTGCGTGTTGGTCTTTCTGGCCTGACCATTGCCGAAGGTTTCCGTGACGAAGGTAAAGACGTGCTGTTGTTCGTCGACAACATTTTCCGATTCACCCAGGCCGGCGCCGAAGTATCTGCCCTGCTTGGTCGTCTGCCTTCTGCTGTAGGCTACCAGCCTAACTTGGCCCAAGAAATGGGTAACCTGCAAGAACGTATTACGTCTACCAAAACTGGCTCTATTACATCCGTGCAAGCGGTTTATGTGCCAGCCGACGACCTTACTGATCCGGCACCAGCAACTGCATTTGCTCACCTTGATTCAACCATTACGCTTAACCGTGCATTGACTGAGCAAGGTCTGTATCCTGCGGTTGATCCACTTGATTCTGGAAGTACTATTCTGGACCCAGAAATTGTCGGTGAGCTTCACTACCAAACGGCTCGTGATGTTCAGCAGATCCTGCAACGCTACAAAGATTTGCAAGATATTATTGCCATTCTTGGTATGGAAGAACTAAGCGAAGAAGACAAGAAAACTGTTAATCGCGCACGTCGTTTGCAGCGTTTCCTAACTCAACCGTTCCACGTTGCCGAAGTGTTTACCAGCAACCCTGGTGTGTACGTTTCGCTCAAGGATACTGTCGAAGGTGTCCGCGAAATCCTCGATGGCAAGCATGATGACAAGCCTGAAAGCGCCTTCTATATGAAGGGTAAAATCAGCGAGGTAAAATAATGTCCTTAAATACCAACGGTACATCTCCTTTTGCACTCCAGCTCACCAGTGCACGACTGCCGATGGGTGAAGCATCACCAATAATGGACCTTCGGACGCTCGCCTTTACCCTAAGTCCAGATCAAGACGATCGTATTACGTCATGGTTTGGTGCTGCCGCTCTGTGCGTGACCGTAGGTGATGCCATCGCTGCTGGTGATGGCTATATGGCATCAATCGTTAATAGTGTTTCTCCTGACGCGCTGTCTGCACTAAGAGAAGGTGTCGAAGTTGCTGACCCAGAAGTTGCAATAGAGGTTGGCCGGTTGATGTTTACTGATTTTATTACGATTGCCGATGAGTTCTCTCGACAACGGCCAGAAATGGTAGCGGAAGTAGTTGGTTTGTTCCAAATCTTAATGCAAGGAGGTGCACAATGATTACCTTCGAGCTTGTAACGCTAAACGGCAAAAAATTTGATGAGCAAATTCATGAAGTAATGTTGCCGACTGCCGACGGATATATCGCTATTTTTGACAATCACATGCCGCTGGTAAGTATTGCCGTTCCTGGAGTGATTACTGTCCGCCGCAAACTTGGTGACAGTGATGATAAGCTGGAATACTTTGCGACTAATGGCGGCGTAATCGAAATAGCTGACAATGTCGTGAGAGTCCTTGTTGACGAGGCTGACCAGGAAGACGAGATCAATGAACAAGAAGCACAGAAGGCTCTAGAGAACGCACAGAGCCTTGCCCGCGATGCCAAGGATCAGCTCAGCCTAGATCAGGCTCAGAAGCTTATTGATCGGCAAGCTGTCAGACTACAAGTAGCTGGACTACGCAGGAGAAAACGAAAGTCATAGCCGAAGTCCGTCGTCACTATGTGTCGATGGATTTGCTTTTATCGCCAAAAGCTATTATTGTTTATTTAGATATTATTCTTTAAGGAGGGTTCGCAATGAATACTAGACAAAAAGTCGCCATGACGGTGGCTGAATTAATGGGAGTAGTTGTCCTAACGACAGCCGTTTACTCTATGGTCGCTCGCACGTCATTCCCATTGTTCGGTGGTTTGGCAGCCGGTGTAACACTAGGTCTGTTGGTGCATACAATTGGAAACGTTTCTGGTGCGCACGTTAACCCAGCTATTACGCTTGGTCTTTGGAGCATCCGAAAAGTAAAAACTCTTCCAGCAATTGTGTATATCGCATGTCAAATGCTTGGTGGACTTGCAGCATGGGCACTCATTAATTACTTCCTCGGAAGTAGCATCCAAAGTATTGCTAATAAGTTTGAGCTGAAAGTTTTTGTTGCTGAAGGAATTGGCGCGTTAATCTTTGGATTTGGCGTTGCAAGCGCTGTTTACCAGAAGTACGAAGGTACCAAACTAGCCTTTACAGTTGGTGGTTCACTAACAATTGGTATCCTTGTTGCATCACTTGCATCTAACGGCGTTCTTAACCCAGCTGTGGCACTCGGTTTGCAGTCTTGGAACTGGGCATATGCTACTGCACCACTAGCTGGCTCGATAATTGGAATGAACTTGTATGCAGTAGTCTTTACCGACGAAATCAAGTTCTCTCGACCAGTTCGTAAGGTAACAGCTAAAGCTGTCACAAAGAAAAAGACTGTTGCAAAAACAGTTAAGAAAACTACCAAGAAAAAGCGCTAAGTCTTCTCGTCGAAATATCGACAGGCAATGCCAGACCCTCTCCGGAGGGTCTTTTCTTTTTGACGAAATTTAGATTTTACCGTCGATTAAGTCTTGTTCAAAGTTTTGTATGCCGGCGTAGTCATCGGAGTAATTAGAGATATCCGGCAGATTAAGATCTTGAATCTTTTCCCAAACAACTGATACTAGTCTGGCCATACGATCGATCTCTTCATGACTTGGGATGTACTCCCGAATAAGCTCTTTGGCGCTGGAAGCCTCGACGTACCACATTTGTCCGGCGATAGTTTGGGGTTTAAAGCGGTTACTGTTTTGGACAAGTAATGCATAGAAAACAAGTTGAGTCCGGTGGCGCCAAGCCTTGACGGCTTTATTTTGGTCGCGGGTAATAAAACTGCCCAATGGCTTGCCCGTTTTATAATCAATAATAGTTAGATGATCTTTAGAGATATTAATTCTATCGATTACACCTTTCAGGGGGGCACCACTAATTTGAACATCTTGTAAGCTTTGTTCAGGCAAGTCACCCTTGCCTAGCCAAAATGTTTCACTGGCCAAGAGTTTAGTTAATAGTTCTGATCCATGATCCATGAATCGTTGTTGTTGGTGGGCTGGAAGGTATTGTTCGGTCAGTGATTGGTGATAATGTTCTATAACTTTCTTAACCGACATAGTACCGCCGTTGGTAAGTATTTGCGCATATTCCAGTGCTGCATGTATTGCAGTTCCGAAGGCCATGCCGGTACTGGTTGCTTCTGGTAAACGCAAAAGGTGTTTTTCAAAGAAGTAATCAGGCCCTCCTTTGCTGGTATCCAGGAAATCTAATAAACCTGAGGCACTTAGGCTTAGTGATTCGAGCTGGCTGGTAAGATTTCGTTTTTCATCGGCATTATTGAGTCGCGGCCATGCCAGATGTTCCTCCAGTATGGTGACAGAATCGATGGTAGCGTCGGTATCAACTGCTGGCATCGCAGGGTGAATAATCGGCGTAGCGAGAACTTCTTTTCCGCTAATATCTTGGCGATAACTTGTAACAAACAAGGATCTCTTGGCGCGGGTAGCTGCAACATACATAAGCCGTGCATAGTCATCACCGTCGTCTCCAACTGGCTGAAGCGGCAGGTTTGCTGGGCACTTTCTTCCACCTATACCAGGGCGCCAACTGCTGTCGATGGCGTTAACAACATACACCGTATCAAATTCTAGTCCCTTGGCTTTATGCACGGTCAGTAGCTGAACGGCATTATCGCCAGTTGTAAATACCGACTCGTCGGCGATAATTTCTTCACTATCTATCGATAGCTGAATGAAGTTAACAAAATCCTCAAGTGTAGCATTCGCCCCCCTGGCAAAATCATTTGCCATGCTTACAAGTATTCGAATACTTGAAAGCGTCTGCAGGTAGTCGGTATCAATAGTCTTGTTCTGTAAATAATATTGTCGGAGTGGGCTAGTGAGGTGCTCACCTGCTCGTAGGCCAATGACATATTCAAGGGTCACCGAAAGCATCTCTTGACTGGATGTTTGGGCAAGCCAGAGTAGCCACTGGGCTATGTTTTGAAGTTCCTCATCACCCGATTTTATTAAGTAGTCTAACCAGCTTTTGCCTCGTTGATTTGCGGTAGCAATGTCCCATAGCTGCTGGGGACTTAACTTCCACATGGGGGAACGAAGAAGTTGAGACAAGAGGATATTTACGTGGGCTGCATCCCCACGGTTAATAGCCACCAATAAACTCATTATGGTGTGTACTTGGATGACCCCTGAGTTTTCAAGAATGTTATTCTGCTTCTCATATCTAACAGGTACATCAAACGAAGTTAGAATACTGGCCAACTTACGTAGGCTGGAATGATCACGAGCAAGGACGGCAATGTCGTGTTGACCTTCGCTATGCGCAGTAGCAATTTTCCGTGCAACATCACTTAGTTGATGCTCTTCCGTGGCATAGCTCAAATGACTAATTTGCCCCTTCTCCAGCGGTTCATTCTTAGCAGTCAGATCTTTATGAACATCGGGCATCCGTGTAACCAGCCGGTCCGTGACCTGATCGATAATTACTGTGCTAGTGTCCAAGATGTCTTGGCTAGAGCGGTAATTATCAGTCAGAACGATTAGCTTTGTTGATGGGTAGCTTTTCTGAAAAGACAGCATGTTGTTAAGCTCGGCGCCATTGAACTTATAGATCGATTGGTCGTCATCACCAACCGCCATGAGGTTGGGGTTAGCTCCTTGTTCAGGATGGTCAGCAATTAGGTGTGCTAATTGTAATTGTGCGGCGTTGGTGTCCTGAAACTCATCGATCAATACATACAAGAAACGTTCCTGGGCATCAGCCCTCATAGAAGCATCTTTTTGTAACTGGCTAATCACTTCTACAATCATATCGGAGTAGTCGTAGTAGCCACGTTGATGGAGACTCTGACGATAACTCTCATATACACCGGCCAATTGCAGCCACCATTCGTTACGCTGGCGTTCTTTGTGCATGGCTTTTTGACCTTCGACATTCTGCACCCAGCGCTGTTTCCATTTGCCAGTATTAGTCGTCTTTCCCGTATCAGCATCTTGCTGAATAGCAAAATCAAGGCTTTCGATAATTACTTTTCCTAAATCTTGGAGGGGCTGAAGTGTGTCGCTAATTCCCTGTTCAGGTAAGTTATGAACTTTGGCGGCAAGTTCGGCTAGGCCTTTTGCTCGCAGCGGCGGCGAAAGAATCTCTACTAAATCGTGTTCGATAGTGTCGATATAAGCGATGTTGGCCTGCACTAAGGCTTTTAGTTTATCTGGCGTAAGGCCGGCCTCCTTAACGTATTTGAGCGCATTCTTTACATCTTTTCCAGCCGTAAAGTTTCCGGCAAACCTAAGGGCTAACGGATTACTAAGTGGTAATTTGCCAAGAATATCTTGGATGATTTCTATCTGGGTGGTATCGGGTGCTGTGCTGAGTTTAGCTCCGTTCCAGAAACTGTCCGGATACATGTTCATTAACTCAGCAGCAAAACTATGGAAAGTTTTGACCATCACCCCTTTTGCCTCGCCACCAGTCAATGCAATCAATCGCTCACGCATGTTCACGGCGGCTTTATTGGTAAAAGTTAGACAAAGAATACTGCTTGGGCTGGTATCTGTTTGTCTAAGAATATTTGCCACCCTCATGCTGAGGAGCTGTGTCTTGCCTGTGCCCGGTCCAGCGACGACTAAAACGGGGCCGTCAATTGAATCGACGGCCTGTTTCTGAGCAGCGTTAAGCTGCGCGTAAGATCTCTCAAATTCTCCCATGAAGTTATTGTACAGGTTAGTGTGGCTTTGGTTCGCAGAATTGGCATTCTTCGCGTTTTTGATTACGCTTGAGCCATATTGCTGCTGCGGGACGGATACCCATTACCTCGGCATAGCCAAACAGATCATAGACGGTACGTAGAAATGAGGCAAATCTTCCGGATAAAACTAGTTTGCGCCACTGGAAGATTGACCAATTATCGCCAACCGGAATGATCGTCACTGGCTTGAGCGGTTTGTACGGTTTAGATTCCATGCCGTGTAAATCGGCTTTGATGACTTTTGCAACATAGCCAGCATTATGAAGTGCTGTTAGTGCTAAGCCACTGTAAGGAGTGGCTGCGCTGTCGCCTATGACGAAGGTGTGTTTATCTACGCGTAATTGCCCGTCCACGATAACACGCTTTTTATCGTTTAAGACAAACTGCTTGGAGTTGTCATTAAAGAAGGGGTTGTTAGTCACTCCAGCGGTCCAAACAACGGTGTGAGTAGGCACCGATTCATGGCCTACCAAGAGTGTATTGGCAGTTTCGCCTTTCACTACAGTTCCGGTTCGAATTTGCACACCGAGTTTACGTAATCGATTTCGTGTTAACCTGGAGGCGGAATCAGAAAGCATTGGCAATACTCTTGGCGCAGCCTCCACTAATTGCATATGGACAGTGGTCTTACGAATACCATGATGCCGAGCAACGGTCTTGAGGTAGCTTCGCAGTGCAGCTGCCAGCTCAACGCCTGTTGGTCCGGCGCCGACGATGACGTAGTTCTTGTCTAACGACTTCTCTTGAACGAGCTCTTCATGTAGGTGCCGCCTAAAATCATCAAATGCTTGGCTCGACTTAACACTATAGGAATATTCTTCTAGTCCTTTAATGCCAAAGTAACTGGTCACAACGCCAAGGCCGATGACACAGTAGTCATAATGATATGTCTTTCCCGAGCCAGTAGTTACCGTTCGTTGTTGCCTGTCTATGGTCGTAGCTTTTTCGTGCACTAGTTTCACATTGGGTTTAATTGGAACAAGCGTTGCGACCGGTATGTAGGAGGCTTCTTTGAGGTGTCCAATAGTCGCTCTCCAAATAGTTGCCCCATATCGGAAAGTTTCTTGATCAGTTATGAGCGTAATATCTAAATTCGTATTTTTGTAAAGATTGCGGACGGTTTTTACGCCCGCAAAACCGCCACCAATTATTACTACTTTTCGTTTATTTTTAACCATTAGCGGTAATTATAGATCAAAATATGCTGCGCTGCTAGTTGATGCCCTGGTTACGGCCTACAGGACTGACAGTATCCTTGGATCTCTAGTTGATGGCGCACGGCTGTCATATTGGCTTGGGCAGCAAGATCTTGGATGAGCCGCTCTATAGTTTCTTCTTTAAGTACCTTGATTTTTCCGCATTTCAGACAATAGATATGGTGATGATGGTGCGCAAGTATGTCGCTGAGCTCAATACGATACTTCCACCCAATATAAACTCGCTGTGTTAAACCTAATTTCTCGAATAGCTCCAAGTTACGATATAAGCTGGCACGATCGATGCTGCCATGAAGACTGTCGCTTAACTGCTTGGTGGTTTGCGGTTCTTTGCCCCACAGCTGCTCAATGACCTGCCGACGGGCATTGGTCATACTGTGTCCTTGGTTCTTAAGCACCTTCTGGAGTGTCTGTAATGCATCTTCAGTCATCTGTTAATACTATCATATTTGCGACAGTGTCGCATTACATACTGAAGAGTCGTACTTCCGCCACCGTACCCTTGGTTATTGCTCGGCGAATAGTAAATTCCCCATCAAAACCTGTTCGTACTAAATCACGTATAATTCCCAGTCCCATTCCTGAATGCTGACGGATGGATCTGTAGCCAATTCCGAAATCTCTTACGGATATAATCACCCCATTTGCGGTAATTCTATAGCAGATAATAACCTTCCCCTTGGCATCTGGCCCGTATGATTCAGCTGCGTTACGAACCATATTGCTGACGATTGTGCGGAATTTAGTAGCATCACCCTTGATTGCAATTTTGTCTGCCCCTCTGACGGAGATAGTTAGACCTGGATGGAGTTTTTGGATGTCCAACGCAACCTTTTGAATTGTAGGCAGTATTTGAATGGTAGTAATCTTATTGGTTCTTCGAATGTCGTACTGCGCCGATTGGATTAATCGCTCCATTCGGTCCACCGCTGCAGACAGTTGATCAATATGAATGCGCGTAGCAGATAGTGGTCCAGCGAGGTCGTGGACAATACTTATTCCAAGAATCCCGTAATCATTATTAGGTGGAGGGGTGAGCAAGCTTCTGTTTGGTTTGCTCATCCTCATAATACTTTGGCCTAGGCCGGCCGCTTTCTCGGCTCATTAGTTAGGGCATAACCAATTCCGTGGACAGTATTGATCGAATCAGAGCCAATCGCTCGAAGTTTTTTACGTAGATTACTGATATGGACGTGAATACTGCTAGATTGTGTGTCTTGGTCGTCCCAGACATACTGACTAAGGATTTCCTGATGGACGGTGCTAGGCGCATTGAGTGCTAGGCACTCCAGTAATGTAAACTCTTTTCGTCTGAGTGCCAGCGGTAGTCCATTGCACCAGGCTATTTGTTTATTGGTATCAATGGATATATTACCCACAGTTAATAGGTTGGCTGTGGTCTTTCCTGTTCGCTGTCTCGTCTGGACCCTGAGTCTTGCGAGCAGTTCCTTTGTATGGAATGGCTTACTAATGTAATCGTTGGCACCAGCATCTAGTAATGCGGTTTTGGTCTGCTGATCTACCGTTCCGCTCAGGATGACGATAGGCGTAAGAATGTCAGTCTTTCTAATTTTGCTACACACCTCTTGACCTGATTGATCAGGAAGCTGCAAGTCTAACACAATAACATCGTAGCTGTGGTTAGCTATACGCTCGAGGGCTCTGCTTGCTCTGTCGGCAAGATGAACGAGATACGATCTTTTAAATAAACTATAAAGACTATTGGCCAACATTGTGTCATCTTCAACGAGGAGTAGTTTCATAGCTGTCTTATTACCTTACCTAATAAAGATCTAACTAATCCTTAAAATACTACTTTATTGCAAAATACGCAAGTATAATATTTAAATAACTAACGGTTGAA
>CAZIBG010000010.1:0-34683 GCA_964536985.1 uncultured Candidatus Saccharibacteria bacterium | reverse complement strand
TGCGGAAATCAACTCACTGGGATATAACTTATCGGATGATGATAGTTGTACAGGCTTTAATGAACTGGGTGACCAACAGAACGTTGGAAATATTACCTCGACCCTTGGACCACTCCAGAATAATGGTGGTGCAGTTCCAACGCGTGAACTTCTTGCTGGTTCTCCTGCAATTTCTGCTGGCGGTGCTGTACTCGGCGTTACCACAGACGCTCGTGGTATCGCACGCAATGGTTACTACAGTGTCGGTGCTTACCAGTACGTTCTTGGCAATGAGACATCTAGTCCATCGGTTGGCGGTAATGCTGCCGCCCCAAACACCGGAGCTGAAAATGTTTCAACACTGTTTGTGGTTGCTTCTTTCGCCGCCGGTATCATTCTCCTTGGCTATACCTTCTCTCAAAAACTTTCGTAACAGGGCTGCTCCAGTAATTACTGGTGCAGTGTGTGGAGGCATGAATATATGTAAAACATATTGCTTATGTTTGTTTTGTGTGCTACACTACTAGGTAAGAAGTTTAGTTGAGGAAGTTCAACGGACGGAATGAGAACAAACATTATGCAGAAAACAAACAGAGTAGTCATGTTTCTAGTATTGACTGTTTTGTTCGTTGCCAACGGACAAACAGTGTTTGCGGCCAATAGCAGCATTGGTTTGGGCGGACGGGATTCTGGCAATAATAGCACAACACAGATTAGGGCCGGTCAAGATGCTAACTGGGTGCTTGATTATAATAATGCAAGCAATAGTCCAGCTTCTGCGACCATCACTAACGCTATTCCAACAGGGTCCACTTACAAGGGCGGCAGTGTACAAGTGCCTCCCGGATGGACCAGTGAGTTTTCTGCGGATGACGGCACATCATATAGTGGGGTAGACCCGGGTACTTCGGCAACGAATCTTCGGTTTAGTAATCCCGTGGTATCCGAACCGGGTAATGGAGCAGGGCAGATTTCCTCACAACCACTTACCAGTACCGCTCAGTCGGGAACTGGCGAGGACGCCTACATTCCAATTCCATTTAAGGGCAGATATTTTGGACTAGTACATCATAGTACCCAGAGCGGTAATGAGATTGTATGCTCCTCTCAGATTCCTAATGCCTGCGATAATTATCCTGTAGCCCTAAATCTGTCTGGCCAGACCGACTTTTATACTTCGATTAATCCCATGACCTACACGGATGTTCAGAACAGTCGTCTGTTTTTTGGAGTACAGCGTGACACGGGCTATGGCATTGTTTGCTGGGATCTAGAGAACGATCAACTTTGTGCGGGAAATGGGTATACACAGTTATCTGCTTCTGGAACCAAGCTTGGTCCTGACCAACCCTCTAGGTTACTTGGAGTGGTCAAGTCTGGTTCGTGTTTGCACGCCTGGGACGTCAACTTGGTTATGTATAGTTTTGATCCAGCAACTTTCGCTACATCTTGCGGTGGTTTTGGTAGTCGCAACCTCGCTAGCGCATACAGTCTACCTACTTACGATCCAAATCAGCACAATGCCATCTCGCCTACCTATGGCCCGGTAGGTTCTGCAGAGGTAATTGATGGTAAAATCTATACCCCTATTAACTACTCGTTCAAGGCGGATTTATTCTCTGCCAACATTGGCGAAAATAGTCGTATCGTCTGTTTCGACCCAGCAGTATCTAATGGCTTGTGCTCAGGCTGGTCGACACCAAGTGTCGGTGGATCAGGTTCGTTTACGCAGCTTATCACGGGCATTTTTAAGGATGTTAATAATGCGAATAATCCTTGTGTGTTCTTCATTGATGCATTTACGGTTACTACACTCACTCGTTGCTATGACAAATCTACGGGAGTTAATTACAGCGCCGATTCTAGTCTTGTGAATAATGTTGTGGGCGACGCAACCGGCCTGGCAGGGCTCATGGCGTCGTACGAAGAAATTCAAACCACCAACAGCGCAGGTGACGACATTACCATTTTTCCGTTCAGTAAATTTGCTTCGGCCACCAATAGTGGTGCAGCAGGTTGTTACAACTGGGACGATGCCGACGAGTGTGCCGGCTGGGGCAGTAACACCGATGGCGAAACGCTTTGGAGTGCCTGGACGGGTTCGGCTGCAGTAAACGGCGGTAATACTCGCGACTACGGGTATGCCGTAGACGAAACCGGTTGTTTGTTGGGGCTTGGCGACTCGGGTTGGCTGTGGTCATTTTCCGCCGATAACGGCTCGGTACCCTGCCGGAGGACAATCTCTACCGTTACCGTTAACCCCTCTGCGTACTATTGTGACGGCGATGGGAACGTTACGGGCTGGGACAAAATTAAGGTCAGTAATCTTACGCTTTCCGACTTTCAGCAAATATTCGTAACGGTGCACGATAGCACTGGTGCGGTTGTCTCTGGGTTGGACCAAGTAGATATCGTCCCCACTGCTGGTGTGCTAGATATCTCATCACTTCCATACTCGGGTAACACGCAAGATATTAGCGTGGACGTACTATTTGTCGCCCTCAATAATGACCCATGGAGTGGGGATGTTGTACCCGTTGCATCGGTAACCTTCCAGGGGGACGATGCCCAGATCTGCTACCAGACGGTTGCGCAGGACGACTGTAATGTACCTACTATCACCAATACTGCCAATAGCATTACTACGCAGCTTAATGACGACACCACCGACACACAGACCGCTAGCTATAGTCTTGGCTTAGTGCTATCGAGTGGTAAGGTTTGCGGAGCATCCACCACCCAGCCGGGCAGCAGCTCGCCGCTTTCTACACTTGCGGTAACGGGGCAAACTGCCCTGAAGGGACTACTTGGACTGTTCGTGCTGACGAGCGGCACTGCACTATACATGGCCAAGAGGCATCCACGAACACGATATTCTCGCCGTTAGTCATCGGATGCTACAATAGTCATAAGCACAAATAATAAATTGGAAACCTTCATGCAAAGTATCTTTAACCTAGGTAAAACAAACAAACTAATCCTAGCCGCCTTCGCTTTTCTGGCGGTACTGGCTTTTAGCGGCGGCAGGGCGAACGCAGCAACTCTTAATATTTCTGGCGGCTGTACACTCCCCATTGCTATAGATTCAGTAAATGCGGGTGCCAACCAATCCGGCTGTACAGCAGTTGGTGGTTATGGCACGAATGATACGATCAATATCCCGGCCGGGACAATTACTCTCGCGGCAGATCTGCCACTATTAACACAAGATGTTGAGATCAAGGGTGCGGGCATTGGCAGTACAATTATTGACGGAGATAGCGGACAGTATAAAGGGATATATGTTGGGCCGGGCTCAACAATCTCAATCAGTGATCTTAAAATAGTGGGATTTAATGAGTACGCAATTACTGCAAGAACTGATGAGTCGGTCAGGATTGATCGCGTAGAGGTCGATGGAAGTGATGCTCAATTCGGCGGCAGTTTCTCGGCGCTGCGAGGCGTATTTATCATAAACAATTCCTCAAGTACTAGGACTGTGAACGTTAGTGACCTATACGTCCACGACTTAAATGCAATTGCTAATGTTGTGGCCGGACTCTTAGTGGATCAAGACGACGGCGGTACAACCAATGCAACTTTACAGAATATAACTGTCGCCGGAATCACTAATAACAAACCGACTAATGGTGGAGCAATCGGCGTATTTCTATCAGTAGGGGTGTGGGGCAGTAGTTTTGGGAGCTTTGGTACTCTCAACACTACGGCCACGAACATTACTATCGACGAGATACACTCCAACAGTACAACGGCCGCAGCATTCTCAAACAATGCCTATTCTGATAATGGTAATGCGACCGTTAACACAACTATCAACAGCGTCACCGTAACAAATACCGACGGCATTCATGATACATTTTCGGATGTTGACTCAGCAGCCTTCTACGCTGTGTCGATTGGGGTTGGAGCCGGAACTACTGCCAGTAGCATAATCAACGTGGGTAACAGTCTGATGGCGCATAACTTATCAGATGGGAATTCATCCAACTGTGTCACGGGCGACTTCACCTCACTGGTTGGCGGTGCAGGAACAGGCGTGACATCTGTTGGATCACTGGGACACAACATGCTTGACGATACTACTTGCGCGAGCAATTTTACCGACCCAACAGATTATCATGGTGTAGTAAATATCTTTACGACTTTAGGTGACCTGAAAGACAACGGCGGTGTCGTACCCACTCGCGCACTGTTAGCCGGTAGCCCGGCTATTGCTGCTGGCGGCCAAGTCCTTGGTGTTACCACCGACGCCCGTGGAGTCGCTCGTCCTAGCACCTGCCCATCCGTTGGTGCATTCCAATTCGAAGGAGCTGTCTGCGCAGCAACTACCACCAATGCCAATGCAGGCGCTGCGGCCGCCCCAAACACCGGTGTTAAGCCATCCGCTTTGCTAGTACAGATTATTGTCGGTCTACTTGGAATTGGTGCGTTGGCATACGCTGCTCGAAGCAGTATACATCGGGAGAGCTAAGTTCTTGTCACGACATAAAAAACGATTACCACTTCAGTCTCGTCACTTCATGCGGAGGGCCTCCTTTGTTGTCGGTATCTTGCTCGTAGGCTATGGTCTGTTTGCACTACAAAAATGGTACGAGATTCGACATGCGGGGGTTCCAGCCGCTCAAGTAGTGGCTTCAGAGACGTCTGATACGCCGAGTGAACAGAAGGTACCAGATAGTTATAGCGTTCCGGCAGATAAGCCATTGTTAATAGAGTTGCCAACGATTAAGGCTAAAGGATTCATACAGCAAGTAGGCGTAGATAAGCAGAATCGAATGGTTGCACCGGGCAATGTTCATATGGCTGGATGGTATGCCAAGGGACCGCTTCCCGGAGATCCAGGGCTCAGTATAATCGACGGTCATGTAAATGGCGTATATGCAAAAGGAGTTTTCTATAACCTCGGAAAGCTAAAGAAGGATGACACTTTTAATGTTACATTTGGAGACAAATCTGTCCGAAATTTTAAAGTAAAAACGGTGTCTACGGTATCTGCAGAAGATGCGGACAGCGCCCTTTTTGTAAAGGACAGTACAGTTGCCAAGCAACTTAACCTTATAACCTGTGCGGGCAAATACAATAAGAGTACTAAGACGTATGACGCACGTGTGATTATAGTTGCAGAGCGAGTGGAGTGAGAAGACTATTGGTCGAGCTGCTTAAGCGCTTGAATAGGATTTAACTTTGATGCTCTAATTGCTGGGCTGATTCCAAAAAAGATGCCAGTAAGTATTGATAACACCGTTCCGGCCACAAAGATCATAACCGAATACACAGGACTAATGTCGAACGCAAGGGCAATGATCTGGGATGCTATAAGAGATAGGATAACCCCCATAAGGCCACCGATGGTAGACAGGATAGTCGACTCAAAAAGGAACTGCAGGAGTATATCTTTGTTGCTGGCACCCATAGTCTTGCGGATACCGATCTCACGGGTACGTTCACTGACACTAACAAGCATGATATTAAGAATACCAATACCACCAACTAAAATTGAGGCTGCTGCCACAATGGCTATTAACGATGTTACGATCGACACTACGGTTTCTGATGTACTGAGTAAATCATCGTTAGCGACCACACTAAAACTTTGCCCGGCATGCGTGGTACTAATGCGTTTTTGAAGAGTTGATTTAAAACGTTTCTTGTCCGTTGATGATTGCATTTTAGTAATAATTACCGATAACAAATTGTTTCCGGTACTTTGTTGGCTACGGTAGGTCGCAAGTGGGATAAATAGTACGTCATCAAAGCCGCCGCCGACGGTCAGTTCCGAACCCGGCACCGCGGGTTCGAAAACGCCGACAACCCGGTATGGTACATCGTTGAAAATTACACTCTGTCCAAGCGCGCTTTGGCCACCAAAGAGTTTCTGTTCTGTTGACGGCCCAATTACAGCGACGTTTAACTTTTGTTTCTCGTCACTTGCCGTAAAGTAATCTCCTTTGGCAATTCGAGAATCCCTTACCGTTTTGTAATTGGCTGTGGTTGCTGCAACCAGATTTGTTTCGGCGACTCGACCATTAAATGAAACCTCGCCTGTTAAATATCGGACCGCTGCTGTTTCTTGGGCATAAGGCGCGGTGCGGGTAGTCTCATAATCTTCATCAGTCAAAGTAGCAGCCTGGAAATTGCTCAGTATAAAATTATTGGAAGAAACGACATATACCAAATTACTGCCAAGCCCGTCTATCTGTCCTAGTATTTGTTTGCGTGCTCCTTGGCCCACGGTAACTAAGCAGGTTAGCAGTCCTACTCCTATGGCTACACCTGTAATGGTTAGTAGTGAACGTAGACGGTAATTGTTGATAGATCGCATTGCGGTCTTTAGGTGCAATTTATACATGACTACTCCGCACTTTTTTACCATCATGCAGATAGACCGTGCGATCAGCAAACGCCGCAACTCGTTTGCTATGGGTAGCCATGATTATAGTTTTCCCATTATGGTGTAAATCCTGGAATACCTGCATAACTTCGTTACTGGTTTTGCTATCCAGGCTCCCTGTGGGTTCGTCGGCAATTATAATGTCAGGCTGGTGGACTACAGCGCAGGCAATGGATACCCGTTGCAGCTGGCCAGATGAAAGTTCGGATGGTTTCTTTTGATGGAGTTTCTGAATAGCAAGATTCTTTAATGTTTCGAACGCTATTTTTGTAGCTTCTTGTTCCTTGATTCCCCGATATAGCAGTGGCAGCATGGTGTTTTCCAGAACTGACTGATGTTGGAGTAGGTTAGCAGACTGAAACACAAAGCCAAAATGTTGAGCCCGCAAATGCTGTAGTCGTGATATATCCCTGAAGTTTACTTCGACTGCGTTAAGTTTAAAAGTACCAGAAGTTGGTTGGTCCAGCATGCCAATAATGTTAAGTAATGTTGTTTTGCCGGCTCCAGATTGTCCCATTAAGGCCACAAATTCACCTTGCCCAATCGACATGCTAACACCGTTTAGGGCAGTCTCCACAGCATGGCCTGAGTGATAATTCTTAACGATGTTACGTAGTTCGAGAATTGTTGAAGTGGCTTTCACAGATAGAATTATAAGCTATCACACGGCTATATGAGATTTAGCTGAACTTGTGTCATCAACAAGCTTCAGCTTATAATACGGATATGCACAAGAGGAAAAAAATAAAAAGTCTACAGTTTGTAGCCTTGCTGCTGGTAGTCTTGATCGGAGGACTAGCCGCCTTACCTCTCCTTCATACCAAAGCAGAAGTCAACATCAGCAAAATTGGTTCGTTTGGTGGCAGCGCAACATTAGCCAATATTGTCATGCCAGGGCAGCTGGCTAGCGATGACGATGGCAATATTTACGTTCTAGATAAACAAAGCCGCGGTGTTGTTAAGATGTCTGGTGCGGGCGAATACATAAGAAATATTGGTAATAATCAGGAATATTCGGGTGATAACTCACTTGGGGGAGTAAAAGATATATCGGTACACCGAGGCTCTAATACTATTTATACTATTCAGGCAGAAAATCGTGCTGTTAAAAAATTCTCTACCGACGGGGCATTCATCGGCACATTTGGAATTGGAGTGTTAGACGGACAAGACACTATGCAATACTGCACGGTAAACTGCCGAGTATCGGATGATGATTATGCTGATGGTTATTCTCCGATTGATCAACGTGACACATTTACTACGGACACGGCAGGGAATGTGTACCTAACAGGTAGCAATACTATCAATAAATTTAGCCCTACAGGGCAGCTCCAGGCGGTCATTGGCTGGGGGGCTCAAGATGGTGAGCAAGAACTTCAATACTGTGCGTCCGGCTGTAGAAACGGTGCTGGAGGTGTAGGTGACGGCCAGTTTGACAATACTACAAGGTCTATCGCCGTTGATGAACAAGGGAATATTTATGTTGCAGGCACAAATAGAATTCAGAAAATCAGTGCAAGTGGTGAGTTCCTTGGTGCTTATGGATTAGGAGTTCAGGACGGTCAAGCGGAGTACCAGGTATGCCCTTCATCATGTATCCAAGGTGTGGGCGGTGCGGCAATCTGGGATATCGCAGTCTCAGACGGTAAATTATATTCGACCACCGAATCTGATGATCGTGAAACGATGACCCTAAACTCCTATAACTTAGATGGCAGCAACCCACAAGTGGTTGGAACACCTAGTTGTGATAAGCAAGCACCTGCAGGGTTGAACAATAACTTCTGCTATGGAAGGGGCTTAGATGTGTCGGTCGATGGGGATATTAATCTTGGCGATTGGGGACCCAATGGCGATGCTCAACGCACCAATAGCTCCGACGGTTGGCTTACCCGAGAATATAACATATATGAACGCGCTCCTGGTATGGGTGTGCTCACACTCAAAGCCGATGGAACCGCCGTTAGACGTATAGCCTCGGATGTACGCTCTCCCGGAAAGTTTGCAACACCAGTTGGTAACGCTGTTGACTCCGAAGGAAATGTCTACGTGGTTGATACGCTTGGGGATCGTGTCCAAAAGTTCGATAGCAATGGTAATTTACTATTTATTATGGGGGAGGCCGGAACCAATGACGGTCAATTCTTAATGCCAATTTCTGCAGCGGTAGACTCTGAAAATAACGTCTATGTGACGGATTCACGAAATAGTCGAGTTGTGAAATTCAATGGTTCCGACGGAGAACCGCTAGGCGTTTGGGGCAATACACCCGTCGATAGCGGAGGATACCGAAATGGCGGTTCAGAGGAAGAGAACTTTAATCGTCCAACTGGCATTGCAATCGACAGCAACGATAATATTTATATTAGCGACACCGAAAATTATCGCGTTAAGAAAATGAACACTTCCGGTGAAGTACTTGGAGTTTTTGGTACGGATGACCAGAATGTCGTTACCCAGCCTGGACAAGAACCATGGTTCCAAGAACCGGCGGGAATTGCTATCGCTAATGACGGCAATATTTTGGTTGTAGATGCATATAGAATTCAGAAGATCAACCCATCCGGGAATCTCGTTTCTAATGTAGGAAAGACACTTGACTCTAATGGTACGGCTTTTGAGCAGGATGAAGACGTCATCTTGCAAGGTTCTGGAATCGCGACGGATCGTAACGGCAACACTTACGTTGTAGATAGTTTCATCGTTGGAAATAATCTAAAAAAGTTTGACTCGGAAGGTAATTATGTTGGTCACTACGATCTGGGCCCTACATATACCGAGTTCGGATCGCTACCAGGAGCTGCCCTTGGGGTATCAGTGGGCAAGGCGAATGGCATTCTATATGTTTCTAATTCCGCTAACGCGCGCGTAGACGTGCTATGTGATAATCAAGTTTCTCCTGATGATTGCACCGGGACTCAACTTCCTCCAGAGGAAGGTCAAGGTGAAGTAGCTGTTACAAACGCCGTAAACGGAAAGAAGATTTCTGTATCGCAAACTGGCTGCCAGTTGATAACCAATGCCGCCGGCACAAAATCCTCTAACTTCGCTAAACAAGACGGAAATACGTATCCAGCAGGGTTCATAGGCTTTGCCCTAACGGGTTGTAATACGGGCGGTAGTAGTGTGGTGACGGTTACATTTGAAGGTGTGGAATCAAAAAAGAATGTGGCGCTACGAAAGTACAATACCGTTACACAAGCTTATACAACTGTACCTAATGTAGTCTTTAACATCGTAAAAAATAATAACGTCTCATCGTTACAGGCGGTCTATACCGTCAGTGACGGCGGCACATTGGATGAAGATGGTATCGCCAACGGGGTGATCGTAGATCCGGTCGGTCTGACTTCATCTGAAGTTCTAGGCAACACCGGTGCGGTGGCTATTTCAGCCGTTTTATTGCTCAGTCTAACCCTAGGGACAAGTTTATATGTTTGGCTCGACTACCGTAAGCATAAGAAACCACTACTCCAGGAAGACCCAACCGTCCGCTACACTCTGGCAAATCATATCAAGGTTGTGACTCTTCCGCTGCTTACTTATCGTCTACGCTTCCAGATAGAGCGGGTAAATGTAGCTGGAAGTTCTCGAGTTCGCCGCTTCTAATAAATAAAACTGGGGGGATGTAATGCTTAATAAGCTAAAACGGTTAGTTGGTAAACATAAAATTATTTCTGCAGTTCTGGCCGTTGTTTTTGTAGCCGCCGCCGCTGGCGATCCTTCACCAAAAGCGAATATCCAAAGCTCGGGAAGTGAAAGCCCAAAGACAATCAAGGTTGTAACCGATGGCGACGATGTTAAGTCAAAGCAGCAGGTTGGCACTAAAGAGCTTACCGAAACACAACCTATACCATTCGGAAAAAAGACAGTTAACGAAACAAGTCTGGCCACTGGCAAAACGCGAGTTCAGACCGCGGGCGTAAACGGCGTCAAGACAATCACCTATCAACTAACGTTAGTAGATGGTAGGGAGACTAAACGTTCGGTCATGAGTGAGAAGGTTACTACCGCTCCAATAGATGAGGTAACGGCAATTGGCACCTACGTTGCAGCAAAACCCCAGCCCAAACCAGCACCTACACAAGCTGCCTCCAACTGCGATCCAAATTATTCTCCATGTGTTCCTAATGTTTCATATGACCTAGACTGCTCGGATATTCGCTTCAAGGTAACAGTCATTGGTAGTGACCCACACGGCTTTGATGGGAATGACAATGACGGTTTGGGCTGCGAGAGTTACTGAAGCGTTTGATACAATAAGTGAACGAAATCAAGCAACAGTACAAGTATTGCGATCGAAGCTAAGAAGCTGACACGCAAGTTCGGCACCAAAACTGCCGTATCAAATGTTAACCTCAAAATCCGAGAAGGCGAGATCTACGGATTCTTAGGTCCTAACGGTGCGGGAAAGTCCACCACAATAAAGATGTTGGTAACCCTTCTGGAGCCAACTAGTGGCGACATTAAAATTTTAGGGACCAGCGCTATCGACGACCCTGATGCTGTTCGGCTAGAAATTGGCGTTGCACTACAGGAAGCCGCCCTGGACGAGAGTCAAAAAGGCGATGAGTTCTTGCGTTTACAAGCACAGCTTTACGGCCTCCGTGGAGCGCCTATGGAGGAGCGTTTGGCGGAGCTTGAAAAACTAGTGGATATTGGCGAAGCCATTAAGAAGCCTATCAAGGAATATTCTGGTGGTATGAAGCGTCGACTCGATCTTGCTGCAGCGCTGGTGCATAACCCCAAAGTTCTTTTCCTAGACGAGCCAACAACAGGTCTTGATCCGATTAGCCGAACAAAAGTTTGGAACGAAGTCCGTCGACTTAATAAAGAACTAGGTATGACCATTTTCTTGACCACCCAGTACCTGGAGGAAGCCGATCAGCTAGCCGATCGTATTGGAATTATCAGTAACGGTAAATTGGTAGTAGAAGGTACGCCAAGCGAACTCAAGCGCAGTACCGGCCAAGACTCCATTGTAGTTACTTGCGCTGAGCAATCTAAAGAAGTACTGGCTGCTCTTCGCAAAATTAAAGGTGTTACTAAAGTCGACCAGAACGACGGCGAGATCCTAATTGCATCTAGCCACGGAGCTGAGTCTATCGCTAGTGTCGCTGTGCAACTGGAAAAATTGAAAGTAAAAATTAAACAATTAACGCTGCGTGAAACGAGCCTGGACGATGTATTCCTGGAATATACTGGCAACCGCTTATCCAAGCAGGAGGACGAACTATGAGCACCAACACCGTAAACATTGTGCCAAAACCAGCCGGGTTCTTAAGGGATCTCTTTACCGTTGCAGGACGAGCCTTGCGCGCTATCCCCCGCGAACCAGAAGCAGTTATCCCTGCACTTATGATTCCACTTTTCTTCTTTATCGTTAACGTCGGTTCGCTTAGTGAAGCATCTAAGTTTGCTGGAGTCGTAGACTTCAAAGCCTTCCAATTGCCGGTTGCCATTGTCTTTGCGGTTACTGGAATTTCCCGAGCCAACGCCTTAGTAACGGATATCAAGTCTGGCTACTTCGATAGATTGCTAATTTCGCCAGTGCGACGAAGTGCTTTGTTGCTAGGTCTAATGGTGGCCGACTTCGCCTTGGTCATCGCCCTGTCTATTCCGGTCGTTCTGCTCGGTGCTATTCTAGGCATTAAGTTTGTTACCGGTGCTGTTGGAATCATCGCGTTCCTCTTGATCTCTGGTTTGTGGGGCTTGGCCTTTACTGGTTTTCCCTATGCAATTGCACTTAAGACTGGTAGTCCTGCAGCAGTAAACTCGTCATTCTTATTGTTCTTCCCGTTCTCTTTCCTTACTACCAGCTTCCTGCCAATGGAAGCGCTCAGCGGTTGGCTTAAGGCCATAGCTAAGTTTAACCCCGTAACATATTTGCTCGATGGTCTTCGAAGCCTGATCTATGTGGGCTGGGATTCAATGATTTTGGGCAAGACCATGCTGGCAATTGGTATTATTTTGTTCTTGTCATTTGGTATGGCGTTCTTGGCTCTCAAGGGACGAGTTAGCCGACGCTAACTATTGCTTTAATAGCTAGACACTTAGGTCGAGTGCGAGATGTTTGGTTGTTTTATCCTGGCCGATTTTCTCGGCTAATGCTTCATGAACCCGCCCAACTTCGGGGATGAAACCGTGCTCTTTGGCAATGCCATGGCCATCGAAGGCGGCCTTAAGGACTAAGACAACTTGTTTTTCGGTTAAGGGTGACTCTTTAGTTAGTAGTTGACGAGCAATGTTCGCTCCAATCATTCCGGCTACTTCTGTGCCAGTTCTGGCTCTTCGAATGTCACGATCCAGAATGCTAAAACTTATCTTTCCGGCATTTCGGTCAGATACGGCATCGAGCCCTGTTTTTTCTTGAGTGGCGTCGTCCAGTAGGCCTAGTCTAAATAGCTCTAATGTTCGGTAGAGCTGTGATGGCAAGAATCGGTGTGGGGCCGCCATTCCATGGATAAGACTTGTATCAACACCATTAGGGTATTGAACTGCTGGGTTGCTGAAGCCAGGTTGACGTTCTACGGGATTGAGCCAGGTTTCTAGCGCCTGCGTATTGACACTTGTATGAGTAGCAACATCAAAATATATTTTGGTCAGATACGAGCGAACAGTATCTGCTGCGCCTTCCGGGCCTCGGCTTTCGGCTAGCGAAATAGTTACCGGACAACCATGTGAACCACCAGCGATTGCGACCATTTCGGGGGTAATAATTTCTGGTAGAATAATCCCGTGTTCACTTACACGTTTGTTGAGTTCGATATGTGATTGTGGTGGATATTCACCAAGTGCCCGCCTCGCTTCTTTTTGGAATTCTGGCGTAGAGGCTTGGCCGAATTCTTCTGCAGGGAACTGCAGAAAATGGTGTGCAACTTCTTGAGCATAGGATGACATAAGATAATATCATATCATAAAAATAGAATAAAGTCTATATTGAGGTAATCGCGACTATCCCTTGACATCAAGGAACAGATGAGCTAAACTGTAAGTATGAAAGTCGAACGTTATACCATAGATACGTTTCATCTGGACTTTCCAGACGATGACACTTGTCTTGACTACATGTTCAACCTGGCCTACGGTAATCTCCCAGCCTGCCCTCAATGCGGTGTTGTTGAGCCTCGTTACTACCGCGTCCGTAAGCGCAAATGCTATGCTTGTAATGACTGTGGCTACCAAATCAGCCCGCTAGCAAACACTATCTTCCATAAGTCTGAAACACCACTGACTAAGTGGTTCTATGCTATCTACCTGTTCAGTGTTGGTAAAAACGGTGTATCAGCTAAAGAAACAGAACGACACCTCGGCGTTACCTACAAAACCGCCTGGCGCATGGCTAAACAAATACGCCTGATGATGCAACAAGGCGGCTCACCGCTTTCCGGTACTGTTGAGGCTGACGAAACGTATATAGGCGGTAAGACTCGCCGTGACAAAATGTACAATAACAAAACAGCCGTTGTCGGTATTGTTGAAAAGCAAAAAGGCACAGGCCAAGTTAAGGCGTTCGCTACCAAACAAGCAGACGCTACTGTAACATTGCCATTTCTGCGAGCCAGCATAACTCCCGGCTCAACTCTGCACACAGACGACAGCCGTATCTACTCACGTGTTAAGCGCGACTTCTCCCACGAGTTTGTTAATCACAGTAAGTTAGAATACGTAAAATCTGGCGTACACACCAACACCATTGAAGGCTTTTGGGGTCAGCTTAAGCGGTCACTCGACGGTACGTACCACTGTGTTAGTCCGAAGTATCTTCAGCTTTACGTGAACGAATTCGTTTACCGGTATAACCACCGGAACGTCGCGGCTTTCCCGGCTTTGATTCAAGCGGCTGCGCGGCCTGTTTTAACATCTTCTCGAAATCTTCCTTTGCGTTAGGGTTGCGCTCAGACTCTGGCAGGTTTTTCTCCCACTGCTTGATACTCTTGCGAATTTCATCATTACTTTTTGGCATAGTTCAAGTATACCGCACCAATTAAAATCACCTGATGTAGTATGCCGATCGGTTGGAATACTATCTACCGAAACGCCATCTGTTAATTGTCCTCATTTAAACTCTTTACTATATTGTTACAGTATCAGGGGCATGCAATTCTAATCTTACCCACCGACACCCAATCTATCTAGTTTTACTGTTCTCTATATTTTTCCTCTTCCTTTTCTCCCTCTCTTTTTATATAAATATAAAGGAGAAGATATGAAGCAAGTGATGTATGGCTATGTGTAGATGTGTTGATGTCGGTATAGTGAGTTATGTTGTTAGGTGTATGAGTGACAATTTAGCTGGTTATGTGAGTAATTGTGGTAATGAGTTGAACATTGGTTTGGTAAATATTGGAGTGAGTTAGTAGGTAGATGTATGAATGAAGCTAAGGTTAATAAAGACAGCCAGGTCAAGTACCGCAGACCCCTCAATGCTCAGCAGCTCAAAACCCTACACTTGTTGTATTGGTACCGCTTTTGCACTGCCAAGCAGCTGGCTCGTTCGCTGGATAAATCCAGTCATAAAGCTATACAAAATAAATTGCAGATACTAGAAGCTCAGGGACTCATTGGCAAACGCTATGACAGGTCGTACAAGCTGGCTGGTCGTCCAGCAGAGTACTTCATCACCCCCAAGGGTGCACGGGCACTTGAAAAGGCAAAACCAGGCACAACCAACCAATGGGCAACCAGAAGCCTGTACAAGAACAAAACGGTCTCAGATGACTTCCTGAGACACTGCATAGCTGTAACTGAAACGTCTCAGCAGCTCCGCAACCTATACGGAGACAGTAGCAAGCTCCGTAGGCTCTCCAAAAGCTACATGGCACAGTACGGCTACTACCCTACTTGGACACCGGATTTACACCTAGAGATACCAGCAAAAGGTGAAATACCAGCCAGACATTACTTTGTAGATGTTTGGGACAATACCAAACCGTTCTTTGTCAGTGTCAGGAAAACCAGGAACTACGTGAACTTCAAAGACAGCGGCGGCAAGGATGGCAATGAATGGCAAGAGAACGAACAGTTCCCGGCAATACTGGCTGTCTGTGAAGATGAACGGGCTCAAAAGAAGCTGAACCGGCAGATGAAGCGTATTTTGGACGAGCAGTGGGATGAGGAACTGGTGTTTGGGACTACTACCAGCCAAAGGCTTATGGAATCCACGAAACCAGCCAACAAGATTTGGAGCAGGATACTTGCAGACGATAGCCCCGAGGTAGTGAGCTTAAGAGGTTTGTTGGTATACTAGGTCATATTATGGCAAAATACCGTGTTATTCTTCCGACTCATCTCAAACCATCACCTGCCCGGTATGAACTGACTGCGGCTCAGCTACTTGCTGAATACTTTAAGACCGATGTTGAGTTTATTTCGCGCTCCAACCATAAGACACCGGATTTCATTATTGACGGCATTAAATGGGAACTTAAGAGCCCTACCGGTACCGGAAAACGGAATATTGAACGTCAACTGCAAACTGGTATTAAGCAGTCAAAGAATATTGTGTTTGATGCCCGCCGCTCTAAAATACATATCGCCAGAATTAAGAATATCCTCAACTACCAATTTTGTTTAGCTAAGAGCATTAAGCGAATAGTACTGATCGACAAAGGCAACAACGTTATTGAATTAACTAGGTAAGCTGTGCTATACTACGAGCATTGAAGGCTCGGCAGCGTTGGATTACGCAGGTTCTGAACCTTCTTTTTTATTTGAAATACCTTCTTTTGACCGTCCAGTAGTAAATAGTTAGTAAAATTAACGGTAAGAAAACAGTGGAAGTTTTTACCGCTGCGTCTGTTTGATCTTTAGGGGTATAGTACGCAAAAGTTGCTATGACTAGCCCCACCACAGTAATGCTATATCCGATTAGACCCCATAGCCTTCCTATGAAAAGCCCAACAACAAAAATAAATTGCATGATTCCGATTACTGGAACTAAAAAGTCATAAGTATTATGCACATCAGCGAAACTAAATAAAGTAAGTGACCCTAGTGCTATGAATGGACTTATAACCATTAAAACAAATGTTGAGATTACTGGACGTGAAGGTTCATTCATAGACCAATCTTAGCATAAACTTATTAGGCTGTAATCTACTAATATATTTTGCATCCGATTTCATTCCTTGATGTTAGGGTATACTCTCGGAGGTAATGCTTATTTATCCCAGATGACAATTCGCAGGCAAGTATCTGCCAAAGATAGTCCAGCTTTGGGAACGTAGATGCCGGTAAAGTTTGTTTCGGGCTCTAAGAGGCCTCCGTCAAACACGCCTACCGCCGGAGATTCGCCAGGACGATCACGAACGGAATCCCAGGCATGCAAAAATGGACTGCCCAAACCTGTGCTCCATTGCATTGACTCTCTCCAGTCTGCAGTGCTGACTGCAAATGTGTCATTCTTCGGTGGCTGGTATTGGTCCTCGACTATAAAGCGGGAAGAGAACCCGGCATACAGTAACTGCCCGGTGCTAGCCCGAACTAGACCGTTGGCCAGGAAACGCTGGAGATCAAGCTCATCTTTTCTGTCTATTTCACCCGTAGGACGAGAGATAATTTCTATCATGCAGTACATAGTACCGCAAAAATCTGTCGGTCGGAATGCTATACTTGAAGAATGAAAAAAATCCTGAATCCTATTAAGAAAATCGTCAGCCGCGTATCTCATTCACCTAAAGCCAGAAAAGTAGCCCTTTTACTCGTAGTATTTATTATCGGCGGAGTCGTTGGCGGATTCGTAACCGACAAATATATTGCAAAAGATGGATCTAAGAAGAGCACATCTGACGCATTTCGCACACCTCGAACAGCAGAAGATATCGCAAAGCGACAATCTGAACAGCTAGACGAAAACTACAAGCGTGCCAAGGAGACAGTTGCCAAGGATTTAAAAGAGGGTGACCTAACCAAAGATCAATCAGATAAACTTCTAAAGAAGATTGACGAAATCTATAACTACCGCACCAAAGACCTCAAAGACGTTCCTGTGGCCGACGCTCGCAAGAAGTTGTCCGAAAAGCGAAGCGAATGGCGCAAATGGGCGACTGACAACAAGATCTCTAGTCGATATATTATTCGACTCACAATCTAGGCCATAACTGTAATTCTCTTGCATAGCATAAGCATTACCTCTAAACTGTAATCAATAGCCCATAACAGGGGCAACTAGGGAACGTTTAGGGATTACCTTGTTTCGACAAAAACGTATGGCATTAGGGTTGATGGTACTGGGCGCAATAGTATATGGACTTTTTATGCCTCAAAAAGCCTTGGCCTTTTCTGGACAGGGTAATGGTACTACGCAGTACCCTTATCGAATTACCACCTGTTTACAGCTTCAGGAGATGAACAATGCTCCAAGCGCGCACTACGTATTGATGGATAATATCAACTGTGCCGATGGGGGCACAGGTAATGATACCAATACCTAGAATGGTGGGGAGGGCTTTGTTCCCGTTGGCGTCAGTACCACCTTTACCGGCACTTTAGACGGCAGAGCTTTCAATATCTCGGATTTAGTCATTAACCGTCCAACAGAAGATTATGTTGGTTTATTCGGTAAAACCAACGGGGCCAGCAATCCACTGCTCAGGACATTCCTGTCACTCCAAAGACAGTAACTAAGCAGACAGCCACTAAAGTTGTAACTGCATCAGCTCCTGCGGATCAAGTGGTTATCCCAATCATCTCTCCAGATCAAAAGATCACCCTCAATAATTTCCCCGGCTACCTATCCGGGAACGGCGAACAGTTAGAAGTTGAACTGGGACAAATAATCTACTTTATGGTTGGCAACCAACAGCACAGTGCCACTGTTAAAGAGATCGGTGCTGACTACGTAATAGTTACGCTGGCCTCAACTCCAAAGGATGTCCGCCTGCAGCTTGGCCAAGCTGGAGAGTTCGATGTCACCGAAGACGGCATCGATGATATCAAAATGACCCTTAACAGCCTAGCTGGTCGTATTGCTACCATAACCTTTGCCCAGGTTTACCAAACAAACATGCCCACCGTCGAGACTCCGGTAAAGAAAGCCAATAACTATCTAATGTGGCTACTCATTGGCAGTGGAATACTCTTCCTCATATTCCTATTGCTCATCGGCAAATACGCCACCGACGACAAACACAAATAATCTGTAGCTTCTACAATACGGCTTCTAAAATCTCGGATAATCTAGTGGTAACCGACTGGTCTACTGTACGTTCTTCGAAATTAAGATTATTGCTCATGACAACAGCAAAGCGATGATACACCCCTGCTCCCATAGTTCGTGCCACGTCCTGCAGATGAACGCAGGGAAGTAGTGCCGTTGAGCCAGAACCGACGCTTACAAGCACTACTTGCTTACCCTCGAAGGCGTCACCAAGCATGCCATCAAGTGCATTTTTTAGTGCACCCGAATACGAGCCGTTATAAATAGGGCTTACCAAACACACTACCTCGGCTTCGGCTATTGCCGCTGCAAGTCCTAGAACATTCTTGTCGTTGCTGGCACTAGGGTCTTTGTGCCAAGCATGTTGTGCCAACGGTAGCGGCTTATATCCCAGCTTCCAAATTACCGGCGAGCTGCCATGTTTTTTGGCAATATCTTCAACTACATCAACAATAAAATTACTTTTCGATTCTTCTTGCCGAACGCTTCCACCAATAATTAGAATTGTTTTACTCATGGAATAATAGTACCACTTAACCCCGTGTTCATTCTTTCCTTGTGATGACCAATAAAAAAACCACTCTTTCGAGTGGTTTCAATTTCGTGGTGGGGGTGGAAGGAATTGAACCTTCGACCAACAGGTTATGCTTACCACTACAGCTTTCGCTGCCTCTTTCGTGTTTGTGGTCTGGACTGTCCCTTTATCTAATCGCTTAGATACCTGCCATCCAGTCTCTACACCTTCCTCAGTATTGCCGAGGCTTGGCTCGGGATTACCATGCGACATGCGCGACAGGCTTCCCCGAATTTGACAGGATATACTTACCGGTCGCCCGAGTAAGCAGCCCTTAATTCATTGGCATATCTGATAAAATATAGTTATGAAACTTGAGTCTAACTGCAAAATTTGCAGTACAAAACTAAAGGGTAAGCAGACACTTTTCTGCTCATTGAATTGTAAGAATAAAGCTCATCAATCTTATCCTGCTCAAAAGAAGAGAGGACTTGCTCGAAAGCTTTATCTTATTAAGAAGCTTGGTGGAAAGTGTTCGATTTGTGGGTATGCAACTAACCTTGCGGGTTTAGCATTTCACCATCTTGGTGGAAAAGAATTCCAATTGGATGCTCGTTCACTTTCAAATCGTAAGCTTAGTTCGGTTCTAAATGAGTTTGAAAAATGTATCTTGCTTTGTCATAACTGTCATGCGGAAACGCATAATCCTAATCTAGACTTAGCCAAATTGTTAATTGAGCCCGCTGCTCTAACCACTGAGCTACACCCCCGTAACCAGCTAGGTGGATTATAACAGATATGCATGCACCTCGGAAGCTCTGTTATATACTGTAAGCATATGCAAGAACGGGTAAGAGAAATACTAAAACATCCATATGCCGAGGCGCTCAACGATACCAGAGTGCTCGGTCTATTGATATTTGGCATTATTGCTCTGCTTGTGTCGTGGAGCGGTGTTAAATCCATCCAGACAAACTACGAACTGCAAAAGCAGATCTCGACCCTCAACCAACAAAACGATGTGAAAAAACTAGAGAATGTAAATCTTAAATTACGCAACGAGTATTACAAAACAGATCAGTTTTTGGAGCTGGCAGCGCGTCGTCAGTTTGGAAAGGCTGCACCCGGCGAAACAGTCTACAACGTACCAAAAAGCGTAGCCTTAGCTAATACGGTGGATCTGCCCGGCGTGGATGTTAAGCCGCAAGCTTTGGCTGACACCAGGCCAACGTATCAGAAGAATCTTGATGCTTGGTTCAATTTTGTTTTCCACCGGGATAAGTAGTGTGGTAATCTGTCTTTCATGACAGAAACATACGACCATCAAGAACCACAAGACCCTCAAGATAACACCGACCAAGCAGATGTATATCCACAAAGTCGTTTTAATAAAGCACAACGTGTTGGAGCGACGGTACTGGCCATGACTTTGGCTGTGATGGCAGGTTGGATCGCCCGTGATGCAGCCGAGCGAACTATCGGCCCGCTCAATGGCATTGCGCGAGTAGACACATCTGGATGCAACGAAAGCGAGATTGTTGGCGGCGCTGGCGTTATGACGACGAGCGACGGAAAGTATACCGTACGAGTGATCGCACCTGATAGTGGCTATGTGATTGTTGCTATGCGCAACAAGGCAGTTAGCGAAGACGTTGCCAGGGAAGATCCGGGAGTTTTCGTAGACGGTGATGTGACGCTATCAGACCTAAGTATTACTTGTCCGGAGCTAGAGACTTGGAAGGATGATCCAGTAGTTGGTGGCGCGCTTGGAGAGTCAGAAGGTCAAACATCACTTCGCCAGCCTACTACATCTGTTGCCGGTGGCTAGTAGCCAGAGAAATAGTCGGTCTTGATTTGATCTCGGCTAATGCCGATAGATCGCAGAAGTTTTTTGTTGGCCTGTACCATCGCGTCGGGGCCTGATATGTAGAACTGTCGTTTCTTGTAATCTAGCACGTGTTTTTCTATCATCGCTTGATCAATAAAACCTACCTCACCTGTCCAGCTCTTTGGTACTTCGTGCCCTTCCATTGGCGTCAGTACATATACGATCTTCAAGCCAAATTCTTTTGCTTCGTTAAGGATATCTTTGTAGACAATTTGCTTTGCATCCGAGACAGCATAGAACAGGGTGATGCTACGATTGTGTTTGCTATCTACTAGATACTTGAGCATGCTTCTGAATGGAGTAATTCCGATACCACCAGCAATAAAAACCAACTTTGCTCGGTCGTCGATGGGTAGGATAAAGTCACCAGCTACGTTGTTTCCAGCAATGACGTCGCCTTTTTTGAGGTCGGCTAGCTCTAGCTTGAAAGTACTGCTTGGCGTGGCATGCTTTACTCCCAGGAGAACGTGGTCTTCGGTAGGAGAGGAGGCAATTGAGAAGCTTCGACGATTACCACGGGCATCGGTCTTTCTGCCTTTTACTGCAGACACCGGCAGGGTAATTTCTAAATACTGTCCGGCCTTAAACTTGAGTGGTACAACGGGTTTAAAAACGTATTCTTTTATAGTATTGCCAATGTCGCGGATCTCTACCAGTTTAAGTGGCTGGCGTATCCGACGCGCTAATGCGAACACCGCTAAGTTTCCAATGATCAGGCTGATCTCTGGGGTCATTGAATATGAACCAATCGACAAGCCGGAGCTAAATAGCAGTCCAACAAATGCGCCATAGGCAACCTGTTGGTAGCGACGGGGTGGGGTAGTGACCGGCTCGGTCAACATAAATGCACCAAAGAAAATGATCGGGAAAGAGAATAGTGATGTTTGTACGGCCGATCCCAAAGATGCACTACTGCGCAGAACTGCCAGAGTGAAGGCAACTGCGCCATAGGTTGCCACCATGGGCCAGCGATGTGTTTTTCTGACCAATAACACACCCAGGATTACGACAAAGATAAACATGCTGTCGCTGCCGATCCACCAACGGGTACTAAGAAGTCCTGTCACACTTACAACTAGTGCACCTACTGCAGCCGGGTTTAGGAAGTGCCTTTCGTTCTTTACTAATACATACTTGCTGGCCATAGCGATTACACTTGCTACGCCCAATATCACTGCTTCTTTTACGTCCTTGGGCGGCTGAAAAATGAAGAACAATAGCATGGCGGTAATGGCTGCCGATTCGCCGCTGACTGCCTTAACCTTGTAGAACTTGGCCAGTAACAGATTCACGCCATAACAAACGATTAATAGGACGGCAGCACCCGCTAATGGTCGGATAGCTCCATAGGGAAGAACGCCGACAGCGCTAAACAACCATGAAATTCCAGCGAGGATGCATAGCCCCCAAAGAAGGAATTTATACATGGTTATTTTATTAACAAAGTTGTCGATTACTTTTACAAACTCATTCATTGGTAGCCTTTCCTGGGAATGCTTTTGAAACGTTAATTACATTATCCTCTAATACGCATAGATATTCAAAGTTGTAGCCCTTGAGCCTACTGGCGGGAACAAAGAATAGGCAGGTCGCTAGCCCGTCGGCTGCCATGGCTGTGTCTGCAATGACCCATGTGGCTTTAACCGAATTCTGTGATTGGAGAGTGCTGGGATTCATAATGTGATGGTATTTTCCCCACTTTCGTTTGTTTCCGGCTGATCCACATAGGCTTGACCCCTGTAAATTGACGATGCCAAAGACTTTCTGGGTGTCGTCCGGGCTCTCTAGTCCAACAGGGGTGGGGGTAGGGGAGTGGTGCAGAATATCACCCCCGGCATCAATTATGTAGTTTTGAATCCCCTGCTTTTCGAGCTCTTGTCCGATTAAGTCGACTAAATATCCTTTGCCAGCAGCACCAAAGTCTAAAACACATGAATACTTAACATGTAAAGTATTGTCGCTAAATTCTAGTACTTCAGATAATGCCGGGATTTTTTTAAGTTGCTTGGGGCGCAGGTCGTAATTCGCATTGTACCCTGCCCTTTCCATCGCATCCCCAATTAGCGGCGTCACCAATCCATCAGTCATTTGGTACATCGATTCATAAAAGTCATACAGATCGGCAAAGTCGTCCGGTACAGGATGCTTACCTGGATTGGTTCCAATATGCGTGACCCAAGAGTCGGAACGGAAGCGGGAATAGTGTTGGTCGAACTGGCTTATGCGGTCAGCGATAAGCTGGGCGATACTCGCAGCCCGCTGCGACGAGACGTCGAGGTCGATGGTCCAGGCTGTACCAATAGCTTCGAACTGAAGGTGGGCTTTTTGAGTATCTAGGTCTTTGGCCATGATTACATCTTGGCTTGGGATCGAATGATGTCTAGTGCCTCGTTAAAGCTACGAGTTGTAAGTGATGCACCTGAGACCCGAGAAAGCTGAAGTGTGGCTAGTGCTTTGCCGTTTGTTTGAGAAGCATAACCATCTATAAAATCATTCTGATACGCTCGAGACTCACGGTTACTAGCTTCTGCAACAACGCTGCTTTCGGTAATGGTCCCATTACTAATTGTCATGGTTATCTTCATATCTTCGGTGCCGCCGGGAGAAGTATAGGAGGCCGTCGTTGAATATGCACCATCTTTATATGTTGCAGATGGGTCAACAGTGGCACCTCCACTTGACGTGCTGCTGGTTACTTGAGATGTTGAAGAGCCCGAACTATCTGATTTTGGTTTGAGCACAATTGTCCCTGCTACCAGGGCGCCAATAACGACTACGGCAACAATGCCGACAATTGCGGTGTTATTATTTTTTTGCATACCAATAGTATAGCAAGCTCTATCTGATTATTCCAGACCTAAGCGGTTACGCAGAAAATTATCAAGCTGCGCGCTCATCGACTTATCAAAACTGCCATACGCACCGTGGGCTTGCTTGCGTTGGGCGAATTTACGTTGAGCTTCCACATCATTCGCTATTACTTGGTTAAGCTTAGGCAGTAGTAGTCCACGCATCTCCTCGAAACTATAACCAAAGAGAGGTAAACGATTTCCAATAGAGTTGATAGGTATTGGCCAGCCAGAACTGAGTTTGAGGGCTTGTAGTGTTGCTGGTACAAGTGCGCGATCCAGATAGGTTGATTTCATTGTCTCTAGTAGTTCATGGGCGGGTTCACCATCAAGATACTTTAGCGGTACCCAGTATCCGGACTTTGTCTCTAGCTGTGCTGCAACAAGAAGGCCTAGGGAAAACTCAAAACTATTCAGGTGATTTGCGTGCTCTTTGGCCGCCCTGCCAATAGCAAAAGCGCCAACCGCCCTCGTGCCAATTATAAGTGCATCCTGCAGTAAGGGGCTCCGTTTATATTCGGTGGGATTAGCAGAAACTTCTACAACAGCGGGCCCGCTTTCTATTGGCCGGGCTGGTACTCCATCATGTTCGGCAGTGCCAAGATGTATCCGAATTGCATCTGAGGTGCTAGAGGTCGGATAGGAATCGACTGGGGTTTCGCCTGTTCTTCCAGAGTATGATAAGCCAGTATGTTTCGCGCCATCGTGACGTAGAATTGCAGTGGCAAGTGGTGCTTCATTGCCCATCGAAGACTCTTCGAATGTCATAACTGGGCCCTCAGCCGGGACGTAGCCAATTGTTATGCCATAGCGACTTAGACTACAGAATAGCTCTCCTCGACTATCTTCTAGTGTGTCGAGCGCTAAGTCTAGATCGGGCATACCAATTTTCATCCGTTCGGGTGAGGATGCTGTAATGGTGCGGCCAGTTGGGCGTAATGGATTTGTCATATTAATTCTTGATCAGAATTAATTAGTATACAGGTTGTGCTGTATATATTCCACGAACTGCGCTAAGTAACGGTATGAGCTAGTAAGAAACGCTGAAGTTTACGCGCTTACGTGTAACCAATCGAAGGTTAGCAAGGTACTGGCGAGCGTCAGTAGATGGATGCTTAGTGAGATAGCTTTTGTGCTTCTCGACAAACGGAATGAGGTTATCTGGGTACAAATCTGAATTAGCAGAGTAACTTGCATCGGTGTTAAATGCTTCGTTAACATCCATATCCTGTAAGATTTTTTCTATTTCAATACCTTCATCGGTATCAAAGTAGGCGGAGGTTCGCTTGGATACTGCCATATTATTCCTTAGCTTTCTTAGGCTTTTTGACTTCTTTACGGCCACGATCTTTTGACATGTACACTCCCTTTTGTCTCTATATACTCTTAGTATACGCTGTTGCTTGACAATATGCTAATAACATATTATGACACAATTTGATTTGCTACTTATCTTGAATCACGGACAAAATGTTGCCAGCAGGATCTTTGAACCAGGCAATATCTGGTCCTTGATTTGCGGCAAGTCCACGCAGAACGCCACTTTCGTCTTGTTCGGCTGGCATGTTGTCGTAGCGTTCAAATACTACGCCTTTGCTGACAAGCTCATCTACTGCCTGGTTTATATCTGATACTACAAAGTTAAGAATCGTAAATTCAGCTGGTTTGTGATCTGGCTTTTCATAAATAAAGAATTTTCCACCACCTGGCATGTCAAAATGTAGTCCCATTTTTTCGTCGGTTAGGGTTAATCCCACTATGCTAGTGTAAAAATCCTTCGCTTCTGCAGTGTTGTTTACGGTAAATCCGCTGAATGATCCAATCATTTCCATAGTTTCTCCTTTGCGTATCACTTAAAATCTTAGGCTACGCTTTTATGGTAGCAGAATCCAAAATTATGAGACTGTGGGATATTTAACTGAATACCTTGTGAATCTGGCGTAGTGTAAGTGAGTTACTAAGCTAATCAAGGAGAAATACTATGTCACAGATGCAACAAAACACCGACAAGGGAATATACCTGACCCTCGGAATGATTTTGGGTGCCGCCGCAGGTGTTGCTGCCGGAATGTTAGCAGCGCCGAAAAGTGGGCAGGAAACACGCAGTGAATTAAAAACACGAGCTAAGTCGCTTGGTGATCAAGCACAGCAGAAGCTGAACGAGCGCAGGGAAAGGATGGCCGATAAGGTCCATCAGGTTGCTGACAAAGCGGCCGAAAAATCAGATGAACTAGCCATGGGGGCCAACCAAATGATCGAAAAGGCTTCTCGTAAAACAGACCTTGCTGCCGAGCGCATTAAAAGAGAAACCAACGACCGACTATAAACTAATCTAAGAGGATAATTATGGAGCTACAAACCGCATTCTATATTATTGGCATCGTATTCATGACACTCATGACCGTCGTGATAGTTGCAATATTGGCTGCAATTCTGGTAATAAAAGCAAAGATTAATCGACTGCATGATGTGGTTGATGAACGAGTGGCTCATGCTAAATCAATTGCCAATAAAGCCACATCACTACTTAAGTTGGTAACGGCATTCATGCCTGGACGTAGAGCCTAATGAAAAGTGGGCGCCATCATGCTCATCCGCATAGGTAATTTACAGTAGTGTTGCAGGGATGGTGCTGCGCCAAGCTAGGAATATCTGCCGCTGGTCATTTCCGGGCAACGCCCTATGCAGGCTACCCTCTCGGGACATAAGTAGACCATGTCCGGCGATTGCTGGCACAGTTGTGACTATTCCCCGCTCGTGAAGCTCCAATAACGAATCATCAAAGTAGGCTCTCATAGCATGAAGCATGTCTTTATAGGAGGTTCCATCACGCGCGTCTATAATATCGCGGCTAGCGGCGCCCATATCGAACATGATTGCCGGAGTGTCTGAGTCGTTAAATGGATTAGCCGTAAGCAAGGGGAACATCGCCACAGGATAGGTTTGTTCTAGGTACTGAGCATAATCTGACGGCACGCAGATATCTGGTAGTCCAGCATGGAGGCTTCGAATATAAGCTTCAATCTGTGCTCGTTCTTCCGGGTTGCCTTTGTCGTATAACGGTTGCAGAGTTTGGGCGTGGTAAGTGCTCTGTGTAAACTCTGTTGTTAAGTGTTGCCAGGTTTCGGGTTCGATCTCAAAGGGGTCAAATACACCCGCTTCGGTCATAGCAGCGTGCAGTCCAACCGTATCTACAACTGCGGTCCCTGGGGCATGGTTGCCAGCCTGTTTGTAATAAATCGCCGTTACAAGCTTACCGACACTTAAGCCTTCGCGGACTAAATCCAGGTGCCATTGCAGGTCGCCGGCATAAGGGGATGCAGGAGCGTCGATATTTCTGGTTTTTTGGAAGGCCCCATCTACAAGGCCGTATTCATCGTCAGTGACAGGTTCGAGGGGAAGAACGCCAACATATTCGGCCCACTCATTCTGATCGCCAATAGGCTGGTCAACGGGGAAGCTGACTATGCCTGGCGCGATCACTTCGTGTTCTCCAAAGCTGCTGCTTAACATGAAAGGATTCTAGGACATTCCCCTACCCCTGTCAAATAGTGGTAAACTGGTTGTATGAGCAGAGGGAGTTATCAACTAGAGCGTGGGGGTACCGGTGGTCGTAAGCGAAAGCTCCTGATTGTTGGTTCGGTTATTCTTGGACTGATCATCATTGGCGTGATTTACAAACAATTATCGACGGGTGGTGGAGTAAGTATTTTGCCTGTCAACGGCCTGCAATACGACGGTTCTGTTACGGTTGCAGAGAAAAAGACCATACGACAAGCTATCGACGCCCAGAAACTAGGGGTAAAAGGCAAGGTAACTGTTGGCGTAAAAACTGGTCTAGATGCCGAAACACCACAGTCTGTAGTTGCAGCCTATGTGCCTGTCACCAACAAGTATGCCTCACGGCAAATAGTAAATGTTGCCGACTTGCCTAATCTCTCGTTGTTTATCCCCGCAAATACTGATCCAGCCGTCAAAGCATCCCTCGCAGCGGCACTAAACATTCCAGCTGATTCGCTCAAACCGTTAGACGGAACCTTGGAAGACATAGCCGATACCGATATTGCCTTTGTACCGGCCAGCCAGGTGTCTACTGCAGTTAAGCTTTTATCGCTGGACGGTGCATATTATTTAGATTCCTTCACTAAGGGCGGTGTTTTTAGACAAGTTAGCCTTACAGGCGGCAATGCAAAGGCCTTGTCGGCTGCATCGTTTAATTCCTTGCCTACCAAGGATACTACCCTTAAGGTTAATATGACCGGCGTTACGGCACTAACTCGGTTGATGCAACGTAAATTACCATCTGTCAAAGACGCCACTTACTTTAGCGAGAAAATTGGTCCATTCTTGGCCGATGCCGATATCACGCACGTGTCGAATGAAGTGTCGTTCAAGCCCGGTTGTGAGTACAGTTCTGCTGTCTTTTGCTCGCCACCCGAAATGCTCACGGCCTTGCAAAGCAGCGGCGTTGATCTGGTTGAGTTAACCGGAAACCACAACAACGACACCGGAAACTCCTATAACACCGATAGTATCAAGACATACCAGTCGCTTGGGATAAATACCTTTGGTGGAGGCCTAAATGCCGCCGAGGCAGCCAAACCATTTGTTTCGACCGCCAAGAAGTCCAAGGTTTCATTCCTCGGTTATAACTACGCCGATGGTCCGAATAGTGGTGCCATTGCCGGTGCTACCACCGCCGGGGCGAACAGCTTTAACTACGATAAGATCAAGGCCGACATCGCTGCCGCAAAACAAGAATCATCTTTTGTGATCGTCGATGTCCAGTTCTGGGAGTGCCAGGCTTACCCCGCTGGTTACGTAGAATTCCCGGAGTGTGACCTGCCTATTACCGATCAAAAAGAAGTCTTCCGTAAGCTCGTAGATCTCGGAGCCGACATGGTGATCGGCACCCAGGCTCATCAGCCACAGATTTTCGAGTTTTATAACGGCAAGCCAATATACTATGGACTAGGCAACTTGTTCTTCGAACAGATTCAGTGGCCAGGCACCGAGAGGGGCATTATCCTTACTCATTACTTCAAGGACGGAAAGTTGCTTCAGACAAAACTGTCACCGACTATGTACGACCGAGATCTGCAGACCAAACTACTCCCGAATGATGAAGCCACACAGTTCCTAGAACGGCTCAAGCAATCGCGCGAATCAGCAAATCTGTAGTTTTATTTTAGTTCTGGTCAGGACCCATCATGGTGGTGGCTTCGTCGCCACGGGTATATGTGATGGCTTTATCGGAAAAGTTGCTGACCTGAGATGCGGTTTTTCCTTCGAATACTTCTACTTTAAGTTCGCGCTTGCCCGTCATTTCTACTAGTACGGTTGCCACGGTCGAACCTGTTGTGTTGAGCGTGATCGACTTTGGAACAGAAGCTCCAAGCCATTTACTTCCTGTTTCATCATTATGTGAGTACTGAGCAAGTTCATATTTAACTAGGCCGCTCTTTTGGTCCAACTTATCCGGTGCGACGGAAGGTGACTTGATGCTGTACTGCGAGCCGTGATTGATTGCACCGGTCGAGAATACCCAATTACTCGGGTCTAGGTAGTCTGGGATGAGCGCCAAGTGTCCGTCGGCGTAGGTCATGTTATCGAATTCCTTTTCCTTAAAGGCGCCTATGTAGCCGTTAGTACCTTTCTTGAACCAACCGCCAACTGCTTTACCATCGACATCATATGCCAGTTTGCCGTCACGTGGTTCCACCGATCGAACATAGTGTGGTAGAAGTGATTTGGTTACCTCGTCGGTGTAATAGTCGGTGGGGGCTACGGTGCTGGTCTTCCAGGGCTCGTAGTTACTGTAAGCTTCTTGCACTAGCAAGCCGTCCAAGGTCTTAGTTGTGTCCCAAACTGCGTAATCGAGTGTCTGGCCGCCAATGCGGGCAATGACTTGTCCTTGCTTAACGGGGATATCGACTGCTAGTGGACCATTATTCCTGGTATCCCAGCCAGCTGGCAATTTGGCAGCTATGTCGTCGGATAAGCTGTTAGCCAGGTCAAAGTAACTGAAGAAGGTGCACGAATAGCTAATTACTCCGCGGACATCATACACTCCAGGACGGCCTTTAGGTCGAACCTCTACTGTTACTAGTGTTCCATCGGCAGGAGCCAATACGTCATAGGTATTTGGAGCTGCTTTCTGATTTTTTCCTAAGAAGTATTGGTGATCGATTGCCGTAACATGGCCGCCAGCGACAAGGCCATACGGCAAGATGGTACTTATGTCTTCTGGTCGCATAGGGCCGGAACCAAGTTTCTTACTGCCTTGCCCATCGCAGTTATCCTTGGATAGGTACTTTCCGCGCTTTATGGCATCACTAGAGAATTGAGCAGACTTGGTGTCCTTACCCGGATTCTTAACTTTCTCCTTATTCATTACCCTAAAGCCAACTGCGCCTATGACTCCGATTACTACAACAACTAATAATAGCCCTAGAATATGAGAGCCATTTTGATTATTTTTTAGTTTCATGCCCATCCTTGTTTAGTTACTTCGATTATAAACCTATTATGTTTGTTTGATAAATTCACCAAGTTTACTTTCGATAGCCTCAATCACTTCCGGGAAGAGACGGTAGTCGTGGGTGCAGTTAATCTCTAGAAACATTTTTGGCTCGGTAATCTCATTATAAATTGGCTTTATGCGTTCTAAGCTTGTGAATTCATCTTTTGAGGCGTGGATAAGAAGCTTTGGCCCTTTAAAGTTCTTCAATACTTCCCGGGGATTGTACTTGGCTCCATCTTCGAAATACTTAAGCGGGAGTCTAAACTTTAGTTGTTCTTCGGTTCGTACGTTACCTGGTGGGATATCCCGTGATTCCAGTAGTGCACCATCAACAACATACTCTGGTTCTGGCGGAGTGGGAGGGCCATAGGCTGCATTAATAAGTACCAGTCCTGAGACAGCAGGGTTTGTAGACGCCAATATGGCCGTAGCCCCACCACGGCTGTGTCCGAGCAGTAATGTTGGTCGGTTGCCAAGATAATCTATGAGCTCGTTGATAGCCTGCAAGTAAGTACTTGTGGTGTAATTGCTGAGATCTCCTGGACTCTCCCATGTTCCAGGCGGGTCAATTGCTACGGTGTAGAATCCTTGTTTAGCTAAGTAATCCAAGTGGCTTACAAAGTTTGCATAGTCCTTGGTATCTAGCCGACCAGGCATTAAGATTGCTACCTTGGCAGAATCAACATTGCCCTTTATATTTGCTGCAAGCTTGAAGTTTTCTGTTTGAATTAGTGCCATTCTTAGCCTCGGTTAATTAACAGTAAGTATGCACTTACCGCTGACAAAAGGAAAGATTGCTATGCACCGAGGTCAAACGTGGCAATTTTGCGGATGCTTGTTCCGTGATCGCCCATCTCGAATATGCCAAGTCGTGGAAATAGACCGCTAAAGCTTTCTACCTCCTCCAAGACCTCAAGAGCTGATTCGTTATCTTCCTTCAGGCGGGTGAGTGTAAGATGCGGTCTAAACAGTTTGCCAACATTCTCGTAGCCATACTTCTGAAGATTTTTTAATACATCGCCGGTGGCATATTCCATATAGGCTTTATCTTTTTCCCGCATTCCAGCTCGCAGTGGATTTAATGCTTCTAGAATTTGTTCCTGCAGATCGTCTATTTGTTTATTACGTCGGTACTCTGCATCAATATATCCTCGACCGGAGTCATAGCGGTAAGCCTCTAGTTGTATTGGCTCAAATGACCGAGCAATTCCCGCAAGAATTTCATATATCTTGGGCAAGATATCTTCGTCTAGCTGCAACATGTAAAGGGAAGTATGTGCATAGCAATCGGTATTGTTTAGGGTCATCAGGCTGTCATAATCCGACAGCCTTTGGCTGGCTGAAATGGCTATATCGTTAAGTGATGCTTCAGGCAGTATGACTATGTCGCAAGGAATGCTCTTCATTCAGATATAGTACCAGACCGGCTAGCTGTTCTTCTTTAGGACATATTCGGCCATGCCAACAACGTTGCTTTTGGACATCAGTCCCACGATTCGCTCAACTTCTTTGCCGTGCAAGAATAGTGGCATGTTTGGAATACTGCGAACTCCGTATTCGTTGGCGAGTTCACGGTTTTCGTCGGTGTCTTCAATATCGATTTTAACGACGTCCATTAAATCGTCGTTTTCTTTGGAAACATCGTTAAGAACAGGTGCCATAGCCAGACATGGCGGACACCACTCTGCCCAAAAATCGACAAGAACTACCTTCTTGCTTTTGATGACTTTCTCTTCAAATTCCTTTTTTGTAGTGATGTTATATAGGGCCATAATGTCCTTAGCTTAAGATAGCAGCGCGCCACCATCGACGACTATCTGTTCGCCCAGTATGTAGTTGGCCATGTCGGAAGCTAAGAACAATGCGACGGTGCCGATTTCGTCTGGCTCACCCATGCGGTGCATAGGAATGCTGGCCATAAATGCCTTTGTGCTGGCGGCCATTTGCTCAGCAGATGCGCCTTGGCTCATGGCTGCCACGCCAGGAGTGGCTACGCCGCCGGGTGCGATAGCGTTGACATGAATATTGTGCTCAGCTAATTCAAGTGCTGAGTTTTTAGTGAAGCCCCAGACTCCGTGCTTAGAAGCATCGTAGTGAGCAAGCCCAACCATCGAAGGATGAAGGGCATCGATAGAGGTGATATTGATGATCTTACCTCCGCCTTGTGTCTTCATTACTTCCGAGGCATGTTTAGTGGTTAAGAAAACGCTCCTTAGGTTTACATGGATCACTCGCTCAAAATCCTCTGCCGACATTTGAGCAACTGGCTGTGAAGGGAAAATGCCTGCGTTATTGACTAGGATATCTACGGACCCGAATGATTCTTTGCATGCATCGATCATGGCCTGAACTTGAGCTTCGTCCGATACGTCTACTGTAAATCCTTCGGCTTTCCAGCCTTTGTCGGTCAGCTCTTTGGCGGTTGCTTGGGCGGTTGTGCCATCTATGTCTGCCACTAAAACAGCTGCACCGGCCTCTGCTAGCCTATATGCAATTCCTTGGCCAATGCCTTTTGCGCCACCAGTTACAATCGCTGCTTTGCCAGAAAGATTTAATAGTTCGTTAATTGATTTCATAAGATCTCCTTTACGTGTTCTTTTTTGAAAAGTCAGAATAGTTTGTTGATTTTGGGGTGATGGTGATGATTACAAACATACCCGCTTCTAACCATGCCACAGGCGGCAGTTTGTATCCGCCATTGTATTTATGGGGCTTCATAATGTCGTCAAAGACCCGTCTTTTTACTACTTCGTCAGTTTCAATTGCCGCAGAACCTTGTAGCTGAAGTGTTTGAGCCTTTTCGGCATTAAAAACCGTTAGTGCCACGTTAGTATTGGCAATCACATTCTGAGCTTTTGTAGTGTCAGCCTTGGTTAGGATGTGGATCTTGGAGTCTAAATCTACTACGTAATAGGTAACGGCCCCATGCGTTACACCTTTTTTATCAGATGTCGAGAGCACTCCAATATCCATGCCGCGCAGAAAGACCAATGCCTCGGTTGTTAAAGGAGAAGATTTGCTGGCAGCGGCTTTGGTGCTCTTGGCTGGAATATTTTCTTCTAACGACCGTGATTCTAGATATGACTTAAACTTGGTTGCGCACAGTTGGTTAACGTATTTTAGGTTAAAATCTTTAACCCTGGTATGAAGGGTAATTGCATTAATGAGGCCAGTGCGACTGATTTTAAATCCCGAAATAACATTGTAGGTAACTTCGTCGTTGGTGGTGAACAATGGCTTTTTATCTAGAAAGATCACTCGCCTATCGGTTGCAATTAGCATTCCGCTGCCACCTTCGTATCGGCCATAAACTACGCCGCCAATATGTTCGTCTTTGTGGATCAATTCAGGCAGGTACTTGCTCTCTGCTTTTCTGAGTCCATAGGCGCTCATGCCTGCGGCGATCAATTCTTTTCTGATGCGATTATTCTGAGATGGGGTCGTGGTATTCATGATTACTCCTTACTCTAAGTTTACTCCTTAAAGCACAAAAAATATCACAAATTCGGTTAGAGTTACATTTCAAGAAAGTGACCAAACGCACCCCGCTTTGTCATGTGCACTTGCTTAAGCGCTTCTATGGCAGAAGATTCTAGGGTTACATGTAAGGCATCATTAATCTGCTGCCAGTGTTCTTTGGTGCTTGCTCGCGTTGTAAAGGATACGCCTTCATAGCTGTTAAGATAGGCAACTAAGACTTGGTGAGGAGTTAACCCCGCATCTTTGGCAATCTTTTGGAGCAGTTCGTAACTCTTGTCATCTTTTTTGATATCAACAAGAGGTCGATACGCCTGTATTGGTATGTCGTTCTTTATGCAAAAATCATATACACCTGATGTTAGGATGTCGGCGTCATTTATGGAAAAGCTAACTTGATTCAACGCAATGGGTAATTCGGAGGTATCGATGGCTACTTTCAGAGATTTAACTCCAAAGTTGCTCACACCCACATTCCTTATTAATCCATCTTTGTATAGCTGGTTACTTGCCTTGAAAAAGTCGGCTAGATTAAAGTCGGGGTTTGGCGCATGGCAGACGAAGTAGTCAAGATACTCAACACCAAGCCGGTTGAGGCTATCATGACAGCCCGAAACAACCTCATCGTAGCTGAGTTTGAGTCGATTCTGCTTAGTTAGTAATTGGATACTTTCTCTTGGTAAGTCAGCTATGGCTTGCCCGACAATCTCTTCACATCTACCGCCTGCATAGTTCTGGGCGGTATCAATAAGAGTTGTCCCACAGTCGATTGCAGTTTTAATGACTGCGATATCTTTTGCGTCATCATTGTTTGGGTCCGCATCTTTAGTGCCGCCCATGAGCCATGTTCCGAGTGCAAGTTTAGGAAGTTGCTGTTGCATGAACTGAGTATAGCAAAC
>CAZIBG010000009.1:26242-36311 GCA_964536985.1 uncultured Candidatus Saccharibacteria bacterium | reverse complement strand
TCACCAATTAGCTAGAGTAATCAGAATAAGCTAAGTGTGTAGAATCAATCCGACCTAAGTTTGGCTTGTAGCCAATCCGGAACTTCAATGAAAAGTATTTCTTTCCAACCATCTATTTCTTCTTCGGTGACATCATAGACTGCTTGGTAAGCGGTTTCGACGCTGCCATGAAGAGCATCTTTATAGTCCAGTCCTAGTAATGATGCAGTCTCTTTCAAGGCTTCCTCGCTGACAGATTCTAGTTCGACGAAACTTGGTATCCAAGGCCAAGTATCAAGCTCCACTTCAGTATCGCCTAATTTCCAGCTTTCACGTTTTGTCTCTTGAAAAGCATTTGCTACCAGACCGATAGACTCAAGGAAGTTACAAGCTTCGTCAAAGTTATCCACCACTAAGGTGACTTCTTTAGTGCCATGAAGGGTTCTATCGCTAAGCTGCTTGTAGCTCATGGTAATTTTGTCGCCCTCATCACGAACTCGAGCCCAGCCGCCAATTTTTTCAAGTCTCATGTCCGGAAAGTCATATACTTTACGAGTCATAAGTCGTTCCTTATTAATCAGGGTGGCACCAAGACCTTTGAGCTTTTTTCTTATTTGTTCAATATCTATGTTCAGCCACTTGGCTTCAATCTCTGTATGCATTGCTCAAGTATAACAAAATAAAAATACCTACGGCGAGGTAGGTATTTTTATTTGGAGGGTCCAGTGGGACTCGAACCCACGACACCCTGCTTAAAAGGCAGGTGCTCTAACCAGCTGAGCTATGGACCCATAACGATTTATGGGAATTAACTCCTTACATTATCGTCATTTCTGGCAAAAAGTCAATGCGTAGGGCTTTTGTTTAACAGATTGGGGCAGGGTATGATTTGCCAATGGGTAGGGGGAGATTCCGACAAACAACCACACTGTCGTTTGGGCTTACTGCGTTTATCGTTGGTTTGGCTAGTTCTCGACTTGTTTCTTTTGAGAATGCTGTAGTTTTTGTGGCGCTAATTTGTCTGCTCGCTCCCCTACTCTTTTGTCGTAATTTACTTAGCTTGTTAAGTATAAGCATTATTGGTATTCTGCTTGGGCTTTTTCGTGGCAGCGTATTTTTGCAATCCATACTTCCCTATGGTTCCCTTGCCAAGCGTCCAGTTACAATTACTGCTACGGCTACCAGCGATGCAGTTTACGGTCAGAGAAGTCAGCTTACATTCGACGTAGGCAATATTAGCCTGGAGCAACCGATAAAACAAAAACTTGTAGGCACAATTGGAGTTGGTGGCTTTGGGCAGAACATGATTTATCGGGGAGATAAAGTACGAGTGCAGGGGAAATTGTACCCGACGCGAGGATCGCGGCAAGCTCGAATAAGCTTTGCGCAGATTAGGGTAGTAGAGAAAGGGAAATCTGGTATCGACAAAGTGCGGCGGCGATTTGCGGCAGGGCTTCAGTCTGCCGTGCCGGAACCCCTGGGTTCGTTTGGGCTTGGAATATTAATTGGCCAACGGACCACACTCCCCGACTCACTCAACGATGATCTATCCATTGTCGGCCTAACACATGTGGTGGCAGTGAGCGGTTACAACTTAACCATTATGGTTCATCTAGCCCAACAACTGGCTCGTAAGCGATCCAAATACCAGTCGACAATATTAACCCTAAGCTTTATTGGGTTGTTCCTGGTTATAACTGGTAGTAGCGCCTCAATTGTAAGGGCGGCAATCGTAAGTACACTGAGCCTGTGGGCTTGGTGCTATGGTAGAAAATTTAAACCGATACTTCTTATCCTGATTGCAGCAGCGCTGACTGCCGGCTGGTTTCCGCTTTATTTATGGAGTGATATTGGATGGCATCTCTCGTTCTTAGCATTCTTTGGTGTGCTTTATGTGGCACCAGAATTCCAACGACGGTACCTAAATAATCGTAAACCGCGGATTATTCTACAACTGGTACTGGAGACTACTGCTGCTCAAGTCATGACGCTTCCATTGATTATGTATATATTTGGACGCCTTTCGTTGATTTCATTGCTTGCTAACATGTTGGTTGTACCACTTATTCCAATAGCGATGGCGGCAAGTTTTGTGGCCGGTTTAGCGGGCATGATAATTCCCGCAGTATCTGGCTGGTTTTCATGGCCAGCAACGTTACTGATGACCTATATGCTGGATATCGTTAGGCTAGCAGCGGCACTGCCTAAAGCCTCGGTTACGCAGTTTATAAGCGTCTGGCAACTAATGATCTGCTATTCATTAATAGTCCTGATACTCTTTACCTGGCGTCGCAAAAAAGCTACAATACCATCATGAGTGGACACAGTAAATGGTCAACAATCAAACGTGCAAAAGGCGCAAAAGATGCAGCCCGCGGCGCCGTATTTACAAAGTTAGGTAATGCAATTGCTGTAGCAGCCCGTGCCGGCGCAGATCCAGATATGAACTTTACCCTTCGACTGGCTATCGACAAAGCTAAGGCTGCCAACATGCCAATTGCTAATATCCAGCGCGGTATCGACCGTGGTTCGGGCAAGCTTGGCGGAGCCCAAATTCAGGAAGTCATGTACGAAGGCTATGGTCCAGGTGGAGTAGCTATCTTGGTAGAATGCGCCACCGACAACCTAAATCGTACCTACCCAGAAGTAAAGCTGGCCTTTAGTAAGCACGGCGGCAACATTGCTGAGAAAGGTGCTGTTGCTTTTCAGTTTGATCATAAAGGAATGATCCGTGTAAAAGGTGGCGGTGATGATTTAATGCTTCAGGTGCTCGATGCCGGAGCCGAAGATATTGAGTCCGACAATACCGATGATGGCGAAGAATCCATTGTCTATACCGACATGAAGGATCTAGCAAAAGTGCGTGATGCGCTTAAAGAGGCGGGGGTCGAAATCCTAGAGGCAGAACTCACTTATGTCCCTAACAATACTGTCGAAGTGACCGACGAAGCCACAGCTGGCAAGATTATGCGCATCATGGATGCCCTAGAATCAATCGACGATGTCAGCAACACGCACGTTAACTTCGACATTGCCGAAGGCATCAATCTTGGATAATCTCGAACTTTCCATAGCCCTCCGATTTGCAAAAGACTTAGCTAGGGAAAGCGGCGTTATTATGAAACGCTACTTCCAGGCAACTGACATTGGTATTGAGTGGAAGGAAGATAATTCCCCTGTTACCGTCGCTGACCGAACAATTAACGACTTGGTAATTGAAAAGATCAAAGTCACCTATCCAGAATATGGTGTTGTGGGCGAGGAAGCATCGTACAAAGCAGACCGGGAAACCGTATGGGTGGTAGACCCTATAGACGGTACTGCACCGTTTAGTTTTGGTATGCCGATCTCGACATTTTGTTTAGCGCTTGTTCATAATGGCGACGTACAAGTCAGCGTGGTGTACGACCCATTTCAAGATCGCATGTATAGCGCGCAAGTTGGACTGGGTGCATATATGAATGACGTACGGTTGCATGTGTCTGATGCGTCAACACTAAAAAAACAATATATATTGGCCTTCAGATCTTTAACAAAGCCAAATCATACGGGCATTAATACCATGTTCGATGCAATCCAGCGAGAAGGTGCAAAAACATACATGTTTGCCAGCTTTAGCTATGCTGGCGCTTTGGTAGCCGACAGTCGATTTGTAGCTGCCTGCATGGAGTACGGATCACCATGGGACGCTGCAGCTATATCGCTAATTGTTTCCGAATCAGGCGGAATGGCTACCGACCTAAACGGCAAGCCTCGCAAATATAATATCTGGGCAGACGGGCTTATTTTGTCTAATGGCAAAGTTCATCAAAAGTTAGTAGACCTTATCGATTATGAGAATACTAGGGATTGATCCCGGCACGGGAATACTTGGTTTTGGTGTCATAGACGTTGCAAAAGACGGAGCTATTCAGTTGGTGGATGCTGGGGTGATCCGGACACCAGTTCATGAAGATGATGCTGTCCGGCTACTGACTATTTTCGAAGAACTTACTGATATTATTGCTCAAAATAAACCAACCGTTATGTCAGTCGAAAAGCTATTCTTCGCTAAGAATGTTACAACGGCCATGACCGTTTCACAGGCTCGTGGCGTTGTGCTTTTGCTAGGCCAACAGAATGGTATGCAACTGCATGAGTTTACGCCAATGCAAATTAAAATGGCGGTTACGGGCTATGGCAAAGCCGATAAGAAGCAAGTGCAAGAGATGGTTCGAGTGCTTCTAAAATTAAAAGAAGTACCCCAGCCGGACGATGCTGCCGATGCTTTGGCTGCGGCTATTTGTTGCAGCATGACACTACGTTAAACATGGTAAGCTGAGTCTATGATTGCAACACTTACCGGAACCGTTTCTGAACACCAAGCTAATAAAGTAATTCTTGAGGTTGGCGGCGTCGGCTATGGAGTAATGGTTACAAATACCGATCAAGGGGTACTGCCGAGTGGGGCCAAAACAAAACTTTATATCTACGAGCATATCAAAGAGGACGCACACGACCTGATTGGTTTTACTCGCCTAACCACAAAGCAGCTGTTTGAGCAGTTACTGAGCGTCAAAAATGTTGGACCAAAAGGGGCTCTTGCGGTACTTGATATCGGAAACGAAGCTAGCGTTCGTGCGGCGATAGCTGGTGGGGACGTTAAGACTTTGCAAACCGCAAAAGGCGTAGGTAAACGAGCTGCCGAACAAATAGTTGTAGAGCTTCGTGATAAAGTTGGTGCGCCAGTTGGCCAGTCGGCCGAAGATTTAATTGGCCGGGCGGGGATTAACCAAAGTGACGAAGCAGTCCAGGCTTTGATTGCTTTAGGGTATTCAGATGTTGATGCTCAGGCTGCCCTAACTGGAGTTGACGCTTCCCTGCCACTTGAAGATAGAATTAAAGCTGCTCTACGCAGGTAGTTCAAAAACTTCGGCGCGGTCAAGTCGGACCACTTGAATCTCGGCTCGTATAGCAGCTTCGACTAGATCTAAAGAATCATGATAAGCTTCGTTTTCTGCAATGTCGGCGGGGATCCAGGCAATAGGCCGGGCAGGCGGGCGGCGTCGGGATATGCGCTCGAGCATATTGCACATGTCGAACTGGCGCTTGACTCCTTCGCTGGCGTAGGATGATCTACTATCAGAAACATCAACGCTGGCCGTAATTACATCAACATCTTTCCTGGCATTTGGATCAACAGCCACTAGCTGTTCCATAACTTCGAAGTGTCTTTTTGGGTCAAGGTCTGTAGGTCTAAGCAGTAGCTTGCCCCTTACAAATCGATTTGAATGCTCACCCTGAACATAGTTGTCTAGCCTACTAATGCTCCACTTGGACATGTCTAAAAAATCGACGACGGCTTCGGCGGGGGCAATAATGGTTCGTTCTTCATCAGGAATCTCTACCTGATTAACAATTCCATCCAGGTTAAAACGTGTAACCACGGTAGCAACACCGTCGTTTATTCTATCTATTTCTCCCGGCATATAGGCCCGGCTAATTTCATACTGAACGGCCATTTTATCCCAACTCTGCCCGCACCTGCATGAGGTCAATTGTCGGAACTTGGCTGGCAAACTTAATCCCAAAGCCTCTTAGCCAGTCACTTAATGGAGCGGTGCCCGCTGGCGCCTCATCCATAACCTTTGGATCAACAATGACGGGTCTGAGAGTTACAGCTGGAGGGTTTAATAGACCATCGATAACAGTTAGCTTGCCAAGATCTTTTTGCAGCTTTCGGGGGAAAGGTTTACTGCGCCGGTCGCCCGACAGGATTAAATCGGCATCATGCCCAACATGGCCGTTGCGGTGCAGTCCGAGCGAAGGTGACAAAAAGCTAGGTACCACATTAAGTTGTACTTCTTTATTATGGCTACTCACCTGTAACGTATTTTGTAGAGTCAAGCGAGTAGCAGCATCTTCTTGGTTGACCGTGCCAACAGCGACTACCACTTCAGTATTATATAGATCGGGAGAGGCAATAAGCAGGAGTCCACCCACTGCTTCATTCACGGTTTGAGCGAGAGAATGTGTAGCTCTATGAACCGCTTCTGCACTTTCAGGAGAAAGAGCACGGTTAAATGATACATTTGTCTGTGACATCTAGAAACTATACCATTTTTTAGTGATAAAAGCAATATCATGAGGACGGTATAACAGGTTACAATAGGTCTATGGCTATTGAGCGAATCGTGAGCACGGGGGTAGAGGTCGAGGATCAACAAGAAGTTGAACTGGACCAATCTTTACGCCCTAAGGATTTTGCCAATTACATCGGACAGAAGCGCCTTAAGCAGAATCTGCAGCTTGCCATTGATGCGGCTAAAAAGCGTGGTGAACCACTCGATCATATTCTTTTATATGGGCCTCCAGGTTTAGGTAAAACAACCATGGCATCAGTGATTGCTAACGAGATGGGTGCCCAGATTCGTATTACCAGTGGTCCGGCTATCGAACGTGCTGGTGACCTCGCCAGCTTACTTACTAATCTCCAAGATGGTGACATCCTGTTTATTGACGAAGTCCACCGATTAAATCGCTCCGTAGAAGAAGTGCTCTATAGTGCTATGGAAGATTTCAAGTTGGATATAATGCTCGGTAAGGGTCCGAGCGCCAAAAGCCTGCGATTGGATCTTCCCAGGTTTACCCTTATTGGCGCCACTACTAGGACTGGCGCACTGGCAGCACCACTCCGTGATCGGTTCGGTATGTTACACCGCTTAGAATTTTACGAACCAAGCGAGGTGGCACAGATTATCCAACGTTCAGCTGGAATTCTTGATATTCATATTCATCCGGATGCTGCCGATCAGCTTGCGCTCCGAGCACGACTAACGCCACGTATTGCTAACCGTTTACTCCGACGTGTCCGAGATTTCGCCGATGTGAATGGCGATGGCATTATCGACAGCGTTACTAGTTCTAGCGCCCTTGAGCTTTTAGAGGTGGATGATTTGGGATTAGACCCGGGCGATCGCATGCTACTCCTGGCCATAATAGATAATTACGCCGGAGGCCCTGTTGGCGTTGAAACACTGGCCGCCCTAACAGCCGAAGAGCGCAGTACTATAGAAGATTTCTACGAACCGTATTTAATGCAAATTGGTTTATTGGAGCGAACGCCGCGTGGCCGCAAAGTTACACCAAAAGCATACAAGCACCTCAACAAAGAAGTTTAGACGGTATCTGTTATAATTAGCTAAATGGAAGCACCCAAACAAGACTTTAGCCAGACGATTCACGGGATCGATGACGACGAAAAACTACTCGCAATTATCAAACGACACCCCTTCGGTATCGTTAAGCTTTATTTCTCAATCTTTATTGGTATCGGTGCATCGTTGGGACTGATTTATTATCTTCTTCCCACATTTGTGGATATCGACCAGAATCCCAATGTTTACGCTTTTGCTGGCGTAATATCGGTAATTATTGTGGGCTTTATGCTGTTGATCGCCGGAATTGCGACCGTGATTTATAACGCTAGCAAGTTGGTGATCACCGACAAAACCATTACCCAGACTATTCAGACCAGTTTGTTTAGTAAAAAGACTTCTCAACTTTCGGTAACGAGTGTAGAAGATGTAACAGCCAACACCGACGGTCTGTTCCCGACTATGTTCAACTACGGTCGTTTGCTGATAGAAACTGCTGGTGAGCAAGAGAACTTCCACTTTGAATATTGCCCGCATGCCGATCATTATGCCAAGTTGGTATTGGAAGCTAGGCAAGAATTCCTAGGTGAGCGAGAAATGGAACTTCGCCGTTCGGGTCAGATGTATGCCGGACAGGCACCAGTGCAGGCGCAGCCTATGCAGCAAGCGGCTCAGCAGTCAGCTGAACCAACGCAGCCCCCTCAGCCTGTGCAAGACTCAACACTACCAGTCGATCAGAACCAGCAATTACCACCCCAATAATTAGTTAAGTAACCTAGTTGAAGTTATTCTTGGTAAAGACTTCGCCGCCTTCTTGTGTGGCAGTAAGAGTGTACTTCATGCAATCACGTGTCACGTTGTCGCAGACGCCATCGTCTTGAGCGACCGGTTGGTAGCTGTAGATGTTTGCAGCCGGCGCGGTAGCTAACGAGGCTTTTGTGCCGCTTGGATCTTGCAGTTCATCGGCGCCGAGAGTTTTCATATTTTTAGCACGCCATGCTGAGTCATTAAGTTGACCCAAGGTTGGGTATTTTTCGTTTTGAGCGTAATAGTTTTCGACTGCTTGTTGGGTGAATTTAATGTCGTTTTGGCGTTCGGAATTACGTGACTTACGTCGGAAATCGCTGAACGTTGTCACAATAAGTCCGGCTAGAATGCTGATGATGATAATAACTATCAGTAGTTCTACGATAGTAAAGCCCTTTTGATTGCTGTTTGTTTGTTTCATGGTTGTAAACCTTTCTTCTCTGTTGATTATAGCTACAAGCAGTGAGCTGTCAAGCAATTACAGGGGTGTCTGCTACTATAGATCTATGAAACTACTCGCAGAAATTTTTGACCAAGACATTAATCCTGACGCTCCTAAAGTTGATCCAAAGGGATTTAGGATAAGACGGGCGGCTCGTGCCGTAGTCACGGACAAAGATGGTAAAGTCGCCTTACTGCATGTTGGTCGACATGGATACCATAAGTTGCCCGGTGGTGGAATTGACGAGGGCGAAGATATCCCAACGGCATTGGAACGTGAGTTAATGGAAGAGATAGGTTGTAAGGCCGAAGTTACAGGAGAAGTGGGTACTATTACTGAGCAGCGAAACCAATTCGAAATGTTACAGACATCCTATTGTTTTACTGCCACGGTACTTGGGCAGAAAGGTGAGCCAGATTTTACGGAGAGGGAAATTAATAACCAGTTTTCTATCATCTGGGCAGATAGCTTAGACTCGGCCATTCAGCTACTCGAAACCGACACGCCAGATGACTATGAAGGCAAATTTATCCAGTTACGTGATCTGACATTGCTAAAAGCCGCGGCTTTATTGTTCTGATGCAACCGGTTCTTCTGCCGGGAACAAGTCGTCAAGGTACCCGCCCAATTTGTGAACTAATCGCCCTATGGTTTCAGGGCTCTTAATTGCCAAGTTACGCTCTGAAATTCGTAGTCGTTCGTTTCCTTCGGCGTCTCGTTCAGTAAAGACAAATCTAGTAATTGAACGCTTTATATTTCTGAGTAACTCCTCGGTCTCAATGGCCTGCCTTTCCGGACTGTCCATTTCGAGCTTACTTATCTCGGCAATATCAGGTAGTAGCTTTCCGAACACAGCCAAGTGTTTGTGACTACGAATGTAGCGTTCGAACTTTTGAACGATTTCAGCACGAATTTCATCATTGCCCCCTGGAACGGTGAGTTCACCAACACTACTGATGTCTCCTTGGTATCGATAGTTGCGTGCTCGGAAGATGACTTGGGACATGCCCTTCTGCTGAGCAAGATCATTAAGTAATGCTTCGGCTTCTGACGACAGCTCTAAGTCGGTATTCCCGCGCATGTCTATAGGCAAGGCGCTACGATAGGTATAGCCTGCTTGTCGAGCTATGGAATCCAGAGGGTATACCGAAGCATCGTCAAGAAACTCTCTACGTTCAGGGTGTCTCATTCTGGCTAATGCTTTGGATTCGATCTGTCTGACGCGTTCGCGCGAGATTGCATAATAGTCGCCGGCTTGATCTAGTGTCCTGCTTGGGTTGCCATCTAGACCAAACCGAAGGCTAAGAATGTGTCGCTCTCTTTCGTTAAGGAAACCGAGTGCCATTTCAACACGCGCTTCAATAACTGGCTCTTCTTCGGGGCTAACCGGTCCTTGTTCTTCGCCAAGTGCTGCGCCTATTAATCTGGCGTGTGGAGTTAAGACGTTTTTTTCGGCCAAAGTTTCCATTCGACGTTGTAGCTGTAGTTGGAATCCAGCCTGCCGCTTTTCAGGAAAAAGATCAACGGCTCGGTCGGCATTCATCATTAATAGATCGCTCACAGTATGAACACCTGCCGCTTGCAAAGCAGTTTTGTGATTGGTCGGCATATTAAGAGCAACATCGGAGAACGTCACGGGACGAACACGTCCTTCTAACACTTCCGGGAAGAGCTGAAAGCCAATCGAGCCTTCTGGGTATGCTTG
>CAZIBG010000009.1:22769-26142 GCA_964536985.1 uncultured Candidatus Saccharibacteria bacterium | reverse complement strand
CTTCTAACACTTCCGGGAAGAGCTGAAAGCCAATCGAGCCTTCTGGGTATGCTTGATGAGTCAGCGTAACCATTGCTGGTGGTTGGTCGGAAGTTTCAAAAATTACACGTTCGTGAGTTGGTTCACCAGGATTTATCATTCATATATTATACTATAAATTGGCTACTTCTACAATGTCGATCAGTCCACGTAAGGCTTTAACGATCCCATCAGTTTGCATAGAAACAGTTCCGTCCGTGATCGCTTGTTTCTGGATCTTTTCAAGTGTGGAGTTAGTGGCAATTAGTTTAGATAGCGCGTCAGTGCCACTGATTGCCTCAAATATACCTATGCGACCATTGTAGCCCGTGCCCTCGCACTGGTCGCAACCTTTAGGGTTGGATTTCCAAAGAGTGTTGATTGACTCCCTGGTGCTTCCCAGCTCTTTAGCCGCATCGTCGCCGCCCAATGAACAAGCCATAGCTTCTTTTTCTAGCCTATTAATGGTTTGTGAACTGTAGGTAAGTTTACTCAAAACCTCTTTACTGGGACTGTATTTCTGGCGACAACCTACGCAAAGTTTGCGGACAAGTCTTTGACCAATTGCTAAACGCAGGGTGCTGGCAATCAGGAAGGGCTCGACGTTCATTTCTAGCAGGCGAGATATGCCAGCCGAGGCATTGGTGGTATGCATGCCCGCGAAAACGAGATGTCCTTTTTGGGCAGCCTGAGCAACTAACTGGGCCGTCTGGTTGTCATGAATTTCGCCGACCATTACAAGGTCAGGATCATGACGCAGTACCGCTTGGAGTCCGCTACTAAACGTCATGCCGGATTGTGTGTTAACGGGAGTTTGACTGGCGCCAGGAATACGGTGTTCGATAGGATCTTCGACGGTAGCAATGCTTATTCCTGGTTTGCTGAGAAGGCTCAACATGCTAAACAGGCTGGTTGACTTACCGGCGCCATTTGGCCCACATACAATAATGCTTCCATGCGGCTGAGTGATTGCGTTCTGTACTTTATCAAGGTTGATCCCCCAAAGTCCAAGCTCTTCTAGGCTTGGAGCAGTAGCAGACTGATTTATGATGTGCATGGCTATGTTTTCTCCGTCCAGAACGGGGAGGGTAGATACGTGTATGGCGTACAGTTGACCGGCCACGTCCACATTGAAGTGACCATCTTGCGGTACGCGACGCTCTTCTATGATTAGGTTAGCCAGCTTCTTTATTTGGATCGTCAGTGGAGTTAGTACGGCACGTGGTAGTTTGTTGATCTCGCGAAGAACGCCATCTATTCGGTAGCGTACTAAAACGTAATTCTCTCGGGGCTCAACATGAATATCACTGGCTTGCATTTTAGCGGCATGAGCAAGAAGTACTGTTGTAGTCTGGATGGCTAACGACTCAGCTGATTGCACTCCGTCGTTTGTTTCTTGAGTGTTTGACTCGGCGACCACTCGCGGCAGGTTCCTCGATTCGTGTTGATAATGCTCTAATGCAGATTCAATATCCGTCATGGTGGCAATATGAATAGCTAGGTTACTTCCAAGTTGCTTGTGTAGAAAATCTACTGATGCTGAGTTCCGGGGGTCGGCAACGGCTACTTGCAGTTGTCCGCTGTCGAGACCAAATACAACCGCTTTATGTCGACGGGCAATTCGTTCAGGTAGCCGCTTAATAATTTCAGGAGGAATGGATTGTGAACTGAGCGATATAAAAGGGATATCAATCTTTTCGGCATAAAGCCTTGTGAGGTCCTGTTCCGAGATAACTCCAGCATCAATAACCAAATCCTGAAGGGGTTTTTTCTCTTCCTGCTCTCGCTTTTTTAATGACTCAAATTGCTCACTGGTTAACAGATCAGCATTTTTAAGAAGTTGAATCACGAGCGTATCGGAAATGCGCATATACTTTTAGTATAAAGCACAAGCATTAAGACGGCGAGAGTCTAGCGGTATTCTTTTCCGGATTTCATTAACTCCCAACGGCTTCGCGGGCAAAGTGTTGGCCAATACTTCCATGTAACGCGGTAGCTTTCGAATTCTTGGGGCTCTACCCAGTGGAGCCGTTGTGGTTTATCGGCTGGAATGCGCTCCGGAAAACGAATGCCTTGCAAGTGATCAACCTCATGTTGGGCAATTCGTGCCACAAAGCCTTCCAACTGCAACGATATTTTCTTTCCATCACGATCAAGACCTTCGAGCGTAACTTTATTGGCTCGTTCAACAATTCCACAGATATTGCCGCATGACCAGCAGCCTTCCCGGCCTTGTTCTAATACGTCGGAATGGGAGGTAATTTCCGGATTAATAACCGCCTGCAGAGTTTGATTCTTGTTGGTGCCATCAGCTGTTAAATCAATGGTAATGATCTGTTTATTGATGCCCAGTTGTACTGCCGCCAGCCCTACCATTTGCCTAGAATCATCTTTACTGTGTCCCTTACCAGCGGACATTACCAGCATCTGATCTATAGTTGATTGAACCTCAAGTGATCCTATTTCTGACAATTCAACTGCATCAGCGGCAATATTTAGGATGGGATTTGTTGGTTCAACAAGCTTCATTACAGGGTAGTATAGACCAATTTAAACTACAGCAATTAACAAAGCCGAGTTGTTGGTATACTATCTATGTACCAGCGAGTAGGTGGACCCGGTGGGAAATAAGAAAACATATGTTTTATAAGAAGTTGGAGGGTAACAACTATGGCAGCAAAGAAAGCTAAAGAAGAAAAAGTACAGACACCGATCGAACCAGGTGGCGACGGTAAGTCAAAGGCCCTAGGCCTCGCTCTCGATACTATCGAGAAGCAATTTGGTAAGGGTTCAATTATGAAAATGGGTGATAGCTACACCCAAAAAGTGGAATGCATTCCAACCGGCAGCTTGTCGTTGGATCTTGCCCTTGGTGGCGGTATTCCAAAAGGCCGCGTTATTGAAATTTATGGGCCAGAGTCTTCTGGTAAGACCACGTTAACACTGCACGCTATTGCGCAGGTCCAAAAACAAGGCGGAACAGCAGCATTCATCGATGCTGAGCACGCCCTCGACCCATCTTACGCCAAGCGTATTGGTGTAGATGTCGAAAACCTTTTGCTCTCCCAGCCCGATAACGGTGAGCAAGCTCTAGAAATTGTCGAAACACTCGTCCGATCAAATGCGGTCGATCTGATAGTTGTCGACTCTGTTGCGGCACTTGTTCCGCGTGCCGAAATCGAAGGTGATATGGGCGACAGCCACATGGGTCTCCAGGCACGACTTATGAGCCAGGCGCTCCGTAAACTTACCGGCGTCATTAGCCGCTCTAAAGGGACAGTTATATTCATTAACCAGATTCGTATGAAGATTGGTGTGATGTTTGGTAACCCCGAAACTACCACTGGTGGTAACG
>CAZIBG010000009.1:0-22669 GCA_964536985.1 uncultured Candidatus Saccharibacteria bacterium | reverse complement strand
GTACACCCGAAACAGGTCCCAGTCCAAAACCATTTGACCCCAGAGATTTTCCAGCGCCACCACTTGCGGAGGGTGAGCTCATAAATAATGGCGTAGTAAGCATCGACCCCCGATTAGATAAAGCTCCTCCGGTCAGCGATCCAAGTGTTATCTCACTCGAGCTGCCGGCAGATGATCCGCTGGCGAAGCAATATCCTGGGCCAACTCCAGGTTTTTCACCATCACGTGAAGCTCGCTTTGAAGAAACCGTAGGAGATAACTAATGACAGCAATATTCCCAAGAGGCTATAGTAATGAGCAGCCACCACAAGAACGGCATCGATTCGGCTGGCGTGACGGAGCTTTTATTGCAAGCATTGCTGTTACGGTAGGATCAATGGTCGCCTTGTTGACGGAGGTTGACGGAGTCGACTCCCACACGCCCACGACTCCCAGAGAGCTTTTAGTAACATTTGTCGAGACAGGAGTGGCCATCGGGGCAGTATTACTGGGTGACAGATTTTCGCGTACCCCTCCAGGTCAATCAGATCAAGAGGAACGCTAATTATGCAAGTATTTGAATCATGGGAATCTCCAGATGGTGCTGCGCGGTTTTGTTTTTCTCATTCAGACGAACAATTTACGACTGGTGTATTGATTTTACGGCCAGGGGCAGAGCTCGCCAGACATAATCGACCCTTGGCACACGAGAATCTTCTTCAAATTACCGGCAAATGTCGAATGACACTTACAGACGAAGATGGTGGAAATGAACAGATTAACGAGCTTGAACCGGGTAGTTCGCTTCGGATGGAAAAAGGTCAATGGCATGTTCATGCAAATCCTTACCACGAAGTATCCACAACGTTATTCAAAGCTGAAGGCGATATTACGGCAGTCATGAAGGTCGTCCGTGAAACCATGGTTAAGGTGTAGTCACCGCTGCCGTGAAGATTACCGACATAAAGCAACAGGTTAAGAATCAAGAACGCTATTCTATTTACGTGGATGGTAAGTTTAGTTTTGGGTTGAGTGAGCTGGCGCTGATGAATAGCGGTTTACGAGTTAACCGCGAACTGACAGGCCAGGAACTAGACGAGCTAAAGGACACGGCCCGGAGCGATAAGGCATACAACCAATGCCTTGGGCTCATAGCCCGCCGACCGCGTAGTGAGTGGGAGATATGTGAATACCTCAAGCGCAAGGAATACGATCCTGAACTCATTGACCAAATAGTCGCCAGGCTTTACGGTAGCAAATGGTTGGACGATCTGGAATTTGCTCGACGGTGGGTAGAAAACAGGCGACTCCTAAAGGCCACGAGCAAACGTCGTCTTAACCAAGAACTCAAACTTAAGCGGGTGTCGGACGGAGTGATTAAACAAGTTCTCGAAGAAGATGATACCGACGAGGCTGAGGTGCTCAAGCAGCTCGTTGCTCGTAAACGTCAGCAGACCAGGTATCAAGATAAGCAGAAACTTATGGCCTATTTGATGCGTCAGGGATACGATTACGGCCAGGTAAAAATGGCCGTTAACTGGCAGGAAGAGGACTAACGGCTGTAGCGCCGGCGCGGACTCCTTGTAGCGGGTCCTTGATGATTATTTTTCGAGGTGTAATTTCGATAATCTGAGTTCGATCAATGCTCAGATTTCCACCGGTCAGGTTTTTTATAAGTGTCTGTGTGACATATAGCTTTTTGATAAGCATACTCTCTGGCTCGGTAGCGAAGTCGTTAACTTTGCCTATGCGCTTACCAGATTTAGTGATGACTGGTTTGCCAACTAACTCGAAATCAAGCTCCATAATCTTGTGTAGGCGGATCAGATCTTCTGGTTCTACTAATACATCATGGTCGTCGATAACAAGTCCGGCAGGCAATACGTCCCGAATATCTTGATGAACCAACACCAGCTGATGTTTTTTCTCGATGCTGTCCACGCAGTAAAAAGCCTCAATCTTGAGGTTGTTGGGGTTAATAATTGCCTGATAAGCAGTGGCCACTTGGCCACCCGTCCTTAAGCTCATTACTGGTTGATTCAAAATAGACTTGGTTAGAACAAGCATGCCAACAGTATAGCAAGCTAGGGGCAATAGAAAATCATTTTGTAACTAAGCAGAGTCGGGTGTATAGTCGCAAATATGAAGAGATTAACAGGGGTAATTCTTATGATTTTGGCACTACTTGTGCATCCCGCGCCGGTACTTTTGGCGGCAACAAATCCACCGCTTTTAATCGTTGCCCTTCAAACTGGCGGCGCCCAAAACGCCCGGCAGGAATTCGTAATGATCGCAAATACTACGTCCTCAAGCGTCGATCTGTCGACAGTCAAACTGGAATATTTCCCAGCCAGCGCCAAAATATTAGATAAGCCAAGTAGAAGTTTTCGGCTTCAAGGATCTCTGGCGGGAGCTCAAACATTTACAATAGCCACTGATGAATATACCGAGACTCAAGCTCAGCAACGATTCTCTGCGACCCTTGCCGCCGCTGGTGGTCACCTGAAATTAACCGGGCCAGGATATAGCGATACTGTAGGATGGGGAACGGCGTCTAATGCCATAGGGGATCCAGCATTAGCGCCCGCTACAGGCGAGACGCTACGCCGACTGCAAAATAATAACGGTCAGTATGTAAGCACAAATAATAACGCCCAAGACTTTACCGTCGGGGAGCCACAAACCGTAGATAGTTCGCTGCCCGATGTTGCTAACCTGAGGCTGAGCGAATTGCTGCCAGATCCGGCAAGCCCCATCCTAGATTCCACGGGTGAGTTTATTGAGATTCAAAATATTGATTCCGAATCTGCAGATCTAAATAAGTATGTGCTAGCTGTAGGAACGTCAACTATAAAAAAGTATACTCTGCCGCCAATTTATATTGAGCCAGGAGGATTTGCGGTATGGTATGCCCCCGATACTAAGCTCACTCTTGCCAATGGGGGCGGTAGGGTACAGCTCCTTTCACCAGGAGGCGTAGTGCTAGACAATGTTACATATCCAATAGCCCAAGTTGGTCAAAGTTGGGTGCGTAACGATCTTATCTGGCAGTGGACTATCGAGCCGACACCAGGAAAACTGAATGTCGTTGATACTTTGACGCCCACAACAAAAACTGCGGTAGGCTCTAGTTCAAAATCCACTACTAAAAAATCAACCAAACAGACCACTAAATCCAAGGCCAAGAAAGCCGCAGCAAAAGGGCAGGTCAAAAGCGCCAGCACCGACACTTCGGCTATCGTCGGAAATGACAAAGCTGATCAGAAGACACCGCTTCATGGTTCTGTTGTTGCTGGTGTGGGCGGCCTCGCGGTATTATATGGAGTATATGAGTACTGGGATGACCTTAAATCTAAAGTCCAACGATTCCGTCGCAACCGAGAAGATCGGGAAGAGTCTGGGTGAGCGACTGCGCGGTGGGGAAGTTATTGAGCTTATTAGTGATCTTGGCGGAGGCAAAACTACATTTGTACGTGGTCTGGCAGCGGGCATGGGAAGTACCGACAAAGTCGCCAGCCCAACATTCACCGTCAGCAAAGAGTATGTTCACAAGAAACTACGCATGGCGCATTACGATTTCTATAGGTTGAACGACCCAGGGTTAATGCAATTCGAGCTTGCCGAGACTCTGAGCGACCCATCATCCATAACAGTTGTCGAATGGGCTGACATTGTCCACGATGTACTGCCGAAAGAGCGGATAACCATAACTATTAGTAACACGGGCGAGACCGAGCGAAATCTACATATAGTAATACCCGATGAGTTTGCATATTTATGGCCAAAATAATTTGCTACACTGTAGTAAATAACCATAAGTAGAAAGGCCGTCATGGATCCCCAGACTGCACCAACGCCTGATAATACCAATCCTAACCCGGCTGTCCCGCAGCAACCAACGGCTCCTATAGCACCAGTAGCACCAGTTGCAATGCCCTCTGCGCCAATTGCGCCCGCAGCACCTGTTGGCCCTGCGGTCCCGGATCCAAGTGCTATGCCTCCGGGTATGGTCACTCCGGGCGCGGCCCCTAAGCCCGCGCGCAGTAAGAAGCCATTCATTTTTGCCGCAATTGCCGTTGTACTGGTTTTGATTATCGGCTTGGTCGCTTTTCCTGCTATTGCCATGCTGCAGGCTAAGCAGCGGTCAGACGGATTTATGAAAGAAATCACTGCAGGTAATGTGGACGGAGCGCTGAAGTTTGTAAATAGCGGCGGTGATGCCGAAGACAAGACATTCCTAAAAAGCGCATCGGACAGCGTCAAAGGCAGTTTTAAATACAAAGAATCAACCAAGAAAGACTCAAAATTTTACGCCCTTTACGATCTAAGTGGCGGTAAATACGTATCTGCCAGAACGGAATTTAGCCAGCAGTCAGGCAAGTGGTACCTAGATGGTTTTGTGTATGACACGCAGCAACTAGCTCTTGTTCCTGCCGCATCAACCGAAGCTAACAAGAAATCGACTACCACCGATTCAAGGCCAGCAGCAAAAGAGACTTCAGCACTTAGCTGCCTTACGCAAGATGATTACAAATGGATAAGCTATGATAAGCAACCGTTTACCGTTACATTTGACGACACCTACAATCCAGAGAAATTTACCTTCAATAAAATAGAAGATATGTTCTTTAAGCCCGACAGCGTAGAGGAAGATTCGATAATCGGTATCTATGATGATTGGATGGATTTTGCTAAGCGCAATGAAAACAAGCAGTGGAAGTTCCGGCTAGAAGGTTCTACGTTTGGTGCCGATAGCGCTACAGCCGCATCAAAGAAACTGGCCAACGACCGTGCTGAGCGCGTTGTTGCCCAGCTCGTAAAGCGTGGCCTACCAAAAGAGCGAATAGTAATTGATCCGCCGCATGACTACAGCGACGAAGAACAGGATGCCCTCAGCGATATCTACAGACGTGTACAGTTGATTGTTGATCCAACTTGTACCGCGGCCAGTGCTAGTACAGGTAACAGATAGCGTATACTGGATGGTATGTTAATCCTCTCGATACGTACCGACAATCCAGTTGCCGAAATAGCTCTGCACGAAGATACAACAGAAGTGGCTAGTATCCACTGGGAAGCACATCGTCAATTAGCAGAGACGCTTCATAGTAAAATCAAACGGATACTAGAAGGCCAAGAGGTTCTACTAACCGACATACAGGGCATAGTTGTGTACCAAGGCCCCGGTAGCTTTACGGGGTTACGTATTGGCTTAAGTGTTGCAAACGCCTTAGCGGCCAGCTTACCTGCAGCAATTGTTGCTGCTAGTGGAGAGGATTGGCTTGCCGATGGAATCGATGAACTTATGAACGAAGAGGACCGAAAAGTGGTACTTCCAGAATACGGTGCCCCAGTGCACATTACTCAACAAAAAAAGTAATCATTCTGACAAAAAACTTGACTAAGGGCCCTAATATGCTTACGCTTTAAGGTAAGGATAACTAAAACCAAAAAAAGGAAATAAAAATGTTAAAACGAGTAACTTCGGGCTTCAGCGCTCTTGTACTAAGTTTGACGTCACTGTTCGTCTTTGCCCCGGCTATCGCAAGTGCGGCAGTAGATGTCTGTACGTGGGACGGGTCGGCAAGCTTGAATTGGAATACGGCAGCAAACTGGACGTGCGCGACAGATGGCGAAGCAGTTCCCGGCGCTGGCGATAGCTTAGTTTTCGACAACTCAGACATAACTAGCCCTAACAATCAGCTTGAAAACGACATCTCAGGTGGTAGTTTTGCGAACATAACCTTCCAGGGCGATGGCGCATACTCATTTAGTTTTGAGGGAAATGCTTTTACGCTTACTGGCACAATCACGGATGATTCAACAGAAGCAAGATACCCATCAATTGGGAATGATATGGTAATTGTTGGCGATAAAACCCTGTCAATTGGATCTTCATCTTCTCTATATTTATATGGTGATTTGACAGGATCGGGAAATATCACTAAGACTGGTGCAGGCTACCTTTACCTTGGCGGCAATAATGCTGGACACACGGGTGCAGTCAATGTTAACGGTGGTAGTCTGGGCGTATCGGCCGGGGGTCTAGCGAGTACTGGCGGAGTCACAGTTAATAATACGGCCGATATTTCGTTAACTGACTGCACGGTTAACACCTATACCGGTTCTTTAACCCTAGATGGGGCAAGCTCGATTCCTTCTGGAGAGTTCAAACGCCCTAAGTTTTCAGTCTCAAATGTATGTAAGGGTGGCGGTGGTTTAGCAACTGAAGTATATGGTGTTCCTGCAACTGGAGATCCAATTATTTTTTCTGGAAGCTTAAGTTTAGCGAATGATATAACGTTCTCTTCTGTGGCCAGCTCAAATAAATTTACTGGCGCACTATATGGAAAATATAAATTCATTCAGGAAGCGGGCGAAGCATCGACAGTTGTGATTGAAAGTAGCAATAATGGTTCGGCCATGGCTAACGGTACATATTCTGCCGAGATTGTTACTAAAACATTAGCCGACGACCTACCTGAAAGCACCGTCGAGCTATCGGGCCGTACAGTGATTACTATAAATGGAAAGCGATCTGACGTGACAGTTAGATCTGGAGGCACACTAAAAGGGAACGGTAGCGTCAAGGCACTTAACGTTTTAGCCGGCGGTTATGTCGCTCCAGGCAATAGCCCTGGCTGTTTGTCGAGCAATAATCTACGAATTGCCGGAACATATATTGTCGAGATTGGTGGAACGGCTGCATGTACTGGTTATGATCAGATGAAGGTCACCGGAACTGTCGATCTAACCAACGGACTAATAAGTGCCGCAATTGTAAACAAGTATCAGCCTGTCGCTGGCGCAAAATATACAATCATCGACAACGATGGAGCAGATAAAATAACAGGCACCTTAAAGGATCTTGCCGAAGGTGCAACTTTTAAGACTCCTAGCGGGACAGTTCTGAAGATCAGCTACGTAGGTGGTGACGGTAACGATGTGACGCTAACAGTTGTAAGCGTCGGAACACCAGATACCGGCTTCGGTATGTTGCTAAACAGTCCACTGACTATCTTGGCTGCTGCCACACTTGCTGCGGGTGCAATCCTGATGATGTCTCGTCGACTCGCTCCTGCAACTGCAAAGCGATCTCGTCGATAAGTAACAGTTCGGTTCGTTAACGTTCAATAAAAACAAAAAATGTCTACAAAAGAAACAACTAGTAATAACCCCGTCTACGCTGGCCGCTTACGCCAGTTTGGGCGGGGCACGCCATTTATTCATGCCCCGGCTCGACGTGCCCAGGCAAGTGTTTCTAGGCCTCAGAAGCGCCGAACATCGTCTACGGGCGCTACACCATCAAGCCCGAGGTTGGGTCGTTCGCAAGTTTTACAGCGGAACATTACAGCTGCACCTAAAGTTCGGAAGCACAAAGTTCGAAAGCTTGGTGCTCAGAAAATACTAATGGCAATGGCGACATTTGTTTTCTTGGCTGGTTCTGGCGTGGCATTCTTGGGCTTCCGCACTAACAAAGAAGTAAAGGGTCAGGTTAGGGCGGCAGTCACAAAGGTACAGGAGTCCGCCGAAGAGCAGCCAGTTGACGAAGCGGCACCAACCGCTGCCGCAATTCGCAGTTACAACGTTAATCCCTCATTACCTCGATATATTCGAATCCCTAAACTCAAAGTCAACGCTCGCGTCCAGCGGCAAGGTATCGATAAGAGTGGGGCACTTAAGGCGCCAGGCAATGTCCATGATGCTGGCTGGTACGAAAACAGCAGTAAACCGGGTGAAGCCGGTGCCATATTGTTGGACGGCCATGTTGCCGGGCCAACCACTAGGGGTGTTTTCTACGCAGTAACCAAATTAGCTGTCGGAGATGTTATGGAAATAGAAAGAGGCGACGGTAAGAAATTTAGTTATAAGGTCACTAAGACCAAGACGGTAAAAGTTGGCAGTGTTGATATGTCTGATATGTTGCTGTCGGATGTCGCAGGGAAGCCAGGATTGAATCTCATAACTTGTACAGGCTCTTACGACACAAAGAGCGGCGAATACGACAGTCGAGCCATGGTCTTTGCCGTTCAGATATAGCTGTTCGTGGTATTCTATTTGTAGGATGGTTCGCATTTGAGAGCAGCAATCCGTGTGCATTCTGTGCACCGTACGATTTAATTGAAACCGCAGTTCTACTAGAGCTAAAGAAGTGATAGTGATGCTCCTAGAGCTGCTTATGATAGAAAGGAACGCTATGGATCCGATAACCATAATTTTAGCTGTGGTTAGTCTTGGTGTTGGCTTTGGAGCTAGCACAACAATTACCAAACGTAAGATGGGGACTGCCCAGGACGCTGTAGATAAGGAACTAAAAAAGGCAAAAAAGGAAGCCGAGCGACAGATATCGGAAGCTCGTGAAAAGGCTGCTAAGCTTGCCGAAGAGGCACGACGTGACGAGCAATCCCGAAGACGTGAAGTTAAGGAAATCGAACAGCGATTACTTGAGCGTCAAGAATCACTCGATAAAAAGCTTGATCAACTAGACAAGCGAAACGAGAATCTACGCAAAGGCGAAGACGAATTAGAAGATCTAAAAGATGAGATTCGTGAGATTCGCAAAAAGCAGCAAGAAAAACTCGAGAAGGTAGCCAAGCTCACCAAAGAAGATGCTGCCGATAAGCTGATGAAGATGACCGAGCGCGACATCAAAAACGACCTCAAGGGGTTGGTGGTTAAATTACAGGGTGAGGCCAAAGATACCGCCGAAGAACAAGCTGCCCTAATTATTACCTCTGCTATGGAACGTATGGCTAGCGAAGTTACAGCTGAAAGAACCGTAACAGCGCTCAAACTAACTGATGACGAAATGAAGGGTCGCATCATCGGTAAAGAAGGCCGAAACATCCAGGCCATCCAACGAGCCACGGGCGTAGACATTATGGTGGATGACACTCCAGGCATGGTAATTCTAAGCTCATTCGATCCCATCCGCCGCGAAGTAGCTCGCCAGACTATGGAAATGCTCATGAAGGACGGACGTATTCACCCAGGACGCATCGAAGAAGTCGTCGATAAAGCGCAGAAGTTGGTCCTGAAGGATGTTGTCCGAGCCGGAGAGGACGCTGCCCGCGAAGTTGGCGTTATCGGTATACCTAAAGATATTCTTCAGCTACTTGGCGAGCTTAAGTTCCGTACCAGTTTTGGTCAGAACGTCCTGAAGCATTCTACTGAAATGGCACACATTGCTGGAATGATTGCCGAAGAGGTTGGTGCCGATGTTCGGATTACTAAATACGCAGCACTCGTACATGATCTAGGTAAGGCGCTAACCCACAAGATGGAAGGCAAGCATCACCATATAAGTGGCGAGATGCTCCGTAAGTACGGCGCCCCAGAAGAGGTCGCTTTGGCTGCCGAACAACATCATGACGATGTCGAAGCAACCAGTGTAGAAGCAATCATTGTCCGTGTGGTGGACGCCATCAGTGCTTCACGACCAGGTGCCAGGAACATCAGTGCCGAAAACTTTGGTGAGCGCATGCGCGAACTAGAAAACGTTGCTAACAGTTTTGAGGGAATCGAAAAGTCATACGCTATCTCTGCCGGACGCGAGGTTCGTGTTTTTGTCCGACCGCAATCAGTCGATGATCTAACCGCCATCAAGCTGGCCCGCGATATTGCTACTAAGATCGAAAGCACTATGCAGTATCCAGGAACCATTAAGGTTAATGTAATCCGCGAGACTCGAGCTATCGAGTTCGCTAAGTAATTATGGCGCTTACTATCCCACCTAAAGAGAATCGCACGCAACAAGCGCTGTTGGCCGTTGTCGTCCTGCTGATCGTATCTGCGTTAGTGGCTATCTTCGCCAAGCTAGTAATTGGGTTGATTATCTTCTTGCTTGGCGTAGTTGCCGGTATTGGCGCAAAAGTAACCATGGACAATCCCCTCGACAAAGAATAGGAGCAAACAGCACTGTCTATGAAGGATGAAATCGAAGTAAAGTTTCTGGACATAGATATTGATGACGTTCGAGATCGCCTAACTAAAGCCGGTGCTCGTATTGATAAGCCTATGCGGCTTATGAAGCGAGTAGTCTTTGATTACCCCGATCAGCATCTGTTGCGAGAGCAGGATTCATGGGTGCGCGTCCGAGACGAAGGAGATGTAGTTAAGCTCACCTTTAAAAAGGTAGTAGAAAAAGAGTTTGGCGGAGCAACAGAAATCGAAGTTGAGGTTAGCTCGTACGATGATACAATCGCCATCTTTAATAATATCGGTATGTTCGCTTTTTCTGATCAAGAGAATTACCGAGAGAGCTGGATGCTTGGTGAAGTGGAAATTGTCATCGACGAATGGCCTTGGCTTAATTCGTACATAGAAATAGAAGGACCCTCCAAGGAAGCCGTCCAGGAGGTTGCAAGGCGGCTTGGCTTCGACTGGGATACCGCCGTGTTTGGCAGTATCTCTCGGGCCTACAGGCATCAGTACCCCGATATAACCGCACAAGAGAATATATCGAGTATTCGTGAGATAAAGTTTAGTGCTGATCCACCGGACTGGTTCGATAAGACAAAGCGGCAGAAGTAGTTTAGCTTGTCAGCGCTTATGGTTACTTGGTACACTTTAGGTAAATGATTCACAATATATTCCTTCGAGTTAGACTGAGCTATTACTTTGTAATTTTCTTTGTACTGTACGCCGCATTGGCATTGGTTTTGCCACGCTACAAATTCGAAAGTGGAGCCTTAACGCTCTTCTCGGTTAACTCATTCCTGTATGGATTCTACATCTCCCCAATTCTGGCCGCCCAAAAGGCGCGTGTTGAGGAACTGCATAAGATTGTTCGTTCCGAAGCAAACGCAGTGTTTGCAATGGTTCTTCATACTAAAGACTTACCAAAGGATCAGCGAACCGAACTTCAAGATATGTTCACGCACTATGCGCAGGGGAATATTCGTGGTCACCAGCGATTCGCGGAAACCACTTACGAAAGATTAATCTCTTACTGCCTGGAGTATAAGGGCAAGGATAAAGAGACCATCAATAAATTGCTTGAAAAACTTGTCGCCAACCAACAAAACCGTACAATGCTTAACATGCAGCTCAAGAACGTAGTGTTCTCTAATGAGTGGATGATTATCTTTATGCTGTTCTCGATCACACTTTCGTTCATTTTACTCCTCGATACTGGCGATAATCTTGTCCTGCGGTTTGTAGCGGCACTCTTGTGTACTGGCCTGACAATGCTACTGATGATCTTGGCCAAGCTAAGTACTTTGACCCACAAAAAAGCCAAGGAGATCTGGGTACCGTTCCAGAAACTTCTTGCCAGCCGATTTTACCGAATCGATTAACAGGGTATACCTATCTGCATATTTCTATGCAGCAACCCAAAAATATCGACAATCCAGTCCTCAGTACGCATGCTGATGATATAAAATTACCAACTAGGCCGGAATAAGGCTGTACGTACCGAAGTAAAACAGGTATAATACGCAGGTTATTCACCGTATCGGGGTGTGGCGCAGTTGATAGCGCGCTCGGTTTGGGACCGAGAGGTCGAAGGTTTGAGTCCTTTCACCCCGACCAACTAAAATGAGTCTCCACTGGAGGCTCTTTTTAGTTGGGACTACTTGATAGTAAATATTACGACATAAAGCTTTAGCGTAAACCAAAATATGATGTAGAATACAATCATAAACTTAATAAGTGGTGGGCGACAAGAGGGTACAATGAAAAAACTAGCAACAGCAGTAATCACGGCGTTTTATTCGCTTTCCACATTCCTAGGATTAACGGCAATGATCCCAGCAACAGTTCATGCAGCAGACGCAAAACCAGCGCCTGTTAAAACTCAGACCGCAGCAAAGCCAGTAGTCTACAGCTATGTTGCTCAAAAGAACGATTCTTTCAGTAAGCTTGCTCGAAAAGCTACTCAAACATACAGTATTAAGAACAAAATTAAACTCAGCAACGCAAAAGTCCTAGCGGCAGAGACATGGCTTACACAGGATGCTGGTTCGCCACAACTTACAGTCGGACAGAAAGTTGCTATGCCTGAATCTACAGTCAAAGCTGCTGTCGATAAAGCAGTCAAGTTAAGCGCTGCTAAAGAGGCAGCCTGGAACGCATACACTGCAGGCGTAAACTTCAACACCAACGCCGTCGGTCAATCCAAGTAACTTAAGTTAAGGAGCACACTATGGCTCTGATACGTAAAACAATCGAAGCCTGCTGGTTTGGCGAGACAAAATTGTCTCGCCGAGCTGCGGCCGCCGCCTACCGAGGCGGGCAGTACATGTTATCAAATATCGTTCGGGCTGAGCTACTACCCGGTACTGGGCCGGATCAATCAAATGGGCCAGTTATCCTTCGGAGGATTTCTGTGTTCGATACAGAACGCACAGTAGGTGATTATATCGCCATGGGTGGAAGTGCCGAATTACTATCGCCTGAGACATTCGATAATCCTGGAGAAATTGTTGACGAACTTAATACGCCAGAAGCTCGGCATCATATTGAGGACGTAGAGACGATCGCAACAGGCATACGTGTAGTTGCCGCAGCCGCTTTGGCGATAACCTATATGCGACACCGCGCAAGTGTTGCTTAAGCTTACTAGGGGTGTACAATAACAATTATGATTGAACTCGCGGTCGCCATTGGTCCGCTCGCTATACTTTTATTTGCATCGGAAGCTCTATGGCGTGCAAAATTGCTACGGGGTGAAGCGGCTCGAAAAATGCTGCACATTATAATTGGTAGCTATGTAGCGAGCTGGCCGTATTTCATAAGCTTTAGGCAGATCCAACTTATCGCCCTGGCGATGCTCATCGGAGTGGCGATCTCTCACAAGTTCGGCATCTTCCATGCCATTAATGACGTAAAGCGTAAGACCTGGGGGGATCTTTTGTATGCTGCAGGTGTTGGGTTTACGGCTCTGCTTACATCAACGCCATGGGTCTTTGCTCTTGCAATACTTCATATGAGCGTTGCCGATGGACTAGCTGGACTGGCCGGCAGCTGCTATGGCAAGAAGTCGGAGTATAAAGTTTTTGGCAATAAGAAGAGTGCAGTTGGAAGCCTGGTTTTTATTATGTCTTCATTGCTGTTGCTGGTTATCTTTGCCGATGGACACCCTAATATCTCGCCGGCAGTGTTACTGATCTTGCCGCCCGTTTTGGCTGCCGTAGAGAACTTGGGAATAAGAGGTACTGATAATATCTTTATCCCTGTACTTCTGACGTTGTTCTTTAGATAGACCATCTAGACAATACATCGAGAACATTATAAAATAGACGTTCAATGTTTAGCTTTCGAAAAAGCCGATTTCCAGCAGGTGAGTATGTCTCCCATCCCACACCTAATTCTTTGGTGCGAAATTTAACTGAGCTCGCCGATATGATGGCGGCCAACGAAACATACATGGAGCGTTGCACTATGCAGGGCAATGAGTATGAGCCCGGAGTGGGTATGCAAGGCGATGCCACTAACGTCTCAATTAGATTTGCTAGGGCCGTAGCAAGCGGTCTGGAGTCGTCGCGTAAGTTAGCTCAAACGGCCATGCAGCGAAGAGTAAGGAACGTTTATTTCTTATTTGGCAGCGAAGTTACAGCCGAGAACTATTTGGGCTGGCATACCGATATCATTCTGGATAATTCTAACGGATCAGACGTATATAGAATTAAGCGGATAAATTCGCCCCGTGGCGTATTTGTTGCAAGGGCGGCAGGCACGCAGGTGATGACCAAGGAGGTCGTAATTCCTGGAAGGATATTGGAGCAGGTTCCTGTGGCAATAGAACCACAGGTCTACGAACGATTTAGGTCCGGCAAAGAACTCGACGACTATATAGCGGGAGCAGTATTTAGCTCGACGGCTCCTCTGGTAGATGCTAACGGCAGCCTGATCATTTGCCCCGACCAATACATAAATCCGAGCGGTATCTATACCTTGCCGGAGGATACCATTAATACGCTATCAGTTGATATGCTCCATCGGATTAACCCAGATTCTGTTGGTAATGACCGAAAAGTGTTAGCTCTTTTTTCGTAAGCCAGGCTCTCGCCATTCACTGTGAGCGCGGAGGGCGTAGATGATCACCACAACATCAACCAGTTCTTGAATAGCCGCGCCGGCGATTGGGGGGAATTTGCCAGTAGCAAAGATGAACATCAGAATTACGCTTAGGAAGATTCCGGTTAGGATGGCCTGCTTTGCTATCCGAATGGTCCGCTTAGCAATACCAACGCCTACTGCTACTTGATTCAGATTATCGAGCATAATTACCACATCAGCAGATTCGCTTGCTGCCGTGGAGCCACGGGCTCCTAGGGCTATACCTACGTCGGCAGCGGTTAGGGCTGGCGCATCGTTTACACCGTCGCCCACAAAACCAATTGGACGGTGCTGAATGGCTTCTAGTGCTAGCAACTTGTCGGATGGTAATGCATCGGCGGTTATGTCGGTGATACCAAGCTTCTTGCCGATGGCTTTGGCAGTAGCAGTATTATCTCCGGTAACCATCAGGAAATGCTTGAGTCCAAGTGCCTTAAGCTTTTTAAGTGTTGTGGCGGCATCGGGGCGAAGTTCGTCCTGGAAGGTGATGATTCCGGCCAATGAGCCGTCAATTGCTACATATGCAGCCGTAGAGGGTTGTTGCTTCTCGACTTTAGTAGGGATACTAACGGACGATTCAGTTAACAGTCGTTCTTTGCCGACTAGTACGGCTTTACCGCCGACCACTGATTTTAGCCCCCGTCCTGGAACTTCTGTAATCTGTTTGGCCTTTGGTAGCTTGAGCTTAAGCTTCTCGGCTTCTGCGACGATTGCACTAGCTAAGATGTGGCTAGAATTCTGCTCTACACTTGCGGCGTATTGCAGTACATCACTTTTCTTGAAAGACCCAAAAGTGGTCACTGATTTGACGATTGGTTGCCCCATAGTCAAGGTGCCTGTTTTGTCGAAAGCCAGTGTCTTCATTCCGGCCAGCTGCTCGAGCGCTCCACCGTTCTTTATGATGATTCCATGCTTGGCTGCTCGGCTCATTCCCGAAACTAATGCAATTGGCGCGCCTAGAATTAGGGGGCATGGTGTTGCTACTACTAAAACCTGCAAGAATCGAAGGCTATCTCCGCTAATCGCCCAGGCTCCGATCGCAATGGTAAAAGCTAGTAGCGTGAATGGTACAGCGTATCGGTCTGCCATACGGACAAACGGAGCTTTGCTATTTTGAGCGGCTTTGACCAACTCGACGATCTGATTGTACTGACTGTCTTGAGCAGTGTGCAGTGCCTTGGCGATAACCACGCCGCTGGTATTAACCGCGCCACTCATTAGGCTTTGACCAACTGTCTTGGCTACTGGCAAGCTTTCGCCAGTTAGACTTGATTCGTCAAAGTCGCTGGTTCCTTCTAGGATGACGGCATCAACCGGCACCATCTCGCCGGCTTTTATAATTATCTTGTCGCCAACAACAACTTTGCCGACAACAACGTCAACTTCTTTTTTGCCTTTAAGAACATGCGCTTTTCGTGGTGCCCGATCTAGTAATGCGCTGAGCTCGGCTTGAGCACGAGTTTCGGCGTAATCTTCTAGTGCTTCGCCACCCGTCAACATAAAGACAATGATAATTGCTGTCCAATACTCGCGGAATAATACGGAGCTAATAATCGCCGTGGCGGCAAGAACGTCTACGCCGTAAGTACCGACACGTAAGTCCTGAACCATTCCCCATACAAGAGGTACGACATTAATAAGTGCACTGGCAGCGAGTACTATGTTGGCCGCATCTTTGTATCCTGCTAGATGCAGCCCGGACGCTAAAGCGACACTTAATAATACAAAGCCAAATTGTTTGTACTGGGTAAAAAACGTTCTGATATTTCTGACAAATTTTCTCAAAGTAAATCTCCTCTTTATACTAATTATAACAGAGAAGGATACGGATGAGTGATGTGATTATTGAGGGAGCTGATTTTTGGCGTTGTCTATTGCAGCTTGAGCGTCAGCCGGATTAACCTGACCGTCGCCGTTTACGTCTGCTGCACCAGCAACGGTTTCCTGAATGTTCTGAGCGGCGGCTGGAACATCGGCGGTTGTTATCTGGCCATCACCATTGGCGTCAGCCATGTTGCCAAGTGCTGCTGGAGCATCTTGAGCGATATTATCAATGTTCTGTGCGGCAGTACTCAAATCTGCCGCGTTGATTTGGCCATCACCATTAGCGTCTACGGCCGACGCACCCTTACTGAATAGCCCTTTAAGTGTGTCTAATAATCCCATAGTTGTTACCCTCGTTTATGTATTTCATTGGTAATTATACGCTAATACGTGTCTATAAAAAATCGCCGGTAGCGAACTACCGGCGACCGATCAAAATCTCCTATGACTTAATTGTTACTTTCTGGCGAATCCATTGATCCATGACGACCTTCGGGTCTGCCAGGACCTCCGTGTCCATGTCCACCGCCGAATATAAAGCGGGCATACTTTTCATCGATCTTGTTGTCGCTAAGCCATGTCTTGATGGCATCACGCTCTTTATCCATGGTAGCTTTACGTTCTTCATCGGTTTTGTCCTTCATCGCATCACGATTGGCTTGGCGAGTAGTTTGAAGTTCCTTGGCTTTAGCGGTCAGTTTGTCAGCTTGTTCTTGAGTTAGCTTTCCATCTTTCACGAGCTCCGCAAGTTTATCTACTGTTTTCTGCTGACGCTCGGCGTCACGGGTTGCTTTTTCTTCGTCAAAAACTTTCTGAACATCCGCCTTGTTGAGGCCAAATTTGGTTACCAATTTATCTACTATAGATGACTGTCCGGAAGTGTCAGTATTGTTTGTCGCAGCAGCGGCAATCCCAACACTAGCTATCGATGCGGCACCGACCGATATGACAGCTCCACCTACTAACAATGAATTTTTCAATGCACGTCTGATATTTTCCTCCTCTTCTCGTTATGTATGATATTTCTGCTGGGCATCCCCATACTCTGTATGGATTGTGGCGATGCTTCACTCAGCTGGTCACTACTACTAGTAAGTAGCTATTCAATAGTATCGATTAGTAATGAAGAAATGCTGAAGGCAAGGTGTATCGGCGTATACATTTGGAAACATCGGAACTCAGCAACGGGTATACTAGTAGTATGAAGCAATTTATTACCCTACCAAAATTATCAACCGGTGACCAAGTAGCGGTTATCTCGCCCTCTTCAGGACTTCCTGGTATATTCCCGTGGGTTCAGGATTTAGGTCTAGAGCGTCTTGCTAACGAATTAGGCTTAAAGCCACAAGAATACCCAACCACAAGGCAGATGGGCTCGTCCCTGGAAGACCGCGCCAAAGACGTCATGGCGGCCTTTGCTGATCCAAACAATAAAGCGGTATTCACTTCTATAGGCGGAGATGACCAGATTAAGCTCATCAAGCATCTTGATCCCCAGGTATTTCTGGATAACCCAAAGCCGTTTTTTGGCTTTAGTGATAATACTCATCTTCATAACTTTTTATGGAACCTCGGTATCCCGTCGTATTACGGCGCGGCTATTATGACTCAATTTGCTATGCAAGGTGGCATGCACGATATTACGCTGACAGGGCTTAAGCATGCCCTGTTTGAGACTGGCGAGTTTGAGCTCGAGGTAGCCTCGGATTATGCCGACCAAGGATTAGACTGGTCAGATAAATCTAACCTGGATAAGACCCGAGCGCTCGAACCTAATGATGGCTTGTTCTGGGACGGGTCAACTGACGCCCAGGGTTTGCTATGGGGTGGCTGTGTAGAGAGCTTAATTGGACAGGCTGTCACTGGTAAATGCCTACCTCAAGATGAAGATCTGGACGGGGCGGTGCTTTTTCTGGAAACTGCCGAAGATATTCCTGAGCACTGGATCATAGAGTACTTGTTGACTGGATTTGGTGAACGTGGCTGGCTAAACAAGTTTCAAGCCATTTTGGTGGGTCGACCTAAGGCATGGGAGTTCGATAAACAAAACAGCACCGAGCAAAAGGCTACATACCGACAAGAACAAAGAGACGCTGTGTTAAAAACTGTTCGCCAATACAATGCCACAATCCCTATTATTCAGAACGTGGACTTTGGACATACTGACCCACAAGTAGCATTGCCGATGGGGAACATGGCACGCATCGATGCAGTCAATAAGAAGGTCTATCTGACCTACTAGACTATATTTCTAAATTAGAAAAGCCAGCTGATGCTGGCTGCTCTAATCTGGGGCGAACTATGGGGATCGAACCCACGACCTCCGGAACCACAACCCGGCGCTCTAACCAACTGAGCTAAATTCGCCATAACTGACGTATTATATCTGTTAGAGTAGTTATTTACAACTAATTTCATAAGAGCTTTTTTGATTGTGCGCAATAAGATTGTAGAATAGGTTCATGTCGAATACTAAGCAGTTTTACTCGCCGCCACCCACACCAATCGAGGGCCGTACTACAGAATATTTTGAATCTTATGCCAGAGCTATTATGGATAGCCATGATCAATATGCACCTAACGGGTTCTATAGAACGGTAATCAGCTTGGATCAGCGGGGTGGCGTGTTGCCACAAGAATTGGGATTGCTTGAAGAGCTAGAAGAGCTGACTGCTGACTTTAGGGGCAATATGTTAATCGAGAGCGTAGATCTGCTATGGGTGGATGATCCGCAAGCGCTCGCAAGATTTTTGTCGCAATCCGCCACTAAAGCTTTTGCGAACTACCACACTAGTTGGGGTCGAAAGTCACATGCTGGCAGGGTGGCCTTGGCTGCAACCGAACTTGGACAGATCGTATATCCCATTGGCGATAGAGCAATGCGCATTGTCGAGGGAACCATAGAGGTTCCGGTAGAACACTGTACTGCCTATGGGTCCATTGAGCCCGGTACTAAATCCATATCAATTATGGAAAGTATGGATCGAGAATCTGGAGTTATTACCGGGCTAGACGACTTATTTGTGCGGGGCTATAAAGACGGTAGAGTATTCACGGGCATCGATTATCAAGATGTTAGCTTGCCAGAAGGGGAGTTAAGTTATGTACCGTCAACTACCATACGCCGGTTAATGCCGCACCCTCATCAAGATCAAGCACTAATTGTAGCCAGTCTTAAGCAAGCGTCATAAATGATATTGACTATTATACCTAAAGTACTATACTTACGGTATACATGATCAAACTGGATTCATTTGAACAGTCATTATTGGCTGGCTGGGAAGACATCCACAAGAAGAGTCAACTTACCTTGTGGGTATTCCTGGCACTTAAAGATGGCCCTAAGCATATGGCTTTAATCAAGACGTTTATAGCAGATACTAGTAACGGCAATATGAGTGTCGACGACCAAAGTATGTACCGCGCACTGCGCAGGTTTAAAGAAGGTAGAATGGTGGACTTTACCCTTCGTGTCGGCAAGGGTGGACCGGATCTAAAACAGTATTATCTTACGTCAACTGGCCGTACAGTTCTGGAGACGTTTATAGACAGGCAGGTTTCGATGTTTTATAGCGAACCAATACAATCATTAGTTAAAGGAGAAAAGTAATGTCAGAACAACAAGAAAAAAAGATGGGCCATTTCAAAAAATCATGGCTTTTAATTAAAGGATCCTGGAATGCATTCAAGATGGACAAAGAGCTCACTGCTTTCCCACTGCTGAGTTTCTTTACGGCATTGGGTCTATTTGCAGTAGCTGGATTTATATCATTTCTGGCACGAGACACCATGTTCGAAATTACCACTAAAGTTGGTGGAGGCGATCTAGAGATCAAGACGGCAGGTTATATATTCTGGGTAGCGGTAATGGCCTTGCTGGGCGGACTCAGTATGATCTTCGGTGGCGCAGTAATGCACGCTGCACTTGAGCGCTTTAATGGCAATGATCCAACTATTAAAAGTAGTCTTCGGGCTGCACTACGACGCGGTGGATCACTAGTTGGTTTCGGAATTTTCTCTACCCTGGTTGGCTATATCATCTCCGAAATCGCCGAACGAATTCCATTCGTTGGTGGCGCGGTGATTGGTTGGCTGGCAGGATCTGCCTGGAACGTGGCGTCATTCTTTGCTCTACCCGTTATCGTTACCAGCGACGCACCAGTTAACCCGGTCGACGCGACTAAAAAGAGTATAGGGATTATCAAGAAAGTTTGGGGCGAAAGTTTGGTAGTGTCGCTTAGTATCGGTATCGTGGCTACCATTGGTTTCCTGGTATATTCAATGCTGTTTGGACTCATCATGGGATTCGCTACTGCCAGCCAGATTAATGGCATTGTTATCGCCATATTGGCGGCGGCGGGGGTACTTGGGCTTATCGCAATGATTCTTGTCTACACCGTACTAGAAGCATTCGCTAAGGCTGCTATTTACCACTACGCTACAACCGGCGAAACGCCAGCCAGCTTTGACGAGCGCATGATGCGCGCTGCATTTACTCCCAAGAAGGCTAGGAAACTTTTCTCTGGCGCATAGCCACCATTAAATGGCTCCTCAGTCGTCGTGGTATGATTAACAGATGAAAATATTCGTTGCTGCGTCCTATTCATCCAACGTTAACTATGACACTGGCGAAGTCTTTCCAGAATACAAAGAGTGGATGGAGAGCGTTCTAACCATCATCGAGGAGCATGGTCATACTGTATTCTGTGCGCTCAGGGCAGACGACTATAAGATCAATGATTCTGACCCCGTAGCTGCGTTCTTTTTGGATAAAGAGAACCTCAACGATTGTGATGTAATGCTAGCTATTGTTACCGACAAGCCATCAGTAGGTGTTCAAACCGAAATTGGCTATGCCATTGCCAAGGGCAAAACCGTCGTCTTGGCTCATGAAGTAGATCAGAAACTGGCCTACTTTAATGGGGCAATGAATCAAGCTGGCGTAGCAGCCGAACTGGTCTTGCCATTCACTCAACAAAAGTTCGACCTAGCCCTCGGATTGTAGGTAGTTGATTACACTCAGGTAATACGGGTCCGCACCTTCTGGAATTTTTTTAGAGAGAAGTTGTTCTGTAGTCATCCATGTGTAATCACTATGTTCCCAGCTAATCGTGGGAGTGGGTTTGGTGCCGTTAACATTCCCGCGGAATACTAGGTGCTGTCGATTGTCCGATTTACGCTGATATACCAGTTTCACGGTATCAGGATTAACAGCTAATCCCGTTTCCTCGTCGACTTCCCGAATAACTGCCGTCTTTGCATCTTCGCCCTCTTCTACTTCTCCACCGGGCAAGTCGGGATGGCCGGCAAAGAGGGGGTGAGTATCGCCACGGGTCAAGACTAGCATGTTGCCGTCGTCATCACTGAGCAGGATTTTAGCAACATCTTTCACGATATCATCCTGACGTGAACGGCTACTACGCCGTACTTATCTTCGTCCATGGGGCTGTAGTATTTTGCATATTCGGCTATAGCTTGTTCTACGGATTCAGCACGAGGCACAACCTTTTGGTAACCGATTTGGCTGAGCATATCTGCAAACGTCGCGAATCGTTCGATCTTTGTAATCTCTACCAGTGCCTGATTGGGCTCTTCTTTGAGTAATGTTCCATCTGCGTCATAGGTGTCGGCCCGCAAACTGACTTGGTCGCCAACCTTGTATTCAGCAAACTTATCTCGATATAATCGACCTTCGACTGTTTTAGTCCCGCCCTTAATATCTTCTAGTAACGATTTCTCTCGACCAGCTTGCCATGTTTTCATTTTTTTTCTGCCAATCTCTTGAAAGTTCGTATACGGTGACAGTTTGAGCAGACAATGTCACATTTTTTAATTTCTTCACTCAGACCTGTGGGATTGTTATTGCGAACGAACTTTATGATGAGGCCTTGCTTATCAAAAAGATGGTCGAAGTCCATAACATAGTACGGATAGCTTGCTCCGCAGTCTTTGCACGGCGTAGACGATTTGAGCTCTTCTATTTGTTCCTTAAGTCTTGAGCGACGCTTGTTATTTGAGAGTAGATAAGCTGCTTTGTTTGAAACATAATGATCGTGGGCATAGGTTTTTCTTGCAGCAGGATCTTTGTAAGGCATATATGGATCATATCACACTGATTATTTGATCCTTACAGTACAATATCAACAATTTGTGTGAAATCTATATAGTGACCTTGGCAAGACTATATTACTACTAGACCCTACAAATCTATTCGATTCTGTGCATGCCACCGAACAGGTCGATAGGGCCTTTAGCTATACGGAAGACATCATCATATTCACCGAGAGTCTTGCCTGCGTGCTGTTGCCATACCTCGACAGCTGCGATAAGGTCTTCACAAAACATAGGCACGTTTATTAGCACATATCCGGGCATATTGACCCCATCGATTGTTTCACCTGTTGAACGGATGCGGTGAGTCCCGTCCGCTTTGAGCACGAACTTGTCGAGCACAATACCACTTTTTGGGCTTCCTAGCTTGTATTGAGTTGTTGCTAGTTCTCCATTGTGTAAGACTGCGCAGCGAAGAGCGTAGGCTTCTTCGCCTGACATCGTTTGAGAATAACTGTACATATACTTTTGGAACCATTCAATAAACCGTCGTTTCGAGCCGTGAGTAGGGTTATCCAGATAGCCACAAATATCCGGGAGGGTAATAGTCGACATGAACGCTGGATACAATATCCCTTGTTTGATCGATGATTTGATTGAGTTTAGTAGATCGTCCATGATAGTTCTAATAAAGTTATAATGGTGCCCCGGATAGGATTCGAACCTATGACCTTGAGCTTAGAAGTCTCCT
>CAZIBG010000008.1:0-37209 GCA_964536985.1 uncultured Candidatus Saccharibacteria bacterium | reverse complement strand
GACCCCTGCCTTACCATGGCAGTGCTCTACCACTGAGCTACGACGGCATAACCGAAGTATTCTAACAGATTATCGGTGTTTTGAGGAGGGGCATATTTATGCGGCTAGGCCGTGGTCCAGTAAAGTGGCGGCCTGGGGGTCATCCGTGATTTGTACGGGGAGTGTTTCGCTTGTTGCTTGGGGAGCAGCTATCGGAGGCTCCAGGGGTAGATCTGTGGAAGGTGTCCAAAGTTGGTCCATGCGTAAATACATTGCCCCCTGTTTTCCTGTGAACTGCGGCCAGCTATGCAACAGTTCGCTTAACTCTGCAGTCTCCTCGGGCATTACAGCTATTCTTTCAATGCCGATTCCAGGCAAGCAATCTCGAATCACTCTGGGAACGTAAACACCGGTTAGCCGCCTTGTATAGTAATCATGCATACCTTGCCAAATGAGAGTATTAACGTCGGTAGTTAAAAGACCACCATGTTCCTCGGCGCGCCAGCCTGCCGTAAACGAAGCCAGCGTATTAGGAGTCAGATGTTCGGTGACTATTTCTGGGTTAGCCACGACGCTTACGCGCGCAAAATTAAACTCTCCACTATGTTGATTTGACACTTAGCTTAAGCATAACCGTGCATCAAGCTAATAGCAATACATTGGTGTGCTTAGTACAATAGATTATTAAGTAGCGAGGATTCTGTCTATCAATGACATGCGGATGTATAGACCGTTACCCGCCTGTTCAAAATATTGTGCTCGAGGGTCACTGTCGATAGCTGGATCAATCTCGCCAACTCGTGGTAGGGGGTGCATTATTATTGCTCCACCAGGAAGTACCTCGAGTGCAGTTGCGTCGATGACAAATCCACCTTCTGGTACTGCATCGGGGTTTTCAAGTCGTTCTTTTTGTAGCCTTGTCCAGTAGACTACGTCTGCATCGTGAAAAGCCTCAAGCATATCACTGGTTTCGTCGTACGTCGTCCCGCTTTCATTCAATCGAGTCTTGATGTCATCGCCAATTTGTAGCTCGGGGACACTCACGAAACTTATGTGGTTATTAGTATACTTTGACAAAACTTTGGCTAGGGATCGCGCAGTCCTACCTTGCTTTAAGTCACCACCCATTACAATGCGAAGATTATCAAGCCGGCCATGTTTTCGCTTGATGGTGTACATGTCCAGCAAAGACTGAGTTGGATGCTCGCCTTGCCCATCTCCAGCATTTATAATTGCGGCTTCACTGACTACTGCAGCTTGTGCCGCGGCTCCGGTTTCATGGTGGCGCAAGACAATAATATCGACACCATACTCATTGATGACACGGATGGTGTCCTCTAATGTTTCGCCCTTCGATGCCGAAGAAAACTCGCGGGCATTCTCCGTTCCCTGGACGCGGACACCTAAATTGTCGGCTGCAAAACCAAAACTTAGACGTGTACGAGTGGAGGGTTCGTAGAATAAATTACAGAGTTTAGATCCTACATGTCGGGAGGCTAATTCTCTTCTTGCATCGGGAACTGTAAGCTGGTCCCTAAATTGGTCAGCCTGATCAAACACTTGGTCGATTACTTGCGGGGTGAACTGCTCCGAAGATAAAACATGCATTACCGTAATAGTACATCTAACGGAAAAAATAAAAAAGCCATAAACACAATTAAATGATGTAGAAGTTACCTGGCCAATCTATAGTGGGGATTAATTAAGAAAGGTGCTATTGGGTTAAGGTGACCGTGTACTGGGTCTGATTTTGCAATGCTTCGGTTACTTTTGTGGCAATTGCTTGTGGGTCTTGGCTAGCTTCTGCAACAAGTAAGTCAAAACCTTCTTCGGCGAGTTGCTGACCAATACCTGAAGGATGCTCGGCTCCATACCACGCAAGAGTCGCAACTCGTGCAAGGGACGGATTAGATGGTTCGTTGTCGGGCATGGGTACTGGAGGCTCAAAAATAAATGTTGAACCGTTTACCTCTAGTGAAGATATACTTTTCATTGAAATACTATATCATAAAATTATAATAAACACAAGTATATATGACGCAACGCATTTACTTAAGTCGGAACTTTATTTTTCGGCTTCGAGTTCAGTGTATGATTTATTATATTCATCAAACTGAGCCTGATTTACATAACAAGACTCATTCGTAACTTCTCCTGGACAGTAGCCGCATTCGGGCATAAGCGCGGCGCAGGATATTCCTTCAGATCGTTCGAAGCCTTTAATCTTTATCTTATCATTATCATTTTGTGTATTGCTGCGGCTTTGATTGTCTCGGATCAGCAGAGCACCTAAGGCTAAAAGTGCAGTAAGGATACATATCGTGAATATAATTTTCTTATTTTTCATAGTATCTGTGAAGTGGTGCAGGGTGTAGGATTCGAACCTACGAAGGCATAAGCCAACAGATTTACAGTCTGTCGTGTTTGACCGCTTCACTAACCCTGCATGTAAAAATATGGAGCCGCCTGTCGGATTCGAACCGACGACCCCCTGTTTACAAAACAGGTGCTCTAACCAACTGAGCTAAGGCGGCAAATTAACCTGATTAGTGTATCAAAACAGGGGTTAAATTACAACTCGGCGTGGACGTACAACTTTTTTTGGTCGGCCAGCCGGAATGATGAGCTTTTTGAGTTTTTGTTCGATTTCATCGGCTTCCATTTGCATGCCCTTGTCCAGGTAGGCTTTGTATAGAATTTGGAAGGTTTCTTTGTTGGGCTCAAGTTCGGCAGCTTTTTCTAGTTCCTGGAGCATGAGCTTGTCATTGCCGAGTTGCTCTTGAACTTTAGCGTAGGCAATGTGGCGTGCGGCCAGACCATCTTCTAGCTTAAGGGCTTGCTCAAAAGCGATGGCCGCCTTTTCGTAATTCTCTGTTTCATAATAAATTAGCCCCAGGTTATGGAGGCTTGAAGGGGTTGATTCGATGGAGCTAGCAATTTCGAAACAGTCGATAGCATCTTTATACTCTTTTTGCTTTGCGTATAGGATACCGAGACGGTTATATGCTGCAGCATTGCGTTCATCAATCTTAAGGATGGTTAGCAATGCTTTTTCGGCACGTAAAAAGCGGTTCTCTCGCATACCTTGGTGTGCAATATCCCATAGTTTACCTACTTTGTCGCTGATTTTTCGGGGGAAGATTTCTAGTTCGTCGTCGGTGGCTTTATTGGCGCTTCGGAAAGCCAAAAAACCAAACCCAAAGACTAAAGCAATTTCAAACATCGTGACGCTAATTATATCACAGATTGAGCATCAAATTGGTCAGCAATAACTTTGGCTGGGCGTTCATGCTCAGTGCTTTTCGGGCCTCAACAATAACCTTTAAACGGCTAGTCCACCGCTTAGTCATAGCAGCGTCGCCCTTTGATGACTGCAAAAGTGCGGCATGACTGACCCGTTCCATAGCATGAAGCAATAAGGCCACCTGTTTTTGTTTAGTGATTTCTTCTACCTGCTTAAGGCGGTCGAAGGTGCTCCCGCCGAGCAGCGATTTGGCCACGCTTATCTGTGCTACTAACGGATGATCGGCATCTTGGTCGAGGAGTGCATTCATGAGTCCCATGTAGCCTTCGCTGATGTAGTAGGCTTTTGTGATGGCCACACGGGAGTAGTCGCTAGCAAAGTATTCTTCTAACTGAGCTAGAGTGGGCGGAAGGATCTGGAGTTGCTGGGTACGCGATCGAATGGTCGGCAGGACCTGTTCTAGTCCGGTAGCGTTAATAATTATCAGGCTATCGGCCGGTGGTTCTTCTAGTAATTTGAGGAATGCATTCTGAGCTTCGTTGCTCATGGTTTCGCCCTGCTCTACGATTAGCACTCGTCTAATTGGTTGTTTGCCGGGAACTTTGAGCTGCATAAAAGTCTGGGCTTCACGGATGGCTTCAATGGCCACGCCTTTCTGCTGGTCCCTGAGCCAACGCACATAAGCATTATCAACCAGCTTCTCTGCGGGGATACCAAGAGCCTGTGCGGCAATGTAAGTGGCGATTGTCCCCTTGCCTGAGCCAACCGGTCCACAGATAAGCAAGGCATGGCTTGGATGACTTAAGAAATCCTCGATATGCTTGGCGGTTTGTTTATGTAGGAGCGGTTTCACGCTTCTAGCATAGCATCAAAAGAGCTCGGTAGCGGAGCGGTAAAGGTCTTAAGTTCACCGTTAGGTAGGGTGATTTCTAGGGACAGAGCATGTAAGTAAGTGCGCTCGGCTGTTTCGCCGCCATAGAGTACGTCACCGACAATAGGGTGTTCGATTTGTGCCAAATGCACGCGCAGCTGGTGGGTTCGACCGGTAATAGGATTAAGTTGAAGCAGGCTGTATGTTCCATTGGACTTAAGAATCTTGTAGTTTGTGGTTGATGGTTTGCCATTTGGCCCAACACGGAAAGTTTGAGGCTTTTTAGGATTGCGTTCGATTGGCATGTCGATTGAGGCTTCTGGCAGTTCTGGTGTTCCAGTCACTACAGCATTATAAGTCTTTTTGGTCTTTCGATCGGCAAATTGTTTTTGAAGATGCAATAAAGCTTTTTCGTTCTTAGCACAGATCAAAAGTCCGGATGTTACGCGGTCGAGTCGATGAACGATGCCGCCACGGTTATCTTCCATGCCGGTGGTGAACTGACGGATAAAGGTAGAAACCGTCGCTTCTGGGTTGAACGCCCCTTTACTGTGCGTCAGCACGCCAACAGGCTTATTAACAACCAAACAGTCGTCGTCCTGATAGAGGATCTCTAGTTCGATTTCAGGAATATCGGCATCGGTGAACGGTTCGTAGTTTAGTGTTACGACGTCTCCTGGGTGAACTTTGACGGAGGGTTTGTATATTACTTTGTCGCCAATGCTTACCTTGCCCTGATCTAATAGGACTTTAACAAATGAACGGCTAACTTCCTGCTCTTTGGCTATAGCCGCATCAACACGTCCTGATTCTTCTACTGTAAAACTGGTCATTTATGGCGTCCTTGCACTTTTTGTTCGTTAAAGCTAATTATATAACAAAATAGCTAAAATTACTACTGTTAGACGGCGATTCTAAAGAATACATACTGGCTTTGTGAACTACCGGTGTTTTCTATACGATGTTCGGTGTCGGGAGGAAAAATAAACATATCTCCTACTTTGTAATCATAAGAGCCATCTCTATCTTCTACTACGCCTGTTCCATCGAGTACGTACATGATCTCCTCAACACCTTGGTGATCATGCCATTCGAATGACTTTCCAGATTCGAGATACCCATGAGTCATGGCTTCTATATTCTGACTAGCAGTTTGGCCTTTATCTATGTAGAGTCGTCGAGCACCACTGCCGCCGTGGGCTTCTTCTAAAGGAATATCACTTACGGACTTTTTTGTAATCTTCATCGGAGGCCTAATGCCTTTTGGACACCTGTGAGCGTTTCGTTGGCAGCGATGTTCATGGCTGTCTCACTTGCTTCTAGTTTGGCCATCAGTTTATCGTCGTCTACGCTTGCTAGTCGCTCCTGGAAGCCGGTCAGGAATTCACTGACTGCCTTGGCGGTTGCTGTTTTGAGTGGCCCGTACTGTGTTTGACCCTGATATTCATTAGCAATGTCTTGCACCTCTCGGCCGCTAAGGGCGGCAAGAATATCGATAAGGTTGGTTATACCAAGCTGGGTGTCATTGCCATAGTTAACGTTTTCTAGGCTGTCGGTGGCAGCACTCATTATCTTTTTAGTTGCAGCTTCTGGTGAGTCAGTTAAGTAGATCACTCCTTTGCCTGATTCGTCGGACTTGCTCATTTTCTTTTCTGGCTTTTGAAGGTCACGTATTCGGAGTCGTGCTTGGCTGTTGGCAAATTCGATTTGTTCTTTTTCGGCCTCTGGCAGAACAAATAGATCCCCGAACTTATTATTCATTCGGATGGCAATGTCGCGGGCAAGCTCGACGTGTTGTGTTTGGTCGGCACCTACAGGTACGTATTTGGCACCATAGAGCAATATATCGGCGGCCATTAGCACGGGGTAATCGAATAACCCGGCACTGACACTGGTTTGACCTTCGCCTTTTTCTTTGTACTGCGTCATGCGGCTAAGCTCACCCATATAGGTGAAGCAATTTAGTATAACGGTAAGTTCACTGTGAGCAGGAACATGGCTTTGGCGGTAGATAAAGGTGTTGGTGTCGTCAATATCCAAACCTGCGGCAATAAATACTCGGAGGTTATTGATGGTTTGTTCGTACAATTTACTGTGGTCGATGGGCGTAGTAAAACTATGCAGATCAGGTACAAACAGGTTTATTTGGTAGTCGCCTGAGTGCTTTTTCTGCATTTCGATAATCGGCAACAAGGCTCCTAGATAGTTACCAAGTTGAAGGTCGTTGTTTGCCCGAAGGCCGGTCAGAATGATAGGTTTGCTCATAGTAGTCCTTATTATAGTTGAGGTTCTTTAATTGCGTAAATTGATTGTTTGTGGCCATAGAACCAGGCCCACATCTGGTCGCCGTAGGAGTAATGCCACCATTCGCTAGAAAACGGTGCAAAATCGGCTGTCAGCATAGCCTCTAGTAGCATTAGACGATTAGCTTTTTGGTCTTTGGTAATTTTGTTGGAGTGCAGGAATGCAACGGGTGAATCAGTGTTTACTGCACAGCCAAAATCTACAAGTTGTTTTGATTTAATATTGAGTACATCGACATCTACTGCAGCACCGCAGACGTGTGGTGGAATTTCGATCTCAGGATCGGCTACATATGTTCTGGCGTAATCGAGGGCACTATCTTCGGTGGCTCCCGGATGCTTTTCTAGGTAATTATCTATGAGCGTACGGAGTAGCTCCATCTGGACACTTAAGGGTCGATGACCCGCCCTGACGATTAATTGATAGTCTGTACCGAGTAACTTGCTGGCCTTTTGAAGCCCTTCGGCTACGGATTTTCGGGTGAGCAGATGTCTGTAATGAGGATGCTGCTGAATGTACTTATTGTAGAGGTGGCCCTCGAACTCATCGGTTGGCTGGATCCAAGTGGGTATGACTAAAAGTCTTGTCGTTGGTTCTACTGCCACAAACGGCTCATCGCTATTTCGACTGGCGATGTCCATTAGATTGAGCGGACTTTGCTCTTTAGACCGCTCAATCTTTTGTTTTATGTTCATTGCTGTAACCCTATCACATCATTTTGCTACTGCCTACTTTGAATCCACTAGCTAATATCGGCGAAGTGGTTGTAGACCTCTTCTGTCTGCCGCGGATTGAGTCGAGGATCGATGTCACCATCGTGTGTTGGCAATTGACCAGCCTGATCGATACATTCCAGTCGATTCGGGTCGGTTACTGTTTCCAGGTGTAGGCCGTTCCATCTGAGGCCTTCCTCACCTAATACGGTTTGTCCAAGAGTTAACTCTTTCTTGATATCCCCTACGTCTCTGATCTTGGTACCATCTTCGAGGGCGTATGTTACTCCGTGCATATCGTAGACGACCTTGGCATTTTCGCTATGTTTGCGAATGGCCTGGGCGATTGTCCGGAGGCTATCCATATTCTTGAGTCCGACTCGTGGCATGAATATCAACTTACCAGGCTCACGATTTGGATTGAGTGCCTCGGTGAGCTGTTTAATATGTTCTTCTGATGTGTTGGCTCCAAGCTTAACTCCTACCGGGTTTTCGATTCCACTGAGTAACATTACATGGTGGCCGAGGGGGTTGTTGGTTCTAACTCCAATCCAGGGGAGATCGCCCGATAGCAAGTAACGCTTACCGGTTTCTGGGTCAGTTCTAAGGAAACTATGTTCGAAAGCTAATAGTAGTGCTTCGTGTGCTGCCGGTACGTGACCGCCAAGAATAAGCTGTAAGGCTTCCTCTATGTCACGTGACTGTACGGCTGAGGCCACCATTCGGCTTGGGTCGGCGTCGCGTTCCAATAAACCTTGTCCATTGACGGCCTCGCCCTGGAATGACGGTACTTCTAATCCTGACGGCAATGTTTGGAATCCGTTCGTACGGGGTTTAGTGCTTTGACCGCGGCCTCGGTGGATAGCTATGGCGTGGGACATCCGAGAGTTGCCGAGGATATCTAGTCCTTCGATTACCGGTGTTTCTAATTCTTGCAAGTCTTGCGTTAGCCTGACTGGTTCGTGGCAGCTACCGAATATTGCTATGAGCCGTTCTGTGGCCAGTGACCGGCGAATCGAGTCAATATCAGTGAACGAGGTGACTGGTCCGGTGTGTAGCAGTTCGTGGACGGCCTCTACCAGTGACTCGGTGATATTGTATGTTGGTTGAAAGTTGACGGTGTAGTCCGGAGTCGGAAGGTTTCCGACGATTTCTAGTGCTTGTGCCCTGGATGGGTCTTGGGTTGTGGTTCTCATATATTCCTATCTTACGAAGTACGGCAGTGCACGGCCACTGAGGGGTGCTCTGGGTGCTTCGGCTGGTATTGTTGTGGGTATCTGTTGTTCTTCTATGAGGGCTACCGCCCCAATATATCCCATTGTTTGCGGTGTAGTTTCTGCTGTTACTGTTATGGTATCGATTGCTGGTTCTTGACCTTTATTGTCTGCTGACATAGTTTCTCCTAAATTAAAAATCCGCCCTGATGGCGGTTTGTGTTTGCTGAATATATTTTAGCTAATACTTAACAAAGCGCCATGCGAAGGACGGTGTAAACCAATAGTTAAAATTTATTGCAAGTTTTTGCATAGTCGGTATTCTATTCCGATTTTTTTGACTTGTCAACAAAATATCGCATAGTGACTATTAGGGCTACAACCACAGCTACGTGCAGGAGTAATCGGCCAAGACCATAGCCATGGTAAATAATTGCTGAGGTAACCACCGTTAGGATCACGCAGATTATCACCAACTTTCGTGCGGCGATAAGGTAGATACATGCCGCTGTGACCGCTACGATCCAATAGTCTCCTGGGTGTATGAATGACATGGAATAAGTATAGCCAAATAAATAGGAGAGGACGAATCCTCTCCTATGAATGACGAATAGTCTAGGACTAACGCTTGGTAAACTGACGTTGTTTACGAGCACCCTTAAGACCAAACTTCTTACGTTCTTTCTCACGTGGATCTCGTCCAAGTAAGTCGGCACGCTTGAGTGTTTGCTTAAAGTCTTCGTTAACGACGACCATAGCCTTAGAGATGCCTAGGCGGATAGCAATTGCTTGTCCGCTCATACCACCACCAGATACAAGTACGCTTACATCGAACTTGCCGTTTTGCTCTAGGAGCGCAAATGGCTTAGAAAGTTCGTGTAGTAGAGACTTGCTGCCAGAGAAGTATTCTTCTGCTGGTTTGCTGTTGATGGTAATAGCGCCATTTCCAGTGGTTAGACGAACGCGAGCTGTTACACTCTTGCGTCGACCAAGTGCGTAAAAGTATCCACCCTTACGGACTGGTGCTTTCTTGACAGCTGGCTTAGCTTCAACTGGTGCTTCTGCTGCGGCTTCTACTGCTGGAGTTTCTGTCTTCAATTCAGTTGTTTCGGTTGTAGCCATTACTTAGCCTCTTTCTGAGAGTGAATCCCTTTTTTAGCACCCTTGAGTGTAAACGCTACAGGGGCCTGTGGTGCGTGGTTGTGATCGCTGCCGGCATAGACCTTAAGTCGTGCCAGACGACCATCACGAAGTTTGTTAACTGGTAACATGCCGCGGATAGTCTTAACGATAACCTTAGTTGAGTCTTTGTTCATCATCTCTTTAAGAGTTGCTGTCTTAAGACCACCTGGGTAACCACTGTGCTTGTAATAGTTCTTGCCTTCAAGTTTGTTACCAGTAGCAATAAGTTGATCGGCGTTGATTACAATTACGAAGTCACCGACATCGATGTGATGCGTAAAGCTTGGTTTGCCTTTACCGATAAGCAGACTAGCTGCTTCGGTAGCGAGGCGACCCATAGGTGCTGTAGCAGCATCGATGACGTACCATTTGCGCACAACATCAGTTGGCTTTGCGCTATATGTCTTAGCTGGGGTGATTTTCATTATTTTGTCTCCTTCTTGACTGCCTTCTTGGCTGGAGCTTTAGCTACAGGAGAAGGTGGTGCTACCTTGACGGCTGGTTTGACAGCAGTTTTAGCAACAGGAGCTTCATTCAGATCGTCTACAAAACTAACCTGTGCCATTGCAGCGTTGTCGCCACGTCGGTTGTCTAGTTTTGTAATACGAACGTGACCGCTGACACGGCCGGAAAGCTTAGGAGCGATTTCGTCTACCAACTTGTGTGCGCTTGCTACAGTCTGTAGGCCAGCAACTACTTGTCGGCGATTGTGAAGATCACCCTTCTTTGCTTTAGTGATGAGCTTCTCGATGTAAGGAACAAGTTCCTTAGCTTTGTGAAGCGTAGTTTTGATTGATTGGTCGCGCACGAAAGATTCAGCAAGACTCTTGATTAGCGCCTGGCGCTGATCTGTCTCTCTTCCGAACTTACGACCTTGATAACCGTGACGATGCATCTTACAGCTCCAACTCGCTCATTTTATCTTTAACTTCGTCGAGTGCTTTGCTACCAAAACCTTTAAGGTCGCGTAGTTCAGCATCGCTGAGGCTAAAGAGGTCTTTTAATGTATGGATGTCGTTGTTGATGAGGGCGTTTGTTGTGCGTGCTGAAAGATTGAGGTCTTCGATAGAAGTCATCAGTTCAGCAGGCTCTTCGCCATCAGTATCGCCAGCACCAGCTGCAGCAGGTGCAGTTAGTGGGGCGGCAACTTCGACACGGGTTTGACCAGCAAGTGCAGTGTATTGGTTAACCAAGATTGCAGATGCTTCTTCGAAGGCGTCACTTGGTGTGATGGTGCCATCAGTATCGACGGTCAGTAGAAGACGATCAAGATCGGTCATTTGGCCGACACGAGTGTTCTCTACTTTATATCGAACTCGAAGTACAGGACTAAATACTGCATCAAGAGCGATCATGTCACTAGCCTTGCGGGTAGCAGCTTCGTCGATAGTGCGGTAACCGCGACCAGTTTCGACAACGATGTCCATGACAAATTTAACTTTGTCATCATCGACAGTTGCAATAACGTGATCTGGGTTAGCAATTTCGACGTCAGCATTTACAGTGATGTCTTTTGCAGTAACGACGCCCTTACCGTTCTTGGTAAGACGAAGTGTCTGGTTGTCGCCATTGAATACGCGGAAACGGATTCCACGTAGGTTAAGCATGATGTCTACGACATCTTCTTTGACACCTTTGATGGTGGTGAACTCGTGAGTTGCCCCTTCGATCTTGAACGCAGTAATAGCTGCGCCTGAGATGCTGGATAGCAGTACTCGACGAAGTGAGTTACCAAGAGTCATGCCGTAGCCACTGTGCAAAGGCTCAATCGCAAATGTTGCTGAGTTGCTACCGTGATCGTCAACGTGCACGAGTCCTGGGGTATGAATCATTTTTGACATTATTTTATCGCCTCCTAGCGTGAGTAGTATTCTACGATTAGTTGCTCATTGATATCTTGTTCGGCTTCTTCACGAGTTGGGATACCAGTAACGGTGACTGCAAATTTCTTACGGTCGACCTTAAGCCATGCAGGGATTGCATCAGGACTTGCTGGACTAACGTCGTCAATTCGCTTGAAGTACTCATTTTTGGTGCTGGCAGGTCGTAGAACGATCTCGTCACCAGCTTTTAGACGAATCGATGGGATGTCGACACGTCGGCCATTTAGCATGAAGTGACCGTGAGTAACGAGCTGACGAGCAGCACGACGACTTACGGCAAAACCGCTTCGGTAAATTGCATTATCTAAACGTCGCTCTAGAAGTTGGAGTAGGATTGTTCCGGCCATTCCTTCTTTGCGGTTAGATTCTGCCATTAGGTTGCTGAATTGCTTCTCGAGCAATCCGTATAATCGCTTAACCTTCTGTTTCTCACGAAGTTGTAAGCTATATTGGCTAGGCTTGTTGCGCATACCACGACCGTTGGCTGAAGCGCCTGGAAGTGCTGAACGCTTTAGTAGCGCTTTGTGAGCTTTAGGGTGAAGAGCATAGCCTTCACGTCGGCTCATTTTGACAATAGATTGTGTATCACGTGCCATGATTAGATCCTTCGTGCTTTCTTAGGTCGCACGCCACCATGGGCGACACCGGTTACGTCCTTGATGGACTCAACAGCGATACCAAGGGTGTTAAGGGTACGAACCGCTGATTCGCGGCCCAGACCAACACCTTTGATAAAGACGTCCGCTTTGCTGAAACCGTATTGCTGTTTTGCAGCGTTTCCGGCTTTTTCGCAAGCGATTTGTGCAGCGTAGGCAGTTCCTTTTTTGGAACCACGGAAGCCACAAGCGCCAGAACTGCTAGCAGTTAATGCGCCGCCTTGAGCGTCGGTAAACGAAATAATAGTGTTATTAAAACTTGCGTAAACGTGAACCTGACCAAATGGTACGGCACGCTTGAGCTTTTTCTTCTTTGGAGCAGCAGCTACTACAGGTGCGTCAGTAACTGGGGTTGCTGGTGCATCTGTTGCTACTACTGGAGTTTTTACATCTTCAGCCATAATATTAGGTCTTTGCTGCTACTTTCTTAGCGGTACCACCGACAGTTATCTTCTTGCCACGTCGGGTACGGGCGTTGGTCTTGGTTCGTTGACCACGGCTAGGTAGGCTCATCTTGTGGCGAAGGCCACGGTATGAACCGATATCCTTAAGTCGCTTGATATTGCCACTAACGATTCGCTGTAGTTCACCTTCTACAGTTAGTGATTCGTTAATGATTTCCTGAATTTTGCTGATTTCAGCATCAGTCAGGTTCTTGACCCTAACGGTTGGGTCAACTTTTGCTCCAACTAAAATATCGGCACTGGTCTTAGGACCAATCCCGTATACGTAAGTTAGGGCGATCTGAACTTGCTTTTCTGCGGGGATGGTTACCCCAGATATACGAGCCATACTTAACCCTGCCTCTGCTTATGTTTTGGCTTTAGTTTGTTGATAACATAGATTCGACCTTTACGGCGAACTATCTTGTCGTCAGGACTAATTTTCTTGACGCTAGCACGTACTTTCATACGGATCATGCTCCTTTCAAGAGTTGCATAACACACTGCTTAAATTTGTAAAATTGTCTTAGGTCTTAAGACTTGCGATAGGTGATTCTTCCCTTACTTAGATCGTAAGGGGTCAACTCGACCGTCACGCTGTCGCCGGGGACGATTCGGATATAATGCTTCCTCATCTTACCTGCGACATGAGCTATAATTTTATGGCCGTTTTCAAGTTCGACTCGAAATTGAGTACCCGGTAGAGTCTCTACAATTGTGCCCGATAATTCGATTACTTCCTTGTTGACTGCCATAATTAATAACTAAGAGCTAAGTATACCAGATCTGGTGTCAATCTGTAAACCCAATTTATATTATTTCATTAATATTGACGTAAATACAATAATGTAGTATTATACGAAAGACGTAACACGTCATGCATTGATCCGTATATCTGTATCTGGTCGCTTGGATACACGGGGAGCAAGTAGCGAAACCGGGACGAAACTCTCTTAATAGTAGTATCGCCTCCTTAATTAATAGGTATGTTTTTTTGCATACCAAGGAGTAAAGATGGAAGTACTAGAAATTAATCCAGATGCAATGTTAAAGGCCCTGGAAAACGTAAACCCCAATCAAAGCTCTGCTGATCAAGCAGTTGTCGCACGATTGATGGCCGAAGCCGAAGTGACGCCTATAGAGCAATTAGTTGCTGAAACTGGAACTACACTTGAGACCCAAGAAGTTGGTTATTATACAAATACAGAAACCGTTGTACTGGGCCTTGATTCTACAGGCCAGCCTGATTACTCGGGGGCACCTGCGGGCTATGATGTAAATGGTGACGGCAAAGTTGGTGAAGACGATACCCTTCGATTCCACCAAGGTGGTACGGTCAAAGTGACTACTGTCTGCGATCCAGTTACCGGAGAGTCTAGCAATAGCGTAGAATTGACCACAACGGCACGAGCTGGATCCGGAGACGAGACGGTTACATGGGGGCTTAAGTCCGGAAGCGAATTGTTTCGAATGGAGCTCGCTGGAGGCAAAACAGTAGTTATCCCGAATCTTCCTAGTGGAACATTTGATATCGGTTGGATTGAAGAAGCCGACACCGAAGGTAAAGATGTATCAGGCCTGCCAATTGTCGATGCCGTAGATGTACTCAATGAGGCCACAGATAACGGCGAGGTTACCCGTAATGTTAGCGATGACATGAGGAGTTACCGTGGCGCATTCACAATTGATGTTTGCGAGAAAGAAGTTCCTACTCCTACATCCACAACTACATCTACTACCTCTACAACAAGTACCACTTCTACTACTATCCCTAAGGAAACCACGACCACTACGCCTCCAACGACGGTTCCAGTTCCCGAGACAACAACTTCTGTTCCAGAGACTACATCTACGGTCCCGGCACAAGAGCTATTTGTGCCGCAGGAAACCACAACCACTGCTATTCAAGAGGTTCGATTGGTTCCGGCGACCAACATTACTCGCGAACTAGCGGCTACTGGTGTTAATGTGGAATCGATGGTTGGCTTGTCTGTAGCTATGCTGGCCGTAGGCGGAATGGCGATGCTCACAAGACGAGTGAACGAGATCAAGCAACTTACGTTGGCCCGCGTTAAAGCGTAATACGAAAAGTTTAACTAAGAAATAGCTGCACCAAGTGTGGCTATTTCTTTTTATTGCGACGGAGTTTTTCTGGAACTCTTGGTCGAGGGATGTAACGAAGTATGCGGCCACCTTCTGCGGCAGACACTGGGGCCGATACGTCGTAGAAGAACTCTGGAGCCTCGTACTGATCATATGTGGCCATTAAGGCACGAGATTCGATCTGTCGGAGCGTTTCTAGCGCAACCGACACTAGGATGAGTATGCTTGTACCACCTAGGCTGATGTTGCTGCTGAGGAACTTCTGACCAAGTATGGGTAGTAGGGCTAGGAAACCAAGCGCGAATGCACCGAACAATGTTAGGCGGTTAACGACTTTACCTAGATACTTTTCTGTTTGATTACCAGCACGTACGCCGTCGATGAAGCCGCCTTGCTTCTGCAAGTTTTCGGCGATTTCCTTTGAGTTAAAGGTTATGTTGGTATAGAAGAAGGTAAAGACAAATACCAGGAAGAAGTACACCAGTGGATATATGAATGGCGTGAAGCCACCCTGCTGGAAAGTCTGCTGAGATGGTTGCTGGAACCACTGTACGAGGTCTGAGCCAATGCTTTGTAGTCGTGCACTACTGGACCCAGCCATTAGCTGGCCAGCAAAGCTTGGTACGCTCAGGAACGCAACTGCAAAGATAATAGGAACTACTCCGGCTGTAATAAGTTTTACGGGAAGTATTGTTGTTACACCTCCATATGTGCGGTTTCCCTGTACACGCTTAGCATAGTTAACGGTGATCTTTCTAGATGCCTCGTTGAGCTTAACGATGATGATGGTTAAGACTGTCACGATGGCAACGATTATCAGGGAATAGATCAAGCCCTTCTTATCAATCGGTAGCTGTTTACCGAAGATGTTCCATTTGTTCTGATCGGTCACTACACTACTGATTAGACTGCCCACAGTTGCTGGCAAGCTACTGACAATACCTACGGTGATGATCAATGAGATACCGTTACCAATACTCTGTTCGGTGATGAGTTCTCCAAGCCACATCAGGATCATTGAGCCACCAGTAAGAGCGGCCACCATTAGGACCCACTGCGCCATAGAAGTATTTGCGGTGATGTCACCAAGGCCTCCAATGCTCGAGGCAGATTGTCGGACAAGATAGATGGCACCGATTGATTGTACGATTGCTAAAGGTAATGACAGAAGACGAGTGTATTGGTTGATCTTCTTACGACCAAATTCACCTTCTTTGTTGAGTGCTTCAAGACTCGGAATTGCTTTAGTGAGGAGTTGCAAGATGATCGAGGCGTTAATGTATGGCCCCATACCGACAAGCATGATTGATAAGTTAGCGAGTGCTCCACCAGAGAGGACGTTAATAAAACTAAAGATCTGTGGTGAGTCTTTAGAGGCGAAGACGTTCTCGAGGATTTGCTTGAGTGTCTTAGGGTCACTGAGCGGTAGTGGAATGTGAGCAAAAATACGGAATACTAGAAGCATTCCGAGAACAGTCAAAATACGTTTTCGCATGTCAGCACTCTTTAATGATCCCCAGATTGTCTTCCAACTCATGTTTTGTACTTCCTTGTCCCCTAGTATATCAGATTCAATTTAACCAAAGTCAGGTTGGCCAACAGCCCCTTTCGATTGCATCCGCACGAGCTGCGAAACGAATACGTTTCGGGCAGCGAGTCAGGACTCTGCATGAGTAAGGGGCCGTTGGTCAGCCCTTATTGGCTATTTGTCTTCTTTGATTTTGGTTGTAAGTCGTTTGACTTGTTCGACTGCAGTGAAAGTTCCACCAGCTTTTTCAATAGCTGCGATCGCTGTCTTGCTTGCTGCTTGCAAAGAAACGGCATGCTTCTTGGTAAGTTCACCCTTAACGACGAGCTTTACACGTACGTGTGCGCTAGTAACGAGCTTGGCTTCTGCCAAAGCTTTGTTGTCGACGGTAGCACCGAGTGCATCGAGGTCGCCGGTGTAGACAACTTCTGGTGGTGTTCGGTGAGATGTAAATCCACGGAGTTTAGGAAAACGCTGCATAAGAGGGTTTTGACCACCTTCGAATCCTGGGCGTTGGCTAAAACCAGCACGTGCTTTTTGTCCTTTGGTACCACGACCAGCAGTTTTACCCTGACCAGCGGAGATACCACGACCAACACGCTTGGCGTTTTTCTTGGAGGCGACTTGTAGGTTGTTAAAACTCATTATTTAGTCTCCTTCTTTGGTGCGGCTTTTTTGGCTGTAGCTTCTGATTTAACATCGGCTACATCGGCAACTGCTTTTTTAGCGTTCTTGCGTGCAGCAGATTTAGCGACAGCACTACTGGTTACCCAGTTTTTAGCCGGCTCAATGCTTTGCATTGCTGCAAGTGTTGCATAGGCAGTGTTAGTCTTATTAGTTGAACCAAGAGACTTGCTGAGGGCGTTTTTAACACCTGCAACTTCTAGAACAGTTCGTACAACACCACCGGCAATAAGACCGGTACCAGGACTTGCTGGCTTAATAAGGATGTTGGCGCCACTGACTTTAGCGCTTGCTTCGTGAGGAAGAGTGCCTTTGTAAAGGTGTACGGTTACCATGTTCTTTTTAGCAACTTCCATAGCTTTTGCTACGGCTGCGGTAACGTCAGCACCTTTGGCTGAACCGATTCCGACTTTGCTTTTGCGATCACCGACAACGGCGAGGGCGCGGAAACGGAATCGTCGTCCACCTTTAACTACACGAGCTACACGGTCGATGTTAACAATTCGTTCGTCGAACTGCTTTTCTTCCTGTGGCTGATCACGTCGGTTGCGGTTATCACGACCACGATTGTCTCTTCCCTGTTGAGGTGAAACTTGTCCTGGACGTGCAGCTGCTGCTGGACCGGTTGATGCTGGTTTTTGATCATTGTTCATATTAGAATTCCAATCCGTTCTTACGTGCGCTATCAGCAAGAGCTTGAACGCGACCGTGGTATAGTCGGCCATTTCGGTCGAACACAACTTTGGTTACCTTAGCTGTCTTAGCTTTCTTAGCAATTTCGGCACCAATTACTTCGGCTTTTTCCTTCATAGTCCCTGCTGCTTTTGAACCAACGGTTGTAGCATATGCAAGTGTCTTAGAAGTAGAATCATCGATTACCTGGGCAATGATGTGTTTGTTGCTGATAGTTACCGTCAGGCGAGGTCGTTCTTGTGTACCGATAACGGTAGAGCGGACACGGCCTTTTCGCTGTGCAAGATTCTGTACTTTTTTAACGAGACGATTCATGATTATTTATCCTTACCTGACTTACCAGACTTGCGGATAATGCGTTCGTCTGCGTACTTAATTCCCTTGCCTTTATATGGCTCAGGCTTTTTGAGAGCTCGGATTTCTGCTGCAACTTGACCAACCTGCTGTCGGCTGATGCCGGATACAGTAATGTTAGTACCTTCGATAGTTGTTGTTACGCCAGCAGGAACCTTATAGATAACATCATGGCTGAAGCCAAGATTAAGTTTTAGGTCAGTACCTTGCTGTGCAACACGAAAACCTACACCGTTGATTTCAAGTTTCTTGCTGAAACCTTCGGTTACGCCAACAACCATGTTGTTGATCAGGGCTCGCATAAGACCGTGCTTAGCACGGATCTTAGGCTCGTCATTAGCACGTGTGACGATGATTTGTTCACCCTCTTGCGCGACAGTGATGTCTGGCATGGTGAACTGGCTTAGAGTGCCCTTAGAGCCGGAAACAGTGATTGCATCGTCTGCAATCGTTACTGAAACTCCCGAGGGAACTGTGATTGGTGATTTACCTACGCGACTCATATTAATATACCTTACAGATTAATTCGCCACCGATACCAGCTGCCTTGGCTTCGGTTCCTGTCATCATACCTTTGCTGGTAGAGACAATAACGATACCACGGCCGCTTTTAACGGTAGGGATTTCTTTTGAACTGACGTAGTAGCGACGACCTGGAGTACTAAGACGCTTGATCTCGGTAATACGGGCGTTGCTTGATTCGCCATTAATGGTGACGTGTAATGTCTTGCCGATGCTAGCATCAGAAACAGTTACACGGTCGATAAAGTTGTTCTCTTGCAAGAGGCTTGCAACAGATTCTTTAACTTTGCTATGTGGCAGAAGTACTTCTGTCTTTCGTACAGCGATTGCGTTACGAATTCTTGAAAGCATATCTGCGATTGGATCGGTTGAAGTTGTAGACATCTTACCAGCTCGCTTTCGTTACACCAGGGATTTCGCCCTTGCTTGCATGTTCTCGGAATGAGATACGGGATAGACCAAAGGTACGCATGTACGCATGTGGTCGTCCAGTCTCGATACAACGGTTCTTCCAACGAGTTGGAGAAGAGTTACGTGGTAACAAGTGGAGGCCTTCGAGGTCGCCCATCTTTTTAAGTTCTGCACGCTTGGCTGCAAATTTTACGATCATTTTCTGGCGCTTTAGGTCACGCGCAATGTTTGATTTTCGTGCCATTACTTGGCCTCCTTCTCGTTAGTCTTTTCGAATGGCATACCAAGCTTGGTTAGTAAGGCGCGTGAATGCTCAGCTTCTTGAGCACGGACAACAAACACAACCTGTAAACCATGGGCAGTAGTAGTTTCTTCGAAGGTCAACTCAGGGAAGACTGACTGATCAACAAAGCCAAGGCTGTAGTTGCCAGACTTATCAAATGCACCTGCCTTGACGCCATGGAAGTCACGTAGTCGAGGAAGTACGATGTTGATTACGCGATCAGCAAATTCGTACATACGGTTTCCACGGAGGGTTACCTTAAGACCAATTTTGTTACCTTCACGTAGTTTGAATCCAGCAATGGAGTTCTTAGCGATGGTTTCGATTGGTTCTTGAGCAGTGATCTTACGAATAGTGTTCTTGCTGGTCTCGATGATTTTCTTGTCGTCTTTAGCACGTCCCAATCCTACGTTGACAACGATTTTCTCGAGTCGTGGTAGTTGGTTAACGTTCTTAAGTCCGAGTTCTTTCATCAGTTCAGCAGCGTACTGTGTGTTATAGAGATCTTTTAGACGTGCGACATAGGTGCTTGTTGCTGTCTTAGTCTTGGCGGTAGTTTTTTCTGCAGTAGCCATTACTTGATCTCCTTTCCACTCTGAGTGAAGACGCGAGTTTTCTTGCCTTCTTTATCGAGCTTGTAACTAATACGACTAGCTTTCTTGGTGCTTGGGTCGATGATTCCGACCTTAGATACATCAATTGGCTTAGTGATTGGGATGATTCCACCTTGAGGATATTGTTTGTTTGGCTTCATTGCCTTCTTAACAATGTTGATTCCCTCAACGGTGACTTTATTGGTGCTCGGATGAGTCGCCACAACCTTACCAGTCTGGCCTTTGTACTTTCCAGCACGGACCACAACAACATCGTCTTTTTTAAGACGGATCTTGAAAACGGTTTTAACGGTTGATAGTTTTGTACGTGGATTAAACATTATAGGACCTCCGGTGCGAGGGATATGATCTTCGCGTAACCCATATCACGGAGTTCGCGGGGAACGGGACCGAAGATACGAGTTGCTTTAGGTAATTTGTCGTCACCAATGATGACGGCTGCGTTGTCGTCGAAACGAATAGTTGAACCATCTTTACGCTTGATAGCGTTTTTGGTTCGAACGATTACGGCTCGGACAACAGTCTTCTTCTTAACGTTACCCTGTGGGTTAGCTTGTTTTACGGTTGCAACGATTACATCGCCAACATGCGCATAGCGCCTACGGGTTCCGCCAAGAACGCGGATACAAAGGATTTCTTTGGCGCCGCTGTTATCGCAAACACCAAGTCGTGATTCTTGTTGGATCATTAAGCTTTCTCCCCTTCTGAATCAGAACTGTCATCTTCGGCTTTCGCTTTCTTGACATTAGGAAGCTTAACCTTGGCTTCGACTACAGGCTCTGCAGTAACTGCTTCGACTGATTCGGCCTGTGTAATTGCTGCACGTTCGACAATTTTATCGAGTGTGTGGCGCTTACGGGCGCTGAGTGGTCGAGTTTCGCTAATGACAACGGTGTCACCATGCTTAGCTTCGTTCTTCTCGTCGTGAGCCATGAACTTTTTGTTGGTGTTATATGCTTTTCGATATAACGGGTGTGTTTTGTGGGTCTGCACAGATACAACGATAGTTTTATCGGTTTTATCTGAGACTACGACGCCAATAAGTGTTTTAGCCATTATGCGCTCTCCTTCAATAGTTTTTCACCGAGAATCGTGAGCACGCGGGCTAGGTCTTTACGCTTAGCGCGGATTGCACGAACATTATTAAGTTCGCCCATATGTACGCGTCGGCGCAATTCTGCGATCTCATCGCGGAGCTTGGTACTCTCGGTAGCCAAGTCTGCGGTGGTTTGTTTACGGATATCTATCATCTTCATTTCTTTATGCCTCGTCCTTAACCAAGAATTTAGTCTTGATTGGTAGTTTATGGCTTGCGAGGCGCATTGCTTCGCGGGCTACCTCTTCGCTTACACCCTGCATTTCGAACAGGATGGTGCCAGGGCGAACCTTGGCTACGAAGAATTCTGGGTTACCTTTACCGCTACCCATTTTTACGTCCTGTGGCTTACGAGTCACTGGAGTATGTGGGAAGATGCGGATCCAGATTTTACCACCACGCTTGATGTAACGAGTCATCGCTTGACGACTTGCTTCGATCTGGCGGCTAGTGATTCGCTCAGAGCCAAGGCTCTGGAGGGCGAAGTCACCGAAGGCAATGTAATTGCCGCTGGTAGCAACACCGGTAATTCGGCCTTTGCGTACCTTTCGGAATTTCGTTCGTTTAGGCATTAACATGTTAAGCTACCTCACCTTTATAGATCCAAACCTTAACACCGATGATACCGGCACCAGGCTGCATTGCAGGAACGTGGGCATAATCGATGTCAGCACGAAGTGTATGAAGAGGAACGGATCCCTGAACTTCTTTTTCGCGTCGAGCCATATCACCACCGTTTAGTCGGCCTGATACTTCGATACGGATACCTTGGGCACCAGCACGCATAGTTGCTGCAGCTGTAGACTTGATTGCTCGTCGGAATGACATACGTCGTTCGATTTGGTGTGCAATGTTCTCAGCTACAAGCTTAGCGTGTAGTTCTGGCTTTTTAACTTCTTCGATATTTACGCGGGTTTGAGCCTGGTAAATATTTTCGATAGCAGCTTTAAGCTCTTGTGCGCCAACTCCACCGCGACCGATAACAACACCAGCCTTAGCTGTATAGATAGTTACGGTTACGAGGTTTGGAGATCGTTCGATATCAATCTTGTTGATAGCGGCACGAGAACCAAGCTTGTCTTGAACCATCTTGCGGACACGAAGATCCTTGGCAAGATATGCGGCGTATTCACGCTTGTTTGCGAACCATTTGCTGCGCCAGTCTTTATTGACCTGGAGACGCATAGAAATTGGATTTACTTTTTGACCCATTACTTAGTCTCCTTTGCTTTCTTTGCTGGGGTCTTTACAGCTGGTTTTTCAGCAACAGCCTTTTTGACTGGTCGGGCTTCACCATCAACAACAACACGAATGTGGCTGGTGCGACGCATGAATGGAAGTGCACGACCTTGTGCAGCAGGGCGGAATCGCTTGAGGCGAACACCAGGGCTAACGCTGATCTCGGTAATAACAAGCGTATCAGGCTTGAGGCGGTGGTTGTGATCGGCATTAGCTTTAGCTGATTCAATTGCTTTACGGACAGGGATTGCGGAAGCACGAGGAACGTGTGAAAGAATTGTTAGCGCGTCTTCGACGGTACGGCCACGAACAAGAGCTGCTACAACAGCAACCTTGCGGGGGCTCATATTTACGCCTTTAGCGACTGATAGAACGGGCATTACTTCTTACCTTTCGCGAGCTTACCGCCATGAGAGCGGAATTTACGTGTTGGACTGAATTCACCTAGCTTGTGTCCTACCATGTTTTCAGTAACGAATACTGGAACATGAACCTTGCCGTTATGTACGGCAATGGTCTTACCGACAAAGTCAGGACTAATGGTAGAAGAACGAGCCCATGTTTTGATAATGGTTCGGTCTTCGTTACCTAGTGCACTTACTTTCTTGGCAAGCTTAGGGTCGATGAATGGTCCTTTTTTTAGTGATCTACTCATAGTTATTCCTTATTCCCTAATTACTTCCGTTTAGCCGCATGTCGGCTTCTTACGATCATATTGGTTGTACTCTTACGACGTCGAGTCTTGAATCCAAGAGTCTTCTGACCCCATGGAGTTCGAGGCGCCTTAGCCATACGGTGACGTCCACCATCACCACCACCGTGAGGGTGATCGACGGCGTTCATAACAACACCACGAACAGATGGGCGAATACCCTTGTGACGGTTACGTCCAGCTTTACCAATCTTGATGTTTTGGTGTTGTTCGTTACCAACACGGCCAATGCTGGCCATGCAAGTCATGAGTACGCGTCGTACTTCGCCTGAAGGCATACGTACTTGAGCGTATTCACCTTCTTTAGCCATTAGCTGTGCGCTGGTTCCGGCGGAGCGGACCATTTGTGCACCACGGCCTGGTTGGATTTCGATGCCATAGATAAGGCTACCGACAGGAATATTCTTGATCTCTAGGCGGTTACCAGTTTCGATTGGAGCTTCTTCGCCGCTCTGGATCTGCTGATCAACTTTCATGCCCTTTGCAGCAAGTACGTAGTGGTATGTTCCATTACTTTCCTTGATTCGTGCAATACGAGCGCTACGGTTTGGATCGTATTCGATTGCTTCGATGATAGCGGTGCTACCTTCGGCAAGCTTAAAGTTTACTAAGCGGTAGAACTGCTTAGCACCACCACCGCGGTGACGGGTAGTGATACGACCTTGGTTGTTACGGCCAGAAACACGCTTCTTGATTACAAGAAGAGATTTGAGTGGTCGCTTAGTAGTGATCTCACTCATATCCTGTGTGGTCATGCCACGTAGACCAGGAGTCTTTGGGTTATATAGTTTAATAGCCATTACTTGGTCTCCTTCGCGGTCGTAGCTTTCTTAGCTACTTTCTTGTCGGCTTTTGAATCAGTCTTAACTTCTTCAGGAGCGTCAAAGATTGCAATGTGATCGCCAGCTTTAAGAGTCACGTAAGCTTTCTTGATGTCTTTGCGGAAAACAGTGACACCACGAGTTCGCTTGCTGCGGCTAGTAAGGCTTTTACCACTTTGGATTACGGTACGAACATTAGTTACAGTAACGCCAAACTGAGCTTCTACTGCCTGAGCGACAGTCTGCTTGTTTGCGTTATTAGGTACTACAAAAACGTAGACGTTATTAAGTTGACTCTGGGCATATGCCTTTTCGCTCATACGAGGCTTGAGTACGATGTGATTCATTACTTGGTCTCCTTGGCAGGTGCAGCTTCACCGAGCCATTCGCTAATAATAGCTAGTGACTTCTGAGTGATAATCAGGTGATGAGCGTTTACGATGTCAAAAACGTTTAGGTACTTAGCAGTAACTAGTGTGACATCTTTTAGGTTGGCAGTTGCCCGGATGATGTCGGTATCTTTGGTATCTACAACAAGTAGTGTTCGGCGCTTAGCACCAACCTTTGTTAGTAGTGCCTGGATGTCTTTAGTCTTGCCTTCTTTAGCAACGATAGCTTCGATGACGCTGATGCGACTTTCGGCGTTAGCCATGCTGAGTGCCTGGCGAATAGCCTGTCGCTTAGCTTTGACGTTGAGCTTCTTTGAGTAGTTTTCGTTTCCTGTTGGACCAAAGGTGATACCACCACCACGCCAAATTGGCACACGTGAGCTACCGAAACGAGCACGGCCGGTTCCCTTTTGCTTCCATGGCTTCTTACCACCACCGCTTACTTCGCCACGCTTTAGCGTAACTGCGAGGTTTTCGCGGCCATTAGCAAGGTAGGTTACATATGCTTGCTTAACAAGTTCATGATTTTCGACGGTTAGGTCAAAGATAGCCTTATCAAGTTTTGCAGGAGTGGTAGCTTTGCTGCCAGTCTTAGTATAAGTAGATACACTCATTATTTTGCTCCTTCGATAAATACAATGCCTTTACGAGGACCAGGAACGGCACCGGTAACACCGATGACATTAAGTTCTGCATCGACAAGAGCAATTTTGAGGTTTTTAACAGAAACTTTTTCGTGGCCCATTTGACCAGCCATACGAGTTCCTTTGAAAATGTGCTGAGGATACATAGAGCCAATTGAACCTGGCTTACGAGTGTTACCCTTACCACCGTGCGTCTTGCGCTGTCGGTGGAAGTTGTGTCGCTTGATCGTTCCAGCAAAACCTTTACCTTTTGAGGTTCCAGTTACTTTAACGACGTCGCCAACTGAAAAGACCTCTGCGGTGAGTTCTGCTCCTACGCTGAGGTCTTCTGGTGATTCTTCGAAGTCGAGACGGAATTCGTGAATAATCTTTGAGTTTACGTTTTTGTTTACGGCTTCCGCTGCCTTAAGATGTCCTGCCATGGTCTTTCCAATTTTCTTGGAGTTTTCGGCACCGATTTGGACAGCCTTATAGCCATCTACGTCGAGCGTCTTAACCTGGGTAACAGTGTTAGGGGTAGCGGAAAGCAAAGTAACAGCAATAACGCTGCCATCTTCAGCAACAATGCTGGTCATACCGATTTTGCGGGTAATGAATGCTTTCATAGTTCCTCGTTGTTAGCTGTTCGTGTTTCTTTATGCCTAGTCTTGTAAGGGGCAAGACATAAAAATGCTTGGTGACTGGTGGTTTTCGCCCCTGTTGTGCAGAGTTGAACCTTCCTAATTACCAAGAACAGGATTTGATATACCAATACAGATTAGCAGATAAACCTTACCCCTGTCAACAAGTAGACTATTCTACAACAAGATTAGTGTTTGAGGGAAATTCCAATTGGCAGCCAGAAGCCTACAAACATCGACACTAGTAATAATGCGTATTCAATTTTACGATCAATCTTAAAGTGCTCATGAAGTGCAAAGCCTAGACCTATGATGGCGCCCACAGGGATTGGATAGCTTGAGCCGCTATTAGCATTATCGATGTAGAGCCATTGAGAGCCTAGAATCAGAAATAGAACTAGTTTTAAGACGAATATACTATCCATCTCTAGGTTTGAGGTTCTTGCTGGCTTCTTTTTGATTTTTGTTTTTGATTTAACCATAAGCACTAGTATAACAGATCACATAATGCAAAAAACCCTCCGAGTGGAGGGCTTTTGCAGGAATCGTGGATGATTACATCTTGATTTCGGCGTCAACACCAGCTGGAAGGCTGATGTTCATAAGACTGTCGATAGTCTTTGGAGTTGGGTCCATGACATCGATAAGGCGCTTGTGGACGCGCATTTCGAATTGTTCACGACCTTTCTTGTAGACGTGAGGACTTTTAACTACGGTATAAGTAGTTCGCTTTGTAGGAAGTGGGATTGGACCAGCAATAACAGCTCCGGTACGCAGAGCGGTATCAACAATCTGCTTTGCAGCTTGATCGATGACTTTGTGGTCATAGGCCTTAAGACGAATACGAATTCGCGGTTTGCTATCTACTTTTTTGGCTTCAGCCATTGGATCTCCTTGTGATGTAACATCCCTGCAACGCTATAAGAACGATGCAACGACTTTTAGTCATCACCATTAATTTACTTTGTTATTCTACAATATGATTAGGTAATAGTAAAGACTAGCGACGTTTCTTAACTTTGTAGACGATTAAGCCAGTAACCCCTAGGGCCAGGCCAGCGGTCACGAATGGATATTTTTCGAATATGCCTTTTTCTTGTTCTTTGCGGTAGGCGGCGTACTCTTCATCGGAAAGAGGTTTGCCATTCTCATCCACGAATCCAGAAGAAGGCTTAAGTCCATACATCTCACTTTTAGGAATTGTTACAGGCTCTGGTGCCTTGTCGAGTCCCTGTTCTTTGAGATTGTGTTCAATAGTAGCATCATCGGCGCTATGAGTTTCGCCATCATGAGCCATTGCAACGGCTGGAGTAAATAGCCCCAAACTTAATAATAAGAACTGCTGTTATAAGTGTTTTCTTCATAGATAGCAGTATGAGGTACGTGCCGTTTATCGGTCAAGGTCGTTAGCTCAATTAAAAAAGCGCCGATTGCTCGACGCTCTTTTGTTTAGTCTAGGGTTAGACTATTTGTTGATCTTGGTTACAACACCAGCACCAACGGTTCGGCCACCTTCGCGGATAGCGAAGTTAAGACCTTGCTCCATAGCAATAGGAGCGAGTAGTTTTACCTTGAAGGTGATTGTATCACCAGGCATAACCATCTCTTTGTCAGCAGGAAGTTCAACTTCACCGGTTACGTCAGTAGTACGGAAGTAGAACTGAGGCTTGTAACCCTTGAAGAATGGAGTGTGACGTCCACCTTCTTCTTTGGTGAGGATATAGACTTCTGCATCAAACTCGGTGTGAGGAGTAACGGAACCGGTCTTAGCAAGAACCTGGCCGCGTTCGATGTCATCACGCTCGATACCTCGAAGGAGGATACCAACGTTGTCACCGGCTTGACCTTGGTCAAGGTTCTTCTTGAACATTTCGACACCAGTAACGGTACTCTTACGAGTATCGCGGATACCAACGATTTCAACTTCTTCACCAACCTTGACGATACCTTGTTCGATACGACCAGTAGCAACGGTACCACGACCCTTGATACTAAAGACGTCTTCGATTGGCATAAGGAATGGCTTGTCTAGTTCGCGCTTTGGCTCTGGAACGAAGTCGTCCATAGCTCGTACGAGTTCCATGATTGCATCTTCGTTTTCAGGATCGCCAGCAAGAGCCTTAGTAGCAGATCCCTTGATGATAGGAGCATCTTCGTCGTAACCATTCTTTGCGAGTAGTTCACGGATGTCCATTTCGACTAGTTCGACTAGTTCTGGATCAGCGAGGTCCATCTTGTTCATGAATACAAGAATCTTTGGAACACCAACTTGCTTAGCAAGAAGAACGTGCTCACGAGTTTGTGGAAGTGGGCCGTCGTTAGCACCAACAACAAGAATCGCACCGTCGATTTGTGCAGCACCGGTGATCATGTTCTTAACATAGTCAGCGTGACCTGGCATATCAACGTGAGCGTAGTGACGCTTTTCGCTTTCATATTCTTGGTGAGAAGTAGCAATGGTAATACCACGAGCTTTTTCTTCTGGAGCGTTGTCGATTTCGTCATACGCAATCGGCTGGTTAACTGCGCTAGGAAGCTTCTTAGCGAGCACAGCTGTAATAGCTGCAGTTAGTGTTGTTTTACCGTGGTCAACGTGACCCATGGTACCCACGTTAACGTGAGGTTTGGTTCGGTCAAAGTTATCAGCCATATAGGTGATTCTCCTTGGTTAGTTTTATAGAGCTAGTTTGTTGTGTTCGCGATCCATATTTTGGTTTAAGCTCAGGCGTCTGCCAAGCATAAATCAAAAAGCCCTCTCGCGAGTTACCAATTAATTATAGATGAGCCACCGGTGTTTGTAAAGTCTCCCAGTCGTCCATTTATGCGCCTGGGAGACAGGCACGAATACTCTTAGAAAACTTCTACGTCGAAAGCACCTTGATTGGCTACGGTTAACGTATCGTTGCTAATAAACGAAAGGTTATAGCTGTAGATTGCGCTTTTAGGAAAGTCGCCGATGGGGATGTCGATGGCGCAGCGGTTACTATTTGAAATAGTGGTGGTTTTACTGACTCTAACAGTACCGTTGAGCGAGAAGGTATAGGTACAGATACCCGATTGGTTCTCGGATAGGTTACCACTTGCGGAGACTACTGCACCGTTTAAGCCAGCGCCTCCTTTAGTGAAGTTAATTTCACGTACTTCTGGAACAATTGTAATATCGAATCCTCCGCCGATTCCACTGGTGTTACCATCAACTGATTTATAGGTAAGGCTAAAGAACCAGTTGCCTGATTTAGGGAAGGTCGATACAGGAATATTGATTGCGCAAACAGTAGTATTTTTGGCGCTGTTAGACTGGGTGATCGTAGAATTACCTAGTGTTAGAGTGTAGGTACATGTTCCGTTAAGAGTTGCGTTAGCTGTAAGCGCAATAACTACCGTGCTTCCCTGTAGGCTGCCTCCCCCCTTTGTGAATTTGACTGTTGCTTTTGAAGGGGCTGGAGCTGCAGCAGTTGCAGGTGCTGGTTTTGGTGTCTCAACCGGCGTAGGTGTATTTGCCGCCGTCTCCTCAGTTTTCTTATCGGTTATGTCGTTGTTGTTGGTATCGACCTGAGTGGTCCCTGCCGTGTCAGAATCCGGAGTAGTATCACGTACGGATAAATAGGTTGCTCCAGCAGCTGTTGATGTCACTGCTAATGCCGCTGCAATCACCAATGTTAACTTTAATGGGCTGAGAAGTTTGAGTTTTTGTATTGTCGAACTTACGTTGAGCTTAAGTTTGTTTATCATATGCAAAACTATACACTATTTCACAAACAATACCGTGTCGGTAGAACTAGCAACTAATAGATGCCTCGTTCGTACAAATCCCGATTTATGTCCAATTTGTCTTGTTCATGCCGACTATCTATTACGCATGACCTTACCACTGCCCCCATGTATCCTGAAGTGTATGGACAGTTGGTCAAGGCATCATCAATTATCTTTGCTGCACGTTCGGCATCTGACTGATGCAGTTCATCGCTGATAAGTGTGCAGCCAATACATCGTGCAGCTAGAGTGCGATCACTAATAAGTGAATCTAGCTCGTCGCCAGACAAGACACTGCTGCCATCTAGAAACACTTTAGTTTCGGTTGGCGTTGATCTTTCGACTGACGAGCTAGAAGACATGACTATTTTGCGTTTTTAGCGATGATGGCTTCTGCCACGTGGCTAGGAACATCAGCGTAGTGGTCTAGCTCCATGCTTGAGCTTGCACGACCTTGAGTAGCACTTCGGAGGTTGGTTGTGTAACCGAACATTTCGCCAAGTGGTACAAAGGAAGTGATTTCTTTAACACCACTTGCAAGGTCTTCCATAGATTCAATTCGTCCACGCTTGCTGTTAAGGTCACCGATGACGTCACCCATGAACTCTTCTGGAGTAACAACAACAACTTTCATGACTGGCTCCATTAACACTGGGTTGGCAGCTTTAACACCTGCTTGGAGAGCCATTGATCCGGCAATTTTGAAGGCCATTTCGTTGGAGTCAACATCGTGGTAGCTTCCATCGTATAGCTCAGCTTTAATGTCTACGACTGGATACCCGGCCAAGACACCGTTGTTCATAGCTTCTTCAATACCTTGAGCAACAGGCTTAATATACTCGCTCGGGACTGATCCACCCTTGATGGAGTTGATGAACTCAAAGCCCTTGCCTGCTTCGTTTTGAGAAAGGCGTAGCCATACGTGACCGTATTGACCACGTCCACCGGACTGCTTAACAAACTTACCTTCGATCTCGACGGCATCCTTACGGATAGTTTCTCGGTAGGCTACCTGTGGTTGACCAATGTTTGCTTCGACAGTGAATTCGCGTTTCATGCGGTCTACCAGGATTTCGAGGTGAAGCTCGCCCATACCACTGATGATGGTTTGGCCGGTTTCGTCATCCACTTTTACGCGGAAGGTTGGATCTTCTTCTGCAAGGCGCTGCAGAGCGGTGCTCATCTTTTCTTGGTCGGCTTTAGTCTTTGGCTCAATGGCGATGCTGACAGGAGGTTCTGGGAAGTCGATGCTTTCGAGAACGATTGGATGGGCAGGGTCACACAATGTTTGACCAGTTGTTGTTCCCTTTAGGCCTACTATGGCAGCGATGTCACCAGCTTCTACTTCTTCAACGTCTTCACGCTTGTCGGCTTGCATGCGGACAACACGTCCAACACGCTCTTTTTCGCCAGTAGAACTGTTGAGGATGTATGATCCGGACTTAAGAGTTCCTGAATATACACGGAAGTAAGCTAGCTTACCTACGAATGGGTCGGTAGCGATCTTGAAAGCAAGACCAGATAGTGGTTCTTCGGCAGATGGTTTGCGCTCGATTTCGTCGCCAGTCTTAGGGTTGGTACCCCAGGTTGAGCCACGTTCTATCGGGCTAGGAAGGAGGTCGACAACGAGGTCGAGAACTTTTTCTACAATAACTCCACGGCCGTCTCCACCAGTTACGGCAAAGAAGTTACCAGAAAGGATAGCGGCACGGATAGCGGTCTTGATTTCGTCTTCAGATAAGCCTTCTTCTCCAACTTCGAAGTACTTTTCGAGGATGGTTTCGTCTTCGGCCACAGCGTTTTCGATGAGCAGGCTACGAGCCTTTTTGGCTTGGTCAAGCATATCTTCAGGGATTTCGCCCTCGATAAGCGCCTTGTCGGTGAAGTCGCTATATGTATAGGCCTTCATGGCTACGAGGTCGACGATACCATTGATGTCTTTTTCAAAACCAATTGGTAAGTGAATTGGGAAGGCTCGCTTGTTAAGACGGGCATGGATAGTGGCAAGTGACTTGTAGAAGTCTCCACCAGTTTGGTTGATTTTGTTGATAAAACAGATACGAGGGACTTTGTACTTGTCGGCTTGTCGCCATACAGTTTCGGATTGTGACTCAACACCCATCTTACCGTCGAATACCACAACGGCGCCGTCCAATACGCGAAGACTGCGCTCTACTTCTACGGTAAAGTCGATGTGACCTGGAGTATCGATAATGTTGATCTGGTGATCTTTCCAGAAGCAAGAAACAGCAGCAGAAACAATGGTAATACCACGCTCACGCTCTTGAGCCATCCAGTCGGTAGTTGTTCCACCTTCGTGAACAGCACCAATTTTGTGCTTTAGGCCGGTTCGGTACAAAATACCTTCGGTTGTTGTGGTCTTACCTGCGTCAATGTGCGCGATAATTCCAATGTTTCTGATGTGCGTGAGTGCGTATTTCTTTGCCATATTATTCCTTATTGTTTACGTTCTTGGTGACCCGACGACTGATCGAAAGATATCTCTTAATGTAATTCTAACCTTGCTCTGGGACATTTGTAGGGCGATGGGGCATTCTGGTTCATTTGCTATCCTGTCGCAGCCAATTGCTAAGGCTGCAAGTTCGTGTTCGGCACCCTTGAGGGCGAGGACTTTGTCGTCATGCTCGAATGCTGTTCCAACTTGGATTGGGTCGTCTGCACGAGTTTCTGGATGTGCATACATCTCGGCCCAGCTGGCACGATACGGGCAGACAAGCTCAGGGTTTGTTGGACAATGTACATCTATTGAGGCTACCGGCATACCCATAACGACCCTAGAACCGTGCGAAGTGAGCGAATGCTCGGTTAGCTTCGGCCATCTTGTGGGTGTCTTCACGCTTCTTGACAGCTGAACCGGCACCATTGTAGGCATCCATAAATTCAGCAGCAAGACGATCGGCCATGCCAATACCGCGACGAGCGCGTGCAGCGGCTACAAACCACATAATAGTTAGGTGGTTCTGGCGTTGACCCTTAACTTCGAAAGGAATCTGGTAGTTTGCTCCACCAACACGGCGAGATCGAGTTTCGACATGTGGTTGGACATTCTTTAGGGCTTGTTCGAAGACGTCTAGAGGGTTGTCTACCTTTAGTTTTTTAGCAGCTTTTTCCATGGCTTCGTAGACAAGCTTTTCGGCCATCTGCTTTTTACCATCACGCATAACGCGGTTGATGACTTTTTGGACCATAACACTGTTGTAGGTTCGGTCTGGTTGGATATCTCGGACTAATGCTTTAGTTACTTTACGTGGCATGATTACTTACTGTCTTTCTTAGCACCGTACTTAGATCGGCTGCTCTTGCGGTCAGCAACACCCTGAAGGTCGAAGCTACCTCGAACGATATGATAACGAACACCTGGAAGGTCCTTTACTCGTCCACCACGAATAAGTACTACGGCGTGCTCTTGAAGGTTGTGACCTTCTCCACCAATGTAGGCCCATACTTCGTGGCCGTTACTTAGGCGTACACGAGCTACTTTACGAAGCGCTGAGTTAGGCTTCTTAGGCGTCTTAGTAGTAACCTTGACACAAACGCCGCGCTTGAATGGCGCTGGTTTTTCGTAGTTACGAGTTTTTAGGTTGTTTACCACGCGGCTAAGGTGTGGTGACTTGGATTTTGCGGTTGTTCGGGCACGTGGCTTGCGAACTAACTGATTAATTGTTGGCAATGTAATTGTCCTTATCGGATGCTACTGTCAAGACGTTGTCGCAGTTGGCTGGATACCAGCACGATATCCCTTCCAACTGTAACGCGTCGACTCGACATCCATTTATTTATTGAATGATGAAACTCAACTGTTATTTTAACAGATACCAGGTTTGCACGCAATGGTAACGGTGGGTTATTATGTGGAGATGCTTGACACACCTGAGCGCAGTTTAGCCTTACCGGATGCCTACGGATTCTGTAAAGGTGTTGTTGGTGCCGTCGATTTAGCCGAACTAGCTATTACCGAAGCTAGAAATGCTGGTATAGAAACCGTTTATGGTTTGCATGATATTGTTCATGACCGTCGTGTAACTGCCAGGCTGGAGTCCCTAGGGCTTGTATTTGTTGATACTGTTGAGGAAATACCACGTGATCAGGTAACATTAACGAGCGCTCATGGCATCGGCGATGACGTGCGACATGCTCTTATGGAGCGTGGATCAACAATTATCGACGCCACTTGTCCACTTGTTACGGCTACCCATATTGCTGCGGAGCGTGCCCGCCGAGAAGCGGCCACTCTAGTATATATTTGTCATGACAAACCAGATCCAGACGAATCGAACAGAGCAGAATTACATGACGAAGTCCAAGGTATGATGGGCAATCTTCACTTTTATATAGATGATAAAGATGACCTCATTCACTCGCCCGTCGAGCGACGCTATTTAGAGCTTGGAGAGGACTTTGACTTGGCTATGCTGCCTGATACTGAGCAAGTAAGGGTTGCAGTGCAAACTACCTTGATCGACACCGAAGTTGAGGCCTACCAGGCTGAATTACGAGCATTTATCGCAAGATATCGACCAGACACTACTGTTAGAACCTCACATGCACGTGATGCTTGCCGAGCGGTTCGAGAGCGTCAAGAAGGCGTAGAACAGTTAGTGCAACTAAAACCTCGTCAGCTCATTGTAGTTACGGATCCTAAGTCTGCTAACGGGAACGGCTATGCCGACTATGCCCGAATGCTCACTCGTAAAAATGGTACACAAACCGATGTCTACACTGTTGCTGATGCAAGTGAGGCCGCAAATATTCCCGTAATCGACGGCTTGGTTGCAGTTACGGCTAGCGCATCTGCCCCTACCGAAGCGATCAGTGGAGTAATTAGTGCTCTTGGTTTTGATAATTACACGCTTCCAGCTCAGGAAAGATTCCACCTTAGCGATCTGACCGATGGAGTGGTGCACAGCAAAATAGCTGCTCATTTAGCTAGAATAAACAGTAATTAGTAGAGGTAACAGATGGTAGATCCAAACAAAGAATTAGTTACATATGTTGATGAGGACGGTACTCCTACGGGAGAGACGGCGCCTAAGCTTGAAGCTCATAATGCTAACACTCGTATGCACTCTGCCTTTTCTTGTTACATATTCAACGATAAGGGAGAATTTCTTGTTACGCAGCGGGCTCATAGTAAAAAAGTATGGCCTGATGTTTGGACTAACTCGGTCTGTGGACATCCACTGCCCGATGAATCTCGTGAAGATGCCATCGTCCGGCGTGCAGCGTATGAACTAGGAATGAAAGTTGATAAGTTGCAGCTGATTCTTCCGAAGTACAGCTACAAGACCCCGCCCTATAAGGGCATTATTGAACACGAATTCTGTCCCGTATATGTTGCAATCGCTGCAAGTGCACCTTCCCCTAATCCCGAAGAAGTGGAAGATTATAAGTGGCTATCATGGGCTGATTACAGCGCTACAATTCAGGAAGATAACGCCGATGTATGGTCATGGTGGTGTAAAGATCAGCACAAACAATTAATGTCATCCGAAACTTTTACTACATTCTTGCGCCAATTTTCCAAGTAGTTCTTTTCCCTACAAACATGCTGGCAAAAAAAAATAAGTGAGGACGGGTCCTCACTTATTTTATGTGGCTAAGCCGGGATCGCTACTTAAGCGGCGATCTCTAGCTCGGCTTCCGACTCAGCAAGTTCTTCATCATCTTCAACGTAGCCGGTACCCACTGGGATACGGCGACCGAGGATAACGTTTTCCTTGAGACCATACAAGTGGTCAACCTTACCACTGGTTGCGGCTGCAATAAGAACACGGGTAGTATCCTGGAAGCTGGCTGCACTTAGGAAGGAGTCAGTTGATAGAGAGGCCTTAGTAATACCGAGCAATAGCTGGTTGTACTTGGCAGGCTTCTTCTTGTCGGCAACAAGTCGTTCGTTGGCTTCGACAACAGCAAGCTTGCTGACGATGTCACCTGTAACGAATTCGCTGTCTTCGGCATCTTCGATCTGAACACGGCTGAACATCTGGCGAACGATGATCTCGAGGTGCTTAGAGGCAATATCTTGTCCCTGTGACGCGAAGATTCGAAGGATTTCGTTCATGATGTAGCGTTGTGTCGATTCAACACCTTGTAGCTCGATGAGCTCGTGGAGGTTGATAGATCCGTTGGTAAGTCGATCACCAGCAACAACCTTGTCGCCATCTTTGACGGTGACTTGCTTGAAGCTTGGAATTTCGTACTTAACGACACTCTGCTTGGCAGGAGTAATGATGACTTTAGTCTTGGTTGCTTCTAGTTTTCCAGCAATTGGGGAGATGAGTGGATCAGCACCTTCGTCGCCGCTAGCAACAACATCACCGATAGCAACATCAGAACCGCTGGCCACTTGGACTGTTCGGCCCTTGAGGCTGATTTCTACGTTGGCACCTTCGTCGGCAGAGATCTGTACAACACTTTGGCTACCGTCTTCCCAGACGTTAACTGTTCCGGCAATGTCAGCAAGATATGCTTGACCCTTTGGAGCACGTACTTCGAAGAGCTCTTCGACACGTGGCAAACCTTGGGTGATATCTTCCGCAGCAGCAGAACCACCACCGTGATATGAACGGAGGGTTAGCTGCGTACCTGGCTCACCGATACTCTGTGCAGCGATAACACCAATTGGATGGTGATCGGCTACGACGTTACCAGTAGCTGGGTCAACACCGTAAGACTTACGGCCAACACCGCGAACACTGGTTGAGCTGAGGGCGCTCATAATCTTTACACCATCAAGTGCTTCGTCAGCATCGATTGCAGCAGCAATAGCAGGAGTGATTAGTTCACCCTTCTTGACATGCTTAGCAACGCTTTCGGCAGCGAAACGTCCTTGGATGCGTGAAGCGTATGAAACGCCAATTTCAGCTGCATCGCTTCGGAGGATGGTAAAGCCTGGGTCACCGTTAACGTCGTCATCAATTGTAAAGACATCCTGTGAGACGTCAACAAGTCGACGAGTAAGGTAACCGGAGTCAGCAGTCTTGAGGGCTGTATCGATCATGGTCTTACGAGTACCACGGGTTGAGGTGAAGTATTCCAGAGGAGTTAGACCGACTTTATAGCCAGACTTAATTGGAAGCTCAATTGCACGACCGGTAGTATCCATGGTCACACCAAGCATACCGACAGCAGTCTTAACCTGACCAATGTTACCACGGGCACCAGATACAACAGCGATAGACATAGAACTATCTTCGTTAACGAACTGTTCGCTTAGGGTCTTCTGGACAACGCCGTCAACCTTGAGCCAGTTATCGACTGTTAATCGGTAACGTTCTTCGTCGGTAATGAAACCTTGGTCGAACTGTTCGCTGATCTCGACCGATCGAGATTCACCTTCGTCGATGATAGCTTTGAGTCCCTTAACATCGCGGAAATCATCCATACCCATGCTGATACCAGATTTGGTAGCGTAGGTGAAGGCGATGTCCTTAAGGTCGTCAGCAATCTCGGCAGTGGTGATTTGACCATACTGCTGGTAAGCGTCGGCCATAACGTTGGCGAGCTTCTTCTTGGTCATAGGACCATCTTGGAATGGGAAGTCTTCTGGGAAGATTTCGTTGAACAAGATGCGACCAATAGTAGTAGTTCGCTTAACGCCACGGAATGGCATGATTACAGGACTCTGAAGGTTAATTGTTCCATTGTCTAGAGCCATGATGGCTTCGGCAATATTCATGAAGGCCTTAACTGTTTCTTTTTCGGTTCCTGGGCGATCGTAAGTTAGGTAGTAACAACCAAGCACAATATCTTGTTCGATATGTAGGATTGGTGAACCATCAGCTGGCTTTAGAAGGTTCATGTTGGCAGCCATGATGTTCTTAGCTTCGTCTTGAGCGGCATCGCTAAGAGGAAGGTGAACGGCCATCTGGTCACCATCAAAGTCGGCGTTAAAACCTTTACATACCAATGGGTGAAGCTGAATAGCCTTACCTTCGATAAGTACGGGCTGGAAAGCCTGGATTGATAGACGGTGAAGTGACGGTGCACGGTTAAGAAGAACGTACTTGCCCTTAATAACTTCGTCGAGTCCGTCCCATACAGCTGTCTCGCCTGCTTCGATCATACGAGTTGCAGAACGGATGTTATGAGCAAGATCATTGCTGATGAGGTATCCGATAACGAATGGCTTGAATAGTTCGAGGGCCATCATCTTTGGCATACCACATTGGTGGATCTTTAGTTCTGGACCAGCAACAATTACTGAACGACCAGAGTAGTCAACACGCTTACC